>NZ_CP049780.1:2208555-2508555 GCF_011193355.1 Streptomyces sp. JB150
CAGCCGGCGGCGGCCCGGCCCGCGGCGCCGCAGCCCATGCCCGTGCCGGTGCCCGAGCCGCTGCCCGTGGCCGAGCGCGCGCCCGAGCCGGTGCCCGTGCCGATGCCCGTGGCCGAGCCGATGCCCTTCTCCGCGCCGGCCGCCGCGCTTCCGGTGTCCCAGCCCTCACCACCGGCCCCGGCACCGGCCCCCGCTCCGGCCCCGTTCCCGTCCCCGGCGTCCTTCCCGGCCCCGGCTCCGGTGGCTCCGGTGGCCCCGATGGGTCCGGTGGCCCCGGTGGGTCCCACGCCGCCCGGCGTGCCCGCGCGCGGCGGCCTCACCGCCGCCCAGGTCCGCGGCACCGACGGCCTGACCCCGGCCCCCGCGACGGGCTGGCCCGCCCCCGGCGGCGTGCCGAACGCGCCCGGGATGGGCCGGGCGGCGGGTCAGTAGGCGACGGGCCAGCCGCTGCTCCAGTTCAGCAGGTTGATGCCGAGCTTGGGCGTGCCGTTGTCGTTGCCGTCGTAGTAGTGGTAGACGATCAGGTCGCCGTCCACGTCCTTCAGGATCGACTGTCCGCCGGGCCCGATGACGCTGCCGTGCGACTCCAGGACCGGCGTCCCGCCGTTGTTCATGAGGGAGACGCCGTTCTTGTCGACGTACGGCCCGGTGACGGAGGTGGCGCGGCCGACCTTCACCTTGTACGTGGAGCTGGTGCCGGCGCAGCAGGTGTCGTACGAGGCGAAGAGGTAGTAGTAGCCGCCCCGCTTGACGATGAACGGCGCCTCGACGGCCTTGGTGCCGGTCGGCCGCGAGGCCAGGGAGTAGCGGGTGGTGTTGGTCGAGAGCTGCTTCCCGGTGCCGGGGTTGAGTTGGATCATCTTGATCCCGCTCCACCAGCTGCCGAAGGACAGCCACCACTTGCCGTCGCCGTCGACGAACAGGTTCGGGTCGATGGCGTTGTAGTCGCTCGACGCGTTCGAGGTGTAGACGATGCCCTGGTCGGCCCAGCTGCCCGGCTGGCCGGTGGTGGAGGTGGCGAGACCGATCGCGGAGGTGTTGGAGCCGAACTTCGAGACGGAGTAGTACATCAGGTACTTCCCGCCCTGGTACGAGATGTCCGGCGCCCAGGCCTCCGGGACGGAGGAGTAGGCCGGCCACCAGCCGGGCCGCGAGGAGAACGCGTCGGCGCCCGCCCGGAAGGCGGTGCGGTCGGTGGAGGTCCGGTTCGCGATGCCGCCGCCGGTGGCGTACAGCAGGTACTGGCCCGACGGGGTGCGGATCATCGTCGGGTCGTGCACGACGGTGGCCCCGGTCACGTGGCCGGGGTTCGGGTACGCCGACGCCGTGGAGGGGACCAGGGCGAGGAGGGCGGCGGCGGGGAGGGCGAGGAGGGTGGCGCGGGTGCGGCTCATGTGGGGGTGCTCCCGTTCTGCGGGTCGTATTTTCGACATCTCGAACAACGATCGCCACTGCGAACGGGACCGTAGAATCGAACGGTTTCGCCGTCAACGGTTCGCACACGAACTCGCCCGTCACGCACGGAACAAACGCAGCCATCCCGGCAGATCGACCTCCGCGCGCACGGTCTTGCCCGGCGCGCGCTCCAGCACCTCCCAGCGGTCGGCCAGCGCGTCCACGAGCACGAGGCCCCGCCCCGCCTCGGCGAGCGGGTGCGGCGGCCGTACGTCACCGGGGCCGGGCGGGCGCTGCGGGGTGCGCGTGTCGGCGACCTCGATCCGCACGCTTCCCGGCACGAGCGCGAGCCGCAGCTCGAAGTCCCGGCCGGGCACACGGCCGTGGGTCACGGCGTTCGCCGCCAGCTCGGCGACGATCGCCGCGACGGCGTCGGAGGCGTCGGTGCCGTACGGCACGCCCCAGGCGGCGAGTTGGTGCAGCGCGAGGTGACGGGCGAGGCGGGCACCGCGCGGGGTCGCACTGAGGCGCTGGGTGAACACACGTACGGTAATCGGCCCGTGGGGGGTGGAGGGTGCGGTCATGGGGCCAATGTGGCGGTGCGGAAGGGCTGTTCACCAGGTGAGGGCCGCGTACGCAGGGGCAGCGTACGCGGTCACGGCCTGGACAGTACCAGTCACTGGCCGTGACGATATGCGCGGGAGGTGAGGCCGATGGTGGTCGAGGTCGCGGTGGGGACGGGCGGCGAGCCCGAGTCGTCGGACAGCATGCGGACGTTCGGCGCGATGGTCCAGGCGTTGCGCGAGCACGCGGGGCTGAGCAGGGAGGAACTTGGCGACCGCGTCGGCTTCTCCAAGCACACTGTCGCGTCCGTCGAGTTGGGCCGACGCATGCCGGACCCGGCGTTCGTGGAGGGGGCGGAGGAGGCAACCGGAAACACCGGGGTGCTGCGGAGGGCAGCGAAACACCTCGGGCGTCAGCCGGGGTTGGCCGCGTGGTTCCGGCGGTGGGCACAGATGGAGAGGACGGCCATTTCGCTGAACACCTACGAGTGCCGCATGGTTCCTGGGCTGTTGCAGACGGAAGCGTACGCACGCCAGTTGTTCGATGATGAGTTGCCGCCGCTGAGCGACGACCAGATCGAAGCGCAGTGGCAGGCGCGCGCGGACCGGCAGCAGCTGTTACGACACCGGCCGAACACCGTGTTCAGCTTCATCATCGAGGAACACGTCTTCCTGCGCCGAACCGGCGGCGCGAGGGTGACCCACGGGCTCATCGATCACATCCTGGAAGTCGCCTCACTTCGAAACGTAGAGATCCAGGTCATGCCGCTGGTGCGGCACGACCACGCAGGACTTCACGGCCCTCTGCAACTGCTGGAAACTCCGGACAACACATGGTTCGGATACCTCGAAGGACAGCAGAGCGGTCAGCTCATCTCGGACCGGAAAGTGGTCAGCGTGCTGCAAGGGAGGTATGCCAGGATGCGAGCACAGGCTCTCTCCCCCTCCGACTCCGTGAGCCTGCTGCACCGCATGCGAGGAGACCTATGAGCACCAGCGAGCTGGCCTGGTTCAAGTCGAGCTACAGCAGCAGCGGGTCCGGCGACTGCGTCGAAGTCGCCCTCACCCCCGCCACCATCCACGTCCGTGACTCCAAGGACAAGGCCGGCCCCCGCCTCGCCCTCTCCCCCGCCGCCTGGGGCGACTTCCTCGGTGCCGTGGCTTCGCCGGTCTCGGGCGGACAGCGGGCGTAGCGCACACAGCCGGGGCGCCGGGCGCAACCGGCGGCTCGGCTCCGGGCGTCCCCCATACAGTTCGACGGCATCACCGCTACGGGGACGACACGCATGGGTTACACGATTCCGGGCTGGCTCGACGAGGTCCTGGAGTTCATCGGGATCAACTTCCCGAACGTGGACGAGGACGACTACCGCGAGATGGCCGAAGCCATGCGGGACTTCGCGGACAAGTTCGAGGGCCACGGCGGCGACGCGCACAAGGCGTTCTCCCGGATCCTGTCCTCCTCCGAGGGCTGGGCCGTCGACGCCATGGAGAAGCACTGGAATCAGGTCAAGGGCAGCCACCTGGAGAAGCTCCCCGAGCTCGCCCGGCTGTTCGCGGACGCCTGTGACACCCTCGCCGACATCATCTTCGGGATGAAGCGCAAGGCCGAGATCGAGCTGGGCGTGATGGCCGCCTCGGTCGGGATCTCGGCCGGTCTCGCCGTGGTCACCGGCGGGCTGTCCGCGCTGATCGGCGCTGCCGAGGTCGCGGCGATGCGCCAGGTGGTCAAGCGGATCATCGACGAGGCCGTGGAGCGGATCGTCGACGAGGTGCTCGCCAAGCTCACCGAGCCGGTCAACGCCAAACTGGAGGCGATGGTCGAGGACATGGTGCTCGACCTGGCCGAAGGCGCGTTCTCCATGCCGCCCGCCGACGGCGGTGGCGGTGACCACGGCGGGCACGGCGGCAAGGGCGGGATGCAGCTGGCCTCGGCGGGCGGCGGTGACAGCGGCGGCGGTCCGCAGAAACGGACCCGGATCGACCACTTCGAGTTCGAGGACGGCGCCGGAAAGGTGTCGAAGCACGGCGGGGAACTGCGCCTGGCCGCCTCCTCACCGCTGAACCGCGCCCGCACCGCGTTCGGCCGGAGCAAGGGCCGCGACCCCTTCACGGAGGCTTTCGACAGCGTGCTGCACGGCGCGCTCAAGGGCACCGACAAGGCCATGGACAAGGTCGCCAAGCACATCACGGAGACCGTGCCTGCGCGGGTGAAGGCCGCCTCCCGGCTGCACAAGGGCAACGACCGCGGCGTCGGTGACCGGGCCAAGGGGATCGATGTCGGCAAGCACGGCGACGGCAAGGACGGGGACGGCGGGTCCGGTGCGGGCACCCGGCCCAAAACCGACGCGGACGCCAAGCGCGACCCGAACCTGCCCGAACGCTCCAGGCAGGCCCGCGCGCTGGCGGACAAGGAGACCTGCGGCGACCCCATCGACATGGCCACCGGCCAGATGGTCATGGCGCAGACCGACGTCGACCTGCCCGGCGTGCTGCCGCTGACCCTGCGCCGCACGCACCTCACCGGATACACCCACGGCACCGCCTTCGGCCCGTCCTGGGCGTCCACGCTCGACGAGCGCCTGGAGCGGGATACACGGACAGGCGGCGTGTGGTGGCGCCGTGAGGACGGCTCCAGCCTCTACTACCCGCGCACCCCGGACCTCGTCGGTGATCGCGTCGACCCGGTGGCGGGCGAACGCCTGCCGCTGACGTACGTCTCCCAGGGCAGCTCGTACGTCCTCGTGGTGCAGGACCCGCACACCGGCCTCACCCGCTCCTTCGAGCCGGCCGAAACGATCAGGGACGTCTGGTGGCTGGCCCAGGTCGAGGACCGCAACCACAACCACGTCTCGTTCGAACGGGACACGAACGGTCTCCTGACCGGGATCACCCACTCCGGCGGTTACCGGCTGACGCCGGTCTGCGACGCGGACACCGGCCGGGTCACCTCCGTGCACGCCCTCACCGAGGACGGCCCGTTGCGCCTGCGCGCCTACCGCTACGACGAGGACGGCGACCTGGTGGAGGTCGTCAACGCCGTCGACGCGGCCACCCGCTACACCTACGACACCGCGCACCGCGTCACCGGCTGGCACGACAGCAACGGCACCACCTTCACGTACACCTACGACGAGCACGGCCGGGTCACCGCCACGCACGGCAGCGACGGCATCCTGAACTCCCGTATCTCTTACGCGGGGCCGGACCCCGACGGCACGACCACCGTCACCTACACCGACTCCCTGGGCCACGCCACCGTCTACCGTGCCAATCCGCTGGGCCAGATCGTCGCCGTCACCGATCCGCTCGGCAACACCACCACCCAGACCTGGGACCTCCGCGACCGGCTGCTCAGCCGCACCGACCCGACCGGCCACACCGTGGTGCACCGCTACGACGACGCGGGGCGACTCGTCGCCGTGGTGCGTCCCGACGGCACCGAGACCACCGCCGAGTACGGCGCGTTCCCTCAGCCGGTCGGCATCCGCACCCCCGACGGCAACGTCACCCGGTACACGTACGACCCCCGTGGCAACCGCACGTCGGTCACCACGCCGGCCGGCCACACCACCCGCTTCGGCTATGACGAGGCGGGCCGCCTCACCTCGGTCACCGATCCGCTCGGCAACGTCACCACGATCCGCTGCAACCCGGCCGGCCTGCCCCAGGAGATCACCGACCCGCTCGGCGCGGTCACCCGCCAGACCCACGACGCCCTCGGCCGGCCCGTCACCCGTACCGACCCCACGGGCGCCACCATCCGCATGGAGTGGACTCCCGAGAACCAGCTGGCCCGGCGCATCCTTCCCGACGGCACCCGGGAGTCGTGGACCTACGACGGCGAGGGCAACTGCACCGCCCACACCGATCCGCTGGGCGGCGAGACCCGCTTCGAGTACACCCACTTCGACCTGCTCACCGCACGCACCACCCCGGACGGCGTGCGCTACGAGTTCACCCACGACACCGAGCTGCGCCTCACCAGGGTCACCAACCCGCAGGGCCTGACCTGGACGTACACGCATGACGCGGCGGGCCGGCTGATCTCCGAGACCGACTTCGACGGCCGCACGCTCCGCTACCGGCACGACGCCGCGGGCCGCCTGACCGCCCGCACCAACGCCCTGGGCCGGACCACCGTCTTCGAGCGCAACGCCCTGGGCCAGATCCTCCGCAAGGACGCCGCCGGACGCGTCACGACCTTCGCGTACGACGCGATCGGCCGGCTGGTCGAGGCCACCGGCCCCGACGGCA
The DNA here is from genome assembly GCF_011193355.1 of Streptomyces sp. JB150. Classification (GTDB taxonomy): domain Bacteria; phylum Actinomycetota; class Actinomycetes; order Streptomycetales; family Streptomycetaceae; genus Streptomyces. Next base: position 2,214,771 of record NZ_CP049780.1, read on the forward strand.
GCCGGCTGACCATCGAGCGCGACCGGTACGGCCTCATCCGGTCCGAGACCGTCGACGGCCGCACGCTCACGTACACCTACGACGAACTGGGGCGCCGCAACGGGCGCATCACACCCACCGGTGCGACGAGCACCTGGTCGTACGACGCGGCGGGCCGCCGCACCAGCCTGGTCGCCTCCGGCCGCCACGTCGACGTCGCCTTCGACGCCGCCGGCCGCGAACTCACCCGGCGGGTCGGCGACTTCCTCACCCTCGAAAACGCCTACGACCCGCTGGGCCGGCTCGCCGCCCAGACGGCCATGGCCGCCGACGGCCGCACCCTCCAGCACCGCGCCTACACCTACCGCGCCGACGGCCACCTCGCCGCTCTCGACGACCGGATCAACGGCCCGCGCGCCTTCGAGCTCGATCCGGCCGGCCGGGTCACCGCCGTGCGCGCCGAGGGCTGGAGCGAGAGCTACGCCTACGACGAGGCCGGCAACCAGACACACGCCGAGTGGCCCGCCGCCCACCCCGGCCAGGAGGCCACCGGGGAGCGCGCCTACACCGGCACCCGCATCACCCGCGCCGGCAACGTCCGCTACGAACACGACGCGCTGGGCCGCGTCACGCTGCGCCGCAAGACCCGGCTGTCGCGCAAGCCGGACACCTGGCGGTACGAGTGGGACACCGAGGACCGGCTCACCCGGGTCACCACCCCGGACGGCACCGTCTGGCGCTACACCTACGACCCCCTCGGCCGCCGCACCGCCAAGCTGCGCCTCGGTGCCGACGGCGAGACGGTCGTCGAACGCGTCGACTTCACCTGGGACGGCACCAAGCTGTGCGAGCAGACCACCTGGTCGGCCGGCCTGCCGAACCCGGTCACCCTCACGTGGGACCACCAAGGCCTGCACCCCATCGCGCAGACCGAGCGGATCACCGCGGCGGACGCCCCGCAGGAGGAGATCGACTCCCGCTTCTTCGCCATCGTCACCGACCTCGTCGGCTCCCCCCGCGAACTGGTCGACGAGCACGGCAACATCGCCTGGCGGACCCGCACCACCCTCTGGGGCACCACGACGTGGAACAGGGACGCCACCGCCTACACCCCGCTCCGCTTTCCCGGCCAGTACAGCGACCCCGAGACCGGCCTCCACTACAACTGCTACCGCCACTACGACCCGGAGACCGCCCGCTACCTCACCGCCGACCCTCTGGGCCTGGCACCGGCGCCCAACCCGGCGGCGTATGTGCACAACCCGCACACGTGGCTGGACCCGCTGGGGCTCGCCGGCTGCGAGAAGGACACCATCACGGTCTACCGCAAGCAGACCGACCATCCGCTGAGCCAGCGGGTGCACATCGGTGAGAACAACGAGGTGACCATCACGGGGAACGGCAAGCTCTACCTCAACATGAGCGACGACATCAGCCACACGATCGAATTCCGGGGCGACACCGGGCAGATCGTGTCCTTCGAAGTCCCCAGGGATTACCGGGACGCGATCCGCGAAGCCGCTCTGCCTCAGGACAAGGACGACCATCCCGATGGTGACGCCTTCACCCGGAAGGAATGGAAAGACCTCCTCAAGGAATATCCGGAGATCTCGGACCCGACCAAGGGACCCGACCTCTACGGGATTCCCGCGAAACTCCTCGACGGACTCCGGGACGCGATCATCCCCGACTCCGGGCACGTGGTGCGGGAAGGATAGGATCGGCGAATGATCCACAGCGAGGAGAGCGTCGCCGCCGAACTGGATCGCGTACGGCAGCGTCCGCCGGCCGAGGCGGCGCCGCCGGTGCTGGCCGCGTTCACCGTCGAGGTCGCCGTCGGCTCCCCCGAGGAGTACGCCCAGCGGGTACGGCATGTCCTGACGGCCGCGCTGCGGCTGGCTTGCACGGCGGAATTCGACGACGAGGACCTGCCGGCGGACGACTTCCCGGACTGGTTCACGACCGTCTCCGCGCGCGACGGCGAGCCGACGGAGACGTTTTCCCAGGAGGGCCGCACCGCGTACGGAAACGCGAGCGGTGGAAATCCCTGGTCCCTCCAGACCTGGATCTACCGGTTCGACCCCGAGGACGATTCCCGCGGCTGGGAATTCTGGGACGTGACTGCGGTCGGCCCGTCGCGTGTACGCGTCTGGGTCGACAGTTGGGGGGAATCCTTCTTCGGGTCCCTCGAACTGCTGTGGCTGCTGTACACGGCCGGTGCGGCCCGCGTCGACGGGCCGGAGATCCACAAGGCGGGCACCTGGTCGTCCGAGGTGTCCGGCGCATGACCCAGGCAGTACCCGCCCGTGTCGTGCGCGCGGCCTACACGGACTCCGTGATCACGGTCTATCAGGCCTATCCGCCGGACATCGCCGAACCGGCGTTGCGCGCGGGTACGTTCGTGGCACCGTTCAAGCGCGAACGCATGACGTGGATCAAACCCTCGTTCCTGTGGATGATGTACCGCTGCGGCTGGGCCCAGAAGCCCGGCCAGGAACGCGTCCTGCGGATCGACATCGACCGCGCCGGCTTCGAGTGGGCACTGGCCCACTCCGCGCTCAGCCACTTCCAGCCCGAAGTGCACGCGGACCGGGACGAGTGGCGGGCGCAGGTCGCCGCCTGTCCGGTGCGCGTGCAGTGGGATCCGGACCGGTCGGTCCATCTGGAGCCGCAGCCGTGGCGGGCCATTCAGGTGGGCCTGTCCGGTGAGGCCGTGACCCGCTATGTGGACGACTGGATCGTCGGCATGACGGACGTGACCGAACTGGCCCGTTCGGTGCACTCCGCAGTACTGGCCGGGAGGAGCGAGGACGCCTTGGAACTCCTCCCCGTCGAGCGCCCCTACCCGCTTCCGGAGCCGCTTCGCCGGCGGCTGGGCGCGGACGGCTGACGGGTTGGCGTTCACCCATACGTACCGCTTGCGCATCGGCCCCTGGGGGCTGGTCGCGCGCGTCTCCCTCGACGTCGGGCGCGTGGAGACCCCGCCGCCCGAGGCACACGCGATCGGCGACTCGCCGGTCTGGTGGGTGCCACCGCCGGGGGTCGTCCCGGCGGACGAGGAGTGGATGCGGTTCGGACTGGGCCTGGTCGCCGACCGGCTCGACGCCCTCCGGCCCGGGCCCGGTGTCGTGGTCCTCCGGGTCCTCGCCTGGGAGGTGCCGATGCTGCCGGACTACCAGGAGGAGGTGGCCGCCGCGGCTGTGGTCGAGTGCCTGCGGCAGCACTACGGCGTCGAGGGCGTCGACATCGGCGTCACGTTCGACCGGGAGCGGAACCGGTATGTGTTCGCCTGGGGCGGCACGCGGGCGAACGGCAGGTGATCCACGGCCGGCACAGCGTCGAGACGCCACTGGGCGAGCTGGTGCGCCGGCAGGTCCGGCGCCGACGTGAGATGGGCGGCCCGTCATCCGGTGGTTACCGAGTGCCGGGCCGCTCCGTCACTGGGTGGCCAGAGGCCTCGCCCAGGCGGAGAGGTCGTCCGCACAGGCGCCGCTCACGCTCGCCGAGTACGTCACCGGGCCGGTCCGGACTTCGAGGACGAGCTGTCTGGACAGCAGCGCGCGGCGGCGTGTGACGCGGGCGTCTCCGGTGAGCGCCTTGCGCACCAACTCCCCCACGTGCTCCGTGCGCACGTCCTCGAACGTGAACTCGTCCAGCATGAGCCGGACGCTCTGGGGGTGCTCTCGGGCGCCCATGACGAGGACGTACACGTCGTGGCCGTGGACGTCGCCGTCCCAGTCGGCCACCCAGGCGTCCCCCTCCCACCGCTCGCGCGGCGCGGGGTCCGCCACGCCCAGCGACCGGAGCGCCGAGGCGAGTCCGGCCGGCGCCGAGGCCGGCGGCACCCTCATCGGGCGGACTCCGATCCTCCGGGCGCCACCGGGCCACTCCCGACGCCTGGTCGCCGGTCTCCCGCGACGGAGGCCCCGGCATTCCTCAGCGCCTCGGCCGTCTCCGGATACGGCCCCCTGAGTGCCCATTCCAGGGGGCTCATCCCGCTCCCGCCGTCCTCCCGGATGTGGGGATCAGCCCCGTGCCCGAGAAGGACACGGACCGTCTCGGTGTGCCCCCAGCACGCCGCCGCGCACAACGGCAGCCCCTCGCTGCCGTGTCCGCTCTCCGCATCGGGCTCGGCACCGGCCTCCAGCAGCATCCGCGCGATCCCGGCGGCCCCGTGCACGGACGCCGCGTACAGCGGCGTGGTGCCCTGGGCGTCGGGCCTGCGCGCGTCCGCGCCGGCCCGCAACAGCCGCCGTGCCTCCGCCTCGTCCCCGAGCATCGCCGCCCGTACCAGCCCCCGTGTCAGCTTCTTCTGCCGTCGCCTGTTCACCGGTCGCGTACCGCCATGCCCGCCACGGTAGCGAGCGCGGCGGCGCCGCCGGAGGTGAGGGGTGCTCCGGCGGCGCCGGTGAGGTGGCGGGTCAGGCCAGGCGGATCACGTTCCAGGACAGCGGTTCCAGGACGGCGGTGAGGCGGCCGTCGGTGAGGGTCGTGCCCTCGACGGGGTGGGGGGTGACCCGGTCGGGGTCGGTGAGGGTGTTGCGGGCGTCGGGGTCGGCGTCCGCGAGGGCGGTGTGCTCGACGACCCGGGTGACGCCCAGGCCGTTCAGGGCGACCTCCAGCGGCAGGGACCCGGTGCGGCCGCGGTTGACGGCGAACACGGTGACCGTGCCGTCCTCCGCGCGGACGGCGGTGGCGTGCAGCAGGTCCGTCTCGCCGTACTTGGCCGTCTCGTACGTCGGGGAGTCGACACGGACGTCCAGCACCTCGCCGCGGCCGTACTTCGACGCCTGGGCGAAGGGGAAGAACGTCGTCTGGCGCCAGGCGGGGCCGCCGGGCTCCGTCATGATCGGGGCGATGACGTTCACCAGCTGGGCGAGGCAGGCGACCGTGACGCGGTCCGCGTGGCGGAGCAGGGCGATCAGGAGCGAGCCGAAGACGACCGCGTCGGTGACGCTGTAGTTGTCCTCCAGCAGGCGGGGTGCCTCCGGCCAGTCGTGCTGCTCGAAGGTCTGGGCCCGCTCCTCCCAGCGGGAGAGGTACCAGACGTTCCACTCGTCGAAGGAGAGGTTGATCCTCTTCTTCGACTTCAGGCGGGCGCCCACGTGGTCGCAGGTGGCGACGACGTTCTCGATGAAGGACTCCATGTCGACGGCGGAGGCGAGGAAGGAGTCCACGTCGCCGTCGACCGGCTCGTAGTAGGCGTGCAGGGAGATGTAGTCGACCAGGTCGTACGTCTCCGCCAGGACCGTCGCCTCCCATTCGGCGAACGTCGGCATCGACTGGCCCGAGGAGCCGCAGGCGACCAGCTCGACGGCGGGGTCCGCCTGGCGCATCGCGCGGGCCGTCTCGGCGGCGATCCGGCCGTACTCCCGCGCCGTCTTGTGGCCCGTCTGCCAGGGGCCGTCCATCTCGTTGCCCAGGCACCACAGGCGGATGCCGAACGGGTCCTTGTCGCCGTGGGCGACGCGCAGGTCGGACAGGGCTGTGCCGGCGGGGTGGTTGGCGTACTCCTGGAGCTCCAGGGCCTCCGTGACGCCGCGCGTGCCGAGGTTCACGGCCATCATCGGCTCCGCCTGCGGGCCGATCTTCTTCAGGAACGCGATGTACTCGGAGAGGCCGAAACGGTTCGTCTCCGTGGAGTGCCAGGCCAGGTCGAGGCGGCGGGGGCGGTCCTCGACGGGGCCGACGGAGTCCTCCCACTTGTAGCCCGAGACGAAGTTGCCGCCCGGGTAGCGGATGGCCGTCACACCGAGTTCGCGGACGAGGCCGAGGACGTCCTGGCGGATGCCGGCCGCGTCCGCCGTGGGGTGGCCGGGTTCGAAGATGCCGGTGTAGACGCAGCGGCCGAGGTGTTCGACGAAGCTGCCGAAGAGACGGGGGCTGACCTCGCCGACGGTGAAAGCGGGGTCCAGGGTGAAGCGGGCGGGTCGCATGGGCGCCTTTCCGTGTGCGTGGTGTGTCAGATGTGGGCGGGTGCGGGTCGTATGGGGTGCGGGGTCGCGCGGGTGGTCCCGCGTCCTCACGGCGGCTCGGGGCGGCCGTGCTTCGTCCGGGCGAGCCGGTCCGGGCCCGGACCGGTCACTGGCCGGCCAGTCCCGTGTGGGCGACGCCCGCCACGATCTGCCGCTGGAAGAAGACGAAGACGACGATCAGGGGCAGTCCGGCCATCAGGCCGCCGGCCATGAGCTGGGCCCACTGGATGCCGTAGGAGTTCATGACGGTCGCGATGCCGTTCGGCATGGTCATCAGGTCGGGGTTGTTGGTGACCATGTACGGCCACAGGAAGTTGTTCCACGACGCGATGAAGGTGAAGATGCCGACCGCCGCGAGGGAGGGGCGGGCGAGCGGGACCACGATGGTGAAGAAGACCCGCCAGCGGCCCGCGCCGTCGATGAAGGCGGCCTCCTCCAGTTCGCGCGGCACGCCCTGGAAGAACTTGTAGAGGATGTAGACCATCGCGGCGGGTGCGCACTGCGGCAGGATCATGCCCCAGTAGGTGTCGACCATCCCCATCTGCTGCACGGTGGTGAACAGCGGGACGCCGAGGACGGCCGGGGAGACCATGAGGCCCGTCATGACGACGCCCATGAGGGCGGCCTTGCCGCGGAACTCGGTGCGGGCGAAGCCGTATCCGGCGAGCGCGGAGACGACCAGCACGACGGTGGTCACGCAGACGGAGACGACCAGCGAGTTCACGAACCAGTTGGTGATGTCGCCGTTCTCGAAGATCGCCTTCCAGGCCTGGCCGGTCCACTCCCTGGGCAGCCAGTGCGCCGGCACCTCGACGGCCTCGGTCTCGGACTTGAGCGAGGTGAACAGGGCCCAGGCGAGCGGGGCGAGGAACACCGCCGCGACGGCGGCGCCGAGGAGGGTGAGGACGATCTGGCTGGGCGTCCAGGCCTTGCGGGGCCTGACGCGGATCCGTGCGGCGTCGCTCATCGGCCGCCCTCCTCACGGGTGCGCAGCAGCCACATCCGCGCGAGGGCGACGGCCGCGATGATCAGAAAGAAGATGATGGAGATGGCGGAGGCGTAGCCCACGCGGTAGCTGGTGAAGCCCTCTTCGAGGGTGTACTGCACGAAGGTGCGGGTCGACCCTTCCGGGCCGGGCCCGAAGTCCTGCATCACGACGGCCTGGTCGAAGACCTGGAGCGAGGCGAGGATCTGGAGGGCGACGACGAGTCCGGTGATGTTGCGCAGCATCGGCAGGGTGATGCGGACCATGCGGTGCCAGGCGTTCGCGCCGTCCAGTTTCGCGGCCTCGTACAGGTGGCCGGGGATGCCCTGGAGGGCGGCGAGGTAGAGCAGGAAGCTGAAGCCGGCCGTCCACCACAGGGTGGTGATGACGACGGCGAGCATGGCGTACGTCTTGTCCGTCAGCCAGGGCGTGCCGATGCCGAAGACGTGGTTGATCATCCCGGTGCCGGGGTTGAACAGCCACTGCCACAGGTTGGCGGCGACGGTGGACGGCAGCAGGAACGGGGCGAAGAAGCACAGCCGCCACAGCCACGTGCCGCGTTCGATGTGGTGGGCGAGCATCGCCAGCAGGAACGCCATGACGGTGATGCAGGGCACGACCAGGAGTGTGAAGTACGCGCTGTGGCCGAGCGCTTCCCACATCAGGTCGTCCCGCAGCGCCTCGCGGTAGTTGTCGAGGCCGACGAAGCTCGCGCCCTCGCCGGAGATGTTGGCGTCGGTGAAGCTGAGGTACAGGCCGCGCAGCAGCGGCCACACCACGAAGAGCGCGAACAGGGAGAGGAACGGGGCGACGAACCAGCCGCCGTGCTGGAAGCCCTGCCTGCGGCGGACGGTGGCGCCGGCCGCGGCGGCGCGGGGGCGGGCCGGTGCGATGACGGTCTCCGCGCTGGTCGTCGTCATGCAACCGCACCTCCCTGCGCCGCGGTCCTGCCGTCCATGGGATTCTTCGAGGCGAGCAGTTCGGTGAGGGTGCGCCGCATCCGGCGGGCGGCGGCGTCCGGGCCGGCGGAGCCGGTGGTCGCGGAGACGACGACCGGGCCGACGCGCTGGGCGAGGATGCCGGTGGAGCCCGCGAACCACACCTTCGGCTCGGTGGCCTGGTGGTCCATCGCCGAGACGTACTCGCTCTGCGGGGTCAGCTCGCGGTAGGCGGGGGTGGACAGGGTGGGCGTGTAGGCGGGGATGTGGCCGCCGCCCGCCCACTGCCGGGCGTGCCGGACGATGTAGGCGGCGAGCCGGTGCGCGGCCTCGTTGGCGGGGCCGCCGCGCTCGGCCTGGTGGGGCAGGACGAAGGCGTGCGACTCGGCGTGGGTGGCCGGCTTGCCGAAGACGGGCGGGAGCGGGGTCGCGCCGTACTCGACCTTCGCGCTGTCGAAGACGGGCACCGACCAGTTGCCCTCCCAGGCGAACGGGGAGCCGTTGACGAACTGCTCGGCGCCCGCGGCGCCGCCGTAGCCGGGGTCGGCGTAGCCGTCGGTGATGTGGCGGCGCAGGAACCGCAGGACCTGGGCGGCCTTGTCGGTGTCGAAGGTGACCTCGGTGCGGCTGTCGTCGAACCAGGTGCCGCCGAGCTGGGTGTAGAAGGCGACGAAGAACCACCACTGGAAGTTCTGGTCGTTGTGCCAGAGGCCGATGGTCTGCAGGCCCTTCCTGGTGGCGGCCTTCGCCTCCTTGAGCATGGCGAACCACTCGCCGGTGGACGTGGGGGTCACCATCCGCCCGTCGGAGCCGAGCAGGCCCGCCTTTCGCAGGACGTCCTTGCGGTAGAAGCAGAGCTGGACGTGGATGTCGAGGGGCAGGGCGAAGAGCTTGCCGTCGACGACGGCGCGCTGCCACAGGGCGGGGTTGAAGTCCCGTTCGCGCACGCCGTACTCGGCGAGCAGGCCGACGTCCCAGGGGTCCAGGAGGCGGCCGGGTGAGAAGCCGGTGACCCGGCCCAGGTGCATGACGCCGAGGTCGGGGGCGCGGTTGCCCGCGGCGGCCATGGCGAGCTTGGTGTAGAAGGGGCTGCCCCACTGGAGGGTGGAGTCCTTCACGGCGATGTCCGGGTGCTCCGCGCGGAAGGCGTCCAGCATCGCGATCATGTTGTAGCCGTCGCCGCCGCTGAAGAGGTTCCAGTACCGCACGCGCGTGCGGGCGCCGGAGGCGAGGGCGTCGGCGCCGGTGCCGAGCGCGGCGAAGCCGAAGCTTCCCGCGATCGTCAGCCCGCCGAGGGTGGCCAGCAAGTGCCTGCGGTTCAGGCCAGGTTGTCCCATTCCCTGCCCTTACTCTCAGAGGATGCCAGAGGATCGTTCGAGATATCGAATACCGCTCGTAACTTCGAACGGACCGTAAGGTCGAAGCGCGTGCGCGTCAATGGGTCCGGCACGAATCTTTCGCGACGGGCATGGTCCTCCTCGGGCCCCGCCGCGTACGCTCGGACGGCCGCCGGGGCGGCGGTTCGCAGGGCACCGCGTCAGCGGGTGGTCGCGCGGAGGTGTTCGACAACGACCGGAATTGACACACGCACGTGGGCGGCCGGAATGGGGGCGCTCGACGGGTCCCGGGCGGCCGTCGCTCGCGAGGGCGGCCCGGAGTGCCGTACGTCCCGCTCCCGCGGGTCTTCCCTGACGTGCCACCCCGCCGGTTCGCCGGCGGCCCCGGCCCGCGTGGTGGATGGGCGCCGGGGGCGCGGCCGGAGGTCGGGCCGGCCGGCGGCCGCTGCCGCGGGTCGCGGTGAAGGCGCAGGTCCGGCGGGTGGGTGGGGCGCGCACGAGTCGGTAGGCCGGTTCTCGGCGGTGAGCGCAGTCACCCGCCCCGCTCTCCGCTCACGGTCCGGTCCGCCCTGTCACCCGTCGTGGCCGGCACGGCGTGAACCGGCCGGCGCCGAGGCGTGTCCCGGCGTGCGGGCCGGTGCCCGGCCGCGTGGCTCACACTCCGCCGGACCCGCTCAGGTACGCCGTCCCACACGCCACGATCACAAGCCGTCCCACACCACCCACTGCCGTCGCCACTCCCCCACGAGCGGGTGTCCGCTTTTCGGCCATTGTTGTCCGCTGCCCTTGGCTTCTTCGTCCCTAACGGCCTCATTTCTCCCGCGGGGCCGCGCGCGCCGGGCCGTGCAGAGGTGGCTCAAGCGACGCCGGTCTTGGCATATTGCTGCATCGAACACCCGCGCAGCCACGGGGAGAACCGTGCGTACGAACAGGGAGATGCGTCGCCTCGCCGACGCCCTCATCGAACCCATCCGAGTGCCGGTTCCCGCGGATCCCGAGGTCATGTTCCAGGCGGTCGTCGAGTCGGCCATCAAGTGGCGGGGCCGCCGGATCGTCGTCCACCGTGAGGTGTTCCCGCCGCACACGGCCAGCGGGCTCTGGCTGGAGGGCGAGACGCACGACGACGTCGTCGTCGACCGGCGCGCCGCCGTCTGGCACCAGATCGTCATCTTCTGCCACGAGGTGTGGCACATGCACCAGCGCCAGACCGCCGCCCGCCAGGACGACGGCAGGGCCACCGCCGCCCGCACCGACTTCACCCTCGCCGACGAGCAGGAGGCCGACCGCTTCGGCATGCTGATGGGCCGTCGGCTGCGCACCTGGCTGGACGCCCCGGCGGACTCCGTGTACGCGGACCGGGGCGGCGACCCACAGGACCTCGCGGGCCGTATCGGGGCCGCGCTCAACTACCGCGGGACCCGGCGATGAACGCACTGACCAACTACCTCAGCGCCGGCCTCCTCGGCTTCGGCCTGCTCCTGAAGTCACCGGACCTGCTGCGCCACCGGCACGACCCCTACCTGCGCTCCCTGTGCACGGTCCTCGGCCTGGCCGGCCTGTGCTTCGTCCTCGGCGCCCCGCCCACCATCGGCGCCGTCAACCGGATCAGCGGCGTCCCCAACCTCGCCGCGCCCGTGACGTACGTGGCGATCACCGCGTACAGCGCCGCCTCCCAGGTGCTGGTCGTCCGCTGGCGCGGCGGCCCCGGCGTACGGCGCACCACCCGGCGCTGGGTCCTCGCCTACGCCTGCGTCGTCACCGGCATCGTGACCATGTTCGCCCTCGGTGACGCGCCCGTGGAGCGCCGTACCGACCTGGACACCTACTACGCGAACACGCCGTACATCCGCGAGATGATCCTGCTGTACCTGCTCGCGCATCTCACCGCCGTCGCCGTCACCACCGTCTCGTCCCTGCGCTGGGCCCGCCAGGTGGACGGCTGGCTGCGGGCGGGCCTGGTGACGCTGGGCATCGGCACCCTGTGCGGCGCCGGATACAGCGTCATCAAGCTCGTCGCCGTCGCCGCCCGCTGGGGCGGCCTCGACTGGTCGGCGCTCGACCGCAGCGTGTCCCCGGCGGCGGCCGGCCTCGGCGCGCTCGTGACGGTCATCGGCATCCTGATCCCGCTCGCCGGCCCCCGGCTCACCCGGTGGCGGCAGGCGCGGCTGACGTACCGCCGCCTCGAACCCCTGGAGCGCGAACTGGACGACATCCTGGTACGCCGCGCCCTGCGCCTGCCGCGCCCGCGCTGGGCCTCCCCCGTCACCCGGCTGGTGTGGCGCCAGACCAGCATCCACAACGCGCTGAGCCATCTCGACGCGTACGTCGACCGCGAGCTGTACGACGCGACCCTGCGCGAGGCGCTGCGCGCCACGGGCGATCCGCGGCGGGCCGCGGCCCGCGCGTGGGCGACGGTCATCGCGGCGGCGGTGCGGGAGGCGGCGGAAACGGTGGCGGCGGAGCCGCTGGTGGCGGGATCAGTGGTCGCGGGACCGGTGGTCGCAGGATCGGCGGTCGCGGGACCGGTGGTCGCGGGACCGGTGGCGGCCGAGTCCGGGGCAGCGGCGGGGCCGGTGGCGGGGGACCGGTTCACGGGCCCGCTCTCGGACCCGCGCTCGGACCGGTTCACGGACCCGCGCTCGGACCGGTTCCGTGACCCGCTGTCGGACCGGTTCCGGGACCCGCTGTCGGACCGGCTCGCCGATCCGTTCCCCGACCCGTTCGCGGACCGGTTCTCCGGCCGGTTCCCCGACCGGGCGCCCGATCCGGACGCCCTGGTGGACATCGCCGACGCGCTCGCCGACGTCCTCGCCACCGCCGCGCCGCCGCACGGCGCCGACGGGCCGCAGCCGGTGCCGGCCGCGCGGGGCTCGCGCGTATGAGCCTCGTCGTCTACGGGGCGGCCGTGGCGCTCACGCTCTCCGCCGTCGTGCTGTTCCGGCGGCCGCCGCGGCCCGTGCACAACCCGCTGACCGTGTCCACCTGTGTGGCGATCCTGCTCGGCGCGCTCGTGTTCTGCTGCTCGGCCCCGGCGACCCTGGCCGCCGTCAACGAGCTGACCGGCATCCCCAACTTCGGGGCGCCGCTCACGTACGGGATGCTCTCGGCGTACAGCTGCTCGCTGCTGATCCTGCTGATCAACTGGCGGGGCGGGGCCCGCGAGCGGGTGCGGCGGCTGATCCGGGACTGCGTGCTCGCCTACGGTGCGCTGATCGTGGCCATCGTGGTGCTGTTCGCGCTCGCGGACGCGCGCGCCGAGCGGCTGACCGACCTCGACACGTACTACGCCAACACGCCGTTCATGCGCGAGATGATCGTGCTGTACCTGCTCGGGCACACCGCGGCGATGGCGGCGATGTGCGCCGTGTGCCGCAAGTGGGGCCGGGAGGTCACCGGGCTGCTGGGCGCGGGACTGCGGCTGATCCTCATCGGGGCGCTGCTGGACCTGGTCGGGTTCCAGGTGGCCAAGTACACGGCGGTGGTGGCCCGGTGGACGGGCCACGACCTGGACTTCCTGTCCACGAGCGTCGCCCCGCCGATGGCCGCCCTCGGGGCCCTCGTCTGCTCCGCCGGTTTCGTGCTGCCGCGGCTGCTGCCCGCCGCCGTCGCGCACTGGTGCGGGCTGCGGGACTACTGGCGGCTGGGGCCGCTGTGGTCGCGGGTGGCGTTCGTGTCGACGGCCCCGAAGCCGCCCGTGTCCTGGTGGCAGCTGCCGCTGGAGCGGCTGCACTGGCGTGAGGTCGCCATCCACGACGCGCTGCTCGCGCTCGCGCCGTACTTCGACGAGCGGGTGCGGCAGGCGGCGCTGTCGGCCGCCCTGGGGGACGGCCGCTCACCGCACGAGGCGCGGGTGGCCGCCGAGGCGGCCATGCTCGCCGCCGCCGCGCACCGGGCCGCCGCCCGCGAGGCCCCGCTCACCGACCCCAGCACCTACCGCCTGCACGCCACGGAGGTCTCCGGCGCCGCCGGCCTGGTCGAGCTGGCCCAGGCGCTGACCCGAACTCCTCCCTGGGGAACGGCTCGTGAAGGTACGGTGAGAGCCTTCCAGGACTAGGGGGTGTCCTGTCGACTGGCCGGCACAGGTGCGGCGGGGTCGGTGCGCCCCCCTCTGTGGGCCTGTGTCATGGCCGAGTGCGAGGAGCCCCGTGTCGCGTAGAGCTGTCGTCATCGGTGCCGGTCTGGCCGGCATGCTGGCCGCGGCGGCCTTGTCCGCCGTCGTCGACGAGGTCGTCGTATGGGACCGCGACGACCTGCCCGACGGACCGGAGCACCGCAAGGGGCTGCCCCAGGGGCGGCACGCGCATCTGCTGCTGGCCGGGGGCCTGGCGGCGATGGAGGACCTGGTGCCCGGCGGGAGCATCCGCGAGCGGCTGCTCGCCGAGGGCGCCCGGGAGGTGTCGCTGGCCTCGGACATGGTGTCCCTGGGCACGGAGGGCTGGTTCCGGCGCTGGCGTGGTCCGGGGCCGCGGATGCTGTCGTGCAGCCGGGCGCTGCTCGACTGGGCGGTCCGGGACGCGGTGCTCGCCCACGGCGGCGTGCGGCTGCGCAAGGGGCAGGTCGTCGAACTGGCCGGTGACCGGCGGCGGATCGAGGGCGTACGGGTGTCGGCGGCGGACGGCGACGAGGACGTCCCCGCGGACTTCGTGGTCGACGCGAGCGGCCGGGGCTCACGGGTCGGCGCCTGGCTGCGCGCGGTCGGGGTCACGGACGTGCGGGAGCGGACCGTCGACTCGGGGCTGGTCAACGCGACGCGGATCTACCGCATCCCCGAGGGCGCGGAGGACTTCCCCGTCACGGTGCTCAACGCCGACCCGTACGGGTCCCGGCCCGGCCGCAGCGGGATGGTCCTGCCGATCGAGGGCGGCCGGTGGATGGCGAGCCTCGCCGGCACGCGCGGCGGCGAGCCGCCGTCGGACCCGGACGCCTTCCTCCGGTACGCGCTGGAGCTGCCGCACCCCCTCGTGGGCCGGCTGATCGCCGGCGCCGAACCGCTCACCGGCGTCCACGTCAGCCGCTCCACCAGCAACCACCGCCGCTATCCGGAGAAGGCCCGGCACTGGCCGGAACGCTTCGTCGTCCTCGGGGACGCGCTGGCCAGTTTCAACCCGGCGTACGGGCAGGGCATGTCGGTGGCGGCGCTCGGCGCGCGGATCCTCGCCCGCGAACTGGAGCGCACCGGCCTCACCGGGCCCGGCCTCGCGCGCAAGGTCCAGCGCGGGACCGCCGGCGTCGTCGAGGCGGCCTGGACCATGGCCGTCGGCCAGGACATCTGGTTCCCCGGCACCCGCGGCGGCAGCCCCGGACTCCCGGACCGGCTGATGATGCGCTACACCCGCCGCATGATCCGCGCCACCACCGGCTCCTACAGCGCGGCCACCGCCGTCTGGGACGTCACCAGCATGACCGCGGGCCCCACCCGGCTGCTGCGCCCGCGCGCGGTCCTCGCCGCGGCGATCGGCCCGGTCAAGCGGCCGCTGACCGGGCCGCCGCTCAGTCCGGAGGAACGCAAGGTGGCGGGGCTGCCGTAGCCGGGGGCGGGCTCAGCCCGCGAACGCCGGCTGGGGCAGGCCCTGGCCCGCGTCCGGGACGACCAGGAGGGACCCCGACAGGGGGTGGGGGTCGATGAGGCCGACCCGGGCCGTGGTCAGGTACAGGTCCCTGAGGCCGGGGCCGCCGAAGGCGCAGGCGGTGACCCGCGGGGTGGGCAGCGCGATCCGGCGGTCGAGGGTGCCGTCGGGGGTGTAGCGGTGCAGGGCGCCGCCGTCCCAGAGGGCGACCCAGACGCAGCCGTCGGCGTCGACCGTGAGGCCGTCGGGGAAGCCGGCGCCCTCCTCGACGGCGGCGAAGGGGCGGCGGCCGGTCACGCGGGGGCCGTCGACGTCGAAGACGTCGATCCGGCGGGTCGGGGAGTCGATGTAGTACATGCGGCGGCCGTCGGGGCTCCAGCCCGTGCCGTTGCTGACCGCGACACCGTCGAGGACGACTTCCACCGTGCCGTCGCCGGTCAGCCGGGACAGCGTGCCCCCGCCCGGCGCCTCGTCGTAGCGCATGGTGCCCGCCCACAGCGCGCCGTCGGGGGCGACGGCCGCGTCGTTGGCGCGGCGGCCGGGGACCGGCTCGTGGTGGAGCCAGCGGAAGGCGCCGTCCGGGTCGAGGAGGCCCACCCCGTCGCGGAGGTTGAGGACCAGGCCGCCGCCCGCGCGCGGCTTCACCGCGCCGACGTGCTGCTCCGTCGTCCGGACCGTGCGGCGGCCCGTCGACGGGTCGAAGCCGTGGACCCGGCAGCCGAGGATGTCGATCCACAGCAGGCGGCCCCGCGCCGCGTCCCAGGTCGGGCCCTCGCCGAGGGTGGCCTCGGCGCGCACCGCGACCTCGATCCCGTACGTCCTCATGCCACGCTCCGGTGGCCGAGCCGCTCGGAGAGTTCCGCGGCGCCCTTCGCGGCGAGCTGTTCGAGTTCGGCGCGGCGCTCCTCGCTCCAGCGGATCATCGGCACCGAGATGGACAGCGCGGCCACCACCTGCCCGGTGCGGTCGCGGACCGGGGCGGCGACACAGCTGACGTCCGGGTTGGACTCGCGGCTCTCCACGGCGATCCCGCGGTCGCGGATCTCGGCCAGGGTCTCGCGCAGCGCGGCCGGATCGGTGATGCTGTTCGGCGTCATCGCGACCAGTTCGGCGTCGTCCGGGACGCGCGCCGCGAGTTCCTGCTCCGGGAGGGAGGCGAGCAGCATCTTGCCCACGGATGTGCAGTGCGCCGGGAGGCGGCGGCCGGCCGCGGAGACCATGCGCACGGCGTGCGTGGAGTCGACCTTGGCGATGTAGATGACGTCGGTGCCCTCCAGGATCGCCACGTGCACCGTCTCGTCGCAGGTCTCGGCGACGGACCGGGCGACCTGCTGGCCCTCCGCGGCGAGGTCCAGCTGCTCGGCGTAGCGGCTGCCGAGCTGGTACGGCCGTACGCCGAGCCGGTAGCGTCCGGGCTGGCCGGGCACCTGGACGATGTACGACCGGGCGGCGAGCGTGGTGACCAGCTCGTGGACGGTGGTGCGGGGCAGCTGGAGCTTGCGCACGATGTCGGGGGCGGAGAGCGTCCCGTCACCGTCGAGGAAGAGCTCCAGGATGTCGAGAGCCCGGGTCACGGCAGGTACGAGGCGTCCCACGACCGGCCCCCTCCCTGTGTTCGAGATTTCAACAGATGGTCGGAATAGCGAACACAGGCTACTCATGGAGGGTCCGGCAGGGCAATGGGTCCCGCGCAGGCACCGGCGGGCGCGGCCCGCACCGGCTCACGGGCGCCGCATCAGCCCAGGATCTCCCGCAGCCAGGACCGCTCCGCCCGGCTGGTGGCGCGCGCGACGATGAGCATCCCGCGGCGGTAGGGGTCACCGGTGTCCTCGGCGCGCAGCGGGCCGTCGCCGTCGTGGAAGAAGCTCGCGGGCCGTTCCAGGAACTCCAGCCGCCGGCGCAGTACCGCGTGCTGGTCGGCGGTGTCGGGGAGCAGGGAGAGGAAGGCCAGGACCGTGAAGAAGCGCGTGCTGTCGCTGATGTCCAGGCCGTCGGCCTCCCGCAGCCGCCGCAACAGCTCGTCCCGGCCGGCGCCGGTCAGGCTCAGGGTGTGCCGCCGGGCGGCCGAGGCGCCCGGTTCGCTCCGCCGCTCCAGCAGCCCGGCCGCGACCAGCCGGTTGATCGCCGGATAGAGGCTGCCGTCGCTGACCGGCCGCGCGTGGCCCGACAAGTGGGCGATGCGGACGCGCAGTTGATAGCCGTGCAGCGGCCCCTCGGCCAGGAATCCCAGAATCGCGAGTTCGAGCATGCTGCTACTCTCGCACATCGAAACGAGGTACCTCGAATCGATGTAGAGAGGGCGGGGAGCGGGAATGACGTACAGCGAGGAATGGGTGACCGCGCGGGCACGGGACGCCTACGAGCACGGCCGGGCCTCGTTCGAGGTGCGGCCCGAGCGGACGGCGCTGCTGGTCATCGACATGCAGGACGAGTTCGTCCGGCCCGGCTGGAGCCCCTACTGGGTGCCCGCGGCGACCCGGATGGCACCCCGGCTGCGGCAGCTGACCGAGGTGTGCCGGGCCGCCTCCGTCCCGGTGCTCTGGACGATCTTCGACGACACGCACCTCGGACTGGACCGGCCGCACGCCCTGCGGTTCCTCCCGCACGCCGGCACCGACTGGCGCCGGCCGGGACCCGCCGAGGTCTGGGCCCCGATGGCCCGCCGCCCCGACGAGGTCCTGATCCGCAAGCCGTCCTACGGCGCCTTCTACGACACCCCGCTCGACACGATCCTGCGCAACCTCGGCCGCGACACGGTCATCGTCACCGGAACGCTCACCAACTACTGCTGCGGCACCACCGCCCGGCAGGCCTACGAGCGCGGCTACCGGGTCGTCGTCGGCTCCGACGTCACGGCCACCGACGACGAGTCCCGCCAGGAACCCGAACTCGCCGTCCTGCGCAAGGGCTTCGCACTCGTGCTGACCGCCGAGGAGATCACGGCCCGGTTGACCGCGGCCGCGCCCCTGCGGTGAGACGAGCGCGGCGCGGTCACCAGGTCCCGCCACTCCCGGAGCCGTACGGGATGCGCGGGCGCGGGCACTGGCGCAGGTCGCCGGGTGCTGCGACCGGGCGGCCACCTGATGCTGTCCACCCCGAACCTGGCTGCCTGGTACAACCGCGCCCTGCTGGCCGCCGGGGGGTGGCCGGGGAGCAGGGGCGCCGCGGCTGCGGCGGCGGTGCCGTCGCCGCAGCCGATGTCGAGGACCGTGCGCCCGCCGCCGGGCTCCCTGCGCGGCGGCGATCGGCAGGGGGCGGTAGACGACGAGCTGGGCGGCGAAACCGGCGGCCGCGCAGGCCAGCCGGTCCAGGGCGCGCAGCGGGCGCGGTACGCCGTTGAAGGGCGCCCCGGCGAGCCGTACGACCTCGAACCCGGCCGCCGGGACGAACATCCGCAGCGCGCGGGCCGTGTACAGGCGCAGAACGGCAGCCCGCCGCCGGTGAGTTCGCCGCGCACCGCGTACGGCAGGCGGGTGCGGGCGCGGGGGCGGGCATGGTGATGCGCAGGGGGCGGGGGCGGGCGCGCCCGCTGCTGCTCCTGCTGTGCGTACCGTCCCTGGCGGCCGGGGTCTGGCTCTGCCGGGCCGCCGAACGCCGCGCCGCGCGCCGCCACCGGCTGCCGACGGCGGGCGTCGAGTACGGCGTGGCGGTGGGGTTGCTCTACGGGGTCAGCTCGCTGGCCGTGAAGGGCGTGTCCGGCCACTGGGCGCCGGGCGACCTCGCCGGGACGCTCGGCGCGGTCCTGCGCTCCCCGTACCCCTGTCTGCTGCTGTGCACGGGCGGGTTCGGGCTGGTCATGTCGCAGGCCGCGCTGCAACGCTGCCGGGCCTCGCTGATCGTGCCGGTGTGCACGACGGTGACCTGCCTGTACACGGCCGTGCTGGGCACCCTGTCGTTCGGCGAGGCCCTGCCCGGCGACCCGGTGCGGCCGGCTACGACGGCTGGGTGCTGCCCGCCGACCGGTGGCTGCCGCTGTCCGCCTTCCCGCTGGAGGCCCACCAGGCGGCCACCTCCCACGTCGCCACCCACGGCCTGCTGCGCCGCGTCCTCCCCCTGACGGACCGCCCCCGGTACGTCGACTCGGTCCTGTTCTGCCCGGACGGGCGCACTCCGGGCGCCACCGGGCGGGACGCGGCACGGCGGCGTCACCTCACGAGGGCGGCCGTGCGCGCGGGCCGCCGGCGTGCCGGGGTGTTCAGGCGGACCGGCCGGTGAGCGCGGCCAGTTCGCCCAGGACGCGGGCGGCCGGCGCCGGGTCGACCAGCCACTTGAGGTGGCTGCCCTCGAGGGTGCGGACGTCGTAGGGGTTCTCCGGTGTCAGCGCGTCGCCCTCGCGGATCAGCCGGTCCTGCATGGCGAGCGGCAGGCTCGCGTCACCGGCCAGCCGCACGTACGTCTTCGGGACACGGCCCCAGGTCGCGGCCTGCGCGCGGTCGGCGGAGGTGCCGACGTCCAGGTTCTCGTCGGGCTGGAAGGTGTTCAGGAAGGTCAGGAACTCCTCGTCGGTGCCGTCGGCGAGGAAGGCGGCCTTGTACGCGGCGAGGGCGGCCGGATCCGCGGTGCGGAAGTTGACGCGCAGCAGCCCGAGTTCGGCCGGGTCGCCGACCAGCGCCAGGCCCAGCGCGGAGGCGTCGACCGCGGCCATCTCCGGTTCGGCGTAGTAGTCGTTGACGTCCAGGTCGACCGGGCACCAGGCGGACACGTAGACGACGCGGTCGATCAGGTCCGGGCGGGCGTTGGCCGCCGCGGTGGCGGTGATGCCGCCGCGGCTGTGCGCGACGAGGATCACCGGCCCGTTCTGCTTGGCCCGCTCCAGGATCCCGATCAGGTGGGCGGCGTTGTCCGCGAGCGTCACGCCCTTGATCGAGCCGGGCACGGTGGCGAGCGCGTCCAGATCCTGCGGCGCCTGGTAGGCCCGCGCGTAGGTCGCCCGGAACCCGTGGCCGGGCAGGTCGACCGCGACCGACCGGTGCCCGAGCAGTCCCAGCTCGGCCTGGAGCGGCGCGAACGAGAACGAGTTGGCGAAGGCACCGTGAACCAGTACGAACGTCGGCTGCATCCCTGCATCCACTCCCTCTGCGGCGGGAGCGTCGTTCGCAGGCCAACACGAACAGTTGCCCGATCCCCCGTCGGGGACCCTACGCAGCGAAGATCGCCGCGGCAACCGATTCCGGCCGTTCCGCTCGCCTACTCCACGCCGGGCGGCACCCGGGTCGCCTGGTGGTAGTACATCCGCCAGCCCGCCTCCCCCTCGCCCTTGCGCCAGATCGAGCTGTGGCGGGTCCGGCGCTCGCCGAGCGTCGTCTCGAACGTCAGGTGCACCAGCCCCGGCGCGAGCCGCACCCCCGAGATCTCCGAGGGCTCATAGCGCGGCCCCTCCGCGCGGCTCCCCTCGTGCCCGGCCAGTTCGGCGAGCATCGTCTCGTACGTCCACCGCCGCCCCGACCCGCCGACCTCCGTGAACTCCGGGTCGAGCAGCCGCCCGGCCAGCTCCCGCGAGGCGCGGACCCGCGGGTCCATCAGCCGCAGCTCACCCGCGATGGCCTGCCGCACCTCGTCGTCCGTCTCCCTGTCCATGCCCCATCCTCACCGGCCCCGGCACCCGCCGCGCAACCGGATTCACTGCCCCGCCGTCTGCCACACTCGCCCCATGACCGGTCCGGCGCGCCCCTTCACCCCCCTCGACTTCCAGCTGGTCCTGCTGCGCCGCATGGCCGACCACAACGCCGACCTGGTGGCCGACGCCCGCCGCACGCTCGGTGTCTCCCTGACCGACATGCGGGAGGCCAACAAACGCTGGCAGGCCATGCTCCGCTCCCCCCGCGCCCGCTCCGCCGCCGCCCGCTACCGCTCCGTCCTCGGCACCCCCGAGTCCCGCACCCCCCGCCGCATCGGGGACCTGACCTGCGAGGCCTGGCACTGGCCGGTCCCGCTCTGGCCGGACCTGCGGTTCGAGATCCTGGTCGGCGAGGGCAACGCCGTCTGGAACGCATGGCTGGTCCGTGCCCCCGGCGCCCCCGCGCCGCGCCTCCACACCCTCGACGACCTCACCCCCTGGTCCTGCACCGTCGACGAGGCGGCCCGCGCCTTCGCCCCCGCCCGCCCCCTCCAGGGCACGGCCCCGACCCGCTGGGGCCTCGCCCTCACCGCACCCGACGGGCGGGAGGTGATCGCGGAGTTCACTTGGGGGTTGTTCCAGCGGGTGCTGCCGGGCTGAGATCACACGGGCAGGTTCCACCCGGGACCAGTGGGGTCCCCGAGCCAGACGCGTTGGGTGCCGTCACCCTCCACGCTCATGCCGAACCGCGACTGCGGCGGCGCTCCGGCCGCCTGCCAGGTCGTGAGGGCTTCCTCCACGGCGTCCCACAGCCGCAGCGGCCCGTGCTGGTGCACCCGCCACCCGTTCCCGGCGCTCTCGGTCCACGCCTGTGAACCGGTGGCCACGTCGACGAGGATCACGCCGTCACTCGTGGTCATAAGCTCGGCGGAGGGCGCGGCGAGCTGGGCGACGAAGCGACCGGTCCAGTCGTCGAGCAGTCCGGGGTCCAGCCCGGCGGGACGGGATCGTCCGGGTCGCTGATGGAAGGTGGGCCGGGGCGGTCGCTCGTGAGGGCGGGCGAGCATGTAGCCGATCCGGTCGCCGGCGAAGCGCCCGGTGGCGGTGCCGTCATCGTGGACGGTGAGACGGATGAGACCGGAGGCGAGCATCCATCCGCTGAGGGTGGTGGTGATGGTTCCCCCGTCCCGCACCTGGCGCAGCCACGTCGGCGGGATGTGGCGGACCGCGCAGGTGGCCACGATCGCGTCGTAGTCGGCGGCGTCCCGGTGGCCGGCGAGTCCGTCGCCGGTGAGGAGCGCCGGGGTGTACCCGGCGTTGCGCAGGTGCTCGGCCGCGTCGGCGGCGAGGCGGGGGTCGTACTCGACGGAGTACACGTTCCGGTCACCGAGGCGATGGCAGAGAACGGCGGTGGAGTAACCGGTCCCGGTGCCGATCTCCAGGACCCGGTCTTGCGCACGGATTCCCGCGAGGTCGAGCATGCGGACGACCAGGGACGGCAGGGTGCTCGACGAGGTCGGGCGACCGGACAGCGGGCCGGTGGCGTCCGCCGCCGCGACGCCGTCTACCTGAGTGACCCAGGTGGTGTCCTGGTGGACGAGACGAAGCCACTCCTCGTCGCCGACCGACGTACGGCTCACGGGCTCCCACCCGGTACCGGACGGACGGAACACCGCTTGGCCGAGGAAGAGCTCGCGCGGAACCGCCTCCAGGGCGTCACGCCAGGCGGGATCCTCCACGGGGACGGACGCGGCGAGCGCGCGGCGGAGCCGAGCCGTGTCAGTGGTCATGCGGTGCCTCCGTACTGGAGCCGATCGGCGAGGGCCGTGGTGATCGGAGAGGTGATGTGGCCGGGGAACCAGGCCCATTGGCCGTTGGGATTGCACTCGTACCAGTGCCACCCGCCCTCCGGGTCCAGCCCGAAGTCGAAGGCACCGAAGACCAGCCCGAACGCGTCGAGGTAGGCGTGCACTCCCTTCGCCACCTCGGCGGGGACGCCGATCAGGGTGTAGCGGAGCTGGTCGTAGTGGCGTCGCCAGTCGACGCCGGGTGAGCCGTCGATCCGTGACCACGCCGGCCGCACTCACCGACTGCGGTCAGCCGGATGTCGGCCGTCTTGGGTACCCGCCGCTGGAAAAGGTGCGCGGTATGGCGTACTCGGTCGTCGATCTCCTCAGGGTCGACGTTCTCGACCCACACGGTGAGTGCCCGGCCGTCGGCACCGGCGTAGTCGGTCTCCCGTAACGGCTTGTAGAGGGCCGGCTGGTGGGTGCTCACGAATGCACGCGCGCGGCCTGAGTCGTTGGTGATCAGGGTCGGCGGTACGGTCAGCCCGCAGCGGGCGGCCACGGCCAGTTGCGCGGGCTTGAACTCGGCGTCCCGGTTGCGCCAGGGGTGATTGACGTAGTGGGCACCGGGGAGAACGGCCAGCGTGCCGCCGAGCCCGTATCGCGCCTCCTCCACGGCCCAGCGGGCGGTGGGCTCGCTCATGGCCGGATCCGCGGTGTAGGGGGAGGGACGCCGCCAGTACACCGAGCGCACTCCGTCCAGGTCGACGGCGCGGGTCTCGGTGACCAGGGAGCCTGCGGCCCCGGCGCCGTCGAAGGTCGCGTTCACGGTGACGGCCGCGGGGAAGTTTCCGGGATCCAGGCGTACGACCGGAACGCGACGCCGGTCGAGTTCGGTGATCACCTCATCCGCTGTCGCATCGTCCAGACGGGAGACGACGAGGACGGGCTGTCCACCGGCGCCCATCAGTCGCTGTCCCCTTGCTGGTCGCTGCCCTGGTCCGGGGTGCCGTCGAGACTGGTCCTCGTCGCCGTCTCCTTCGACGTCTCCGACCGCTTGTGCCTGTCCATATCCGGGACCGGGGTGCCGTCCGGAATCGTCCACACGGCGGTCTGTGTCCCGGCGTCCAGGACGGCCCGGACGGCGGGCAGAACCGCCGCGCCGGGAAAGGGCCTCATACGGCCGATCCCCCAGGGGGTGATCCGCTCGTCCCGCACGTCGATCTCCATGACCTCTCCTCTCGTTCCGTTCCTTACGACTTCGTCCAGCGGGCGACCGTCAGCGGACGTCCGCAGCACGTCCGCGCCCTCACCGTTCGGCAGTTGGGCGCCGGGGTCGGTCCCGCGGTGGATCGAGGCACGCATCGACGCGCACTCCACCGAGGGTTGTCGTCCGCTGTGCTCACCGCAGTTCACCCGCCGCCCGGTGGCAGGAACAGACACACCGGCGTACGAGCAGGACACGGGTGGCGTGGGGCAGCGGAATGTCCCTGGTCCGGCGGCACGTGCGGTGCATGTCCCCGTATTCCGGCCGCTGCGCCAGTGTGCATTCGGCCGACAGCGCGCCGTCGGTCAGGTCAGAGAGGGGGGACGCGGTCACGCCGGCTCACCCCCTCCGGAAGCCCGCCTCAGGGGTCGCATGGATGTCGGCTCCCAGGCACGCCACGTACGGCCGGACAGGGAAGTCCGTGTGCTCCCACGATGCCGGGCGGGGTGAGGTGCGCCGTTTCCGGCGGTGACTGCGGACGATGACGGCTCGCGCACCTCGGACGTCCGGCGACGGCCGGCAGGACAGAGCAGGGTGCACCACGCGGTGCCCGGCGACGCGGCGGTGCCGCCCCATGCCCCGCAGTCCGAACAGAACCGCTCGCACCCATGCGAGTGCCCATGACAGGAAAGCCCATGTCGACGCTCCAAAGCGCTGGCAACGCCCCGGGGCCGTCCGCGCGGTCACCGGGGTCTCGTCTCTCGTCTCCATCGAGGAAACCGCGACCGGCCTGCCGTGTGTCAGGACGCTTCGCTGGCACTCCCCGGCAGCCGACCGGACAGTTTCGCCCGGCGGACGCGGAGCCACTACGGTCGAGGGGACGCGCCTACCGGGGAGACGTGATGGCCAAGCAGCGGAACATCCGGCTCGAGGCGCTGCTCACCGAGTTCGGCTACACCCACCAAGGGCTCGCGGATGAAGTGAACCGGGTCTCCGAAGATCAGCACGGCACCTCGGCGAACTGCACGGACCGGCATGTGCGGCGCTGGATTTCCGGCGACGTGCGCCGGCCGTGGCCGCGCTACCTCCGATGCCTGGAGCACATCTTCGGCCGTAGCCCTCAGGCCATGGGGTTCGTTCCGCGAGCCGCGTCCCCGTCGCTTCCCCGCAGGCGACAGCCGGCCGCGCAGGACCAGTACCCCGTGGAGCGCCGCACGTTCCTCGCCGGTGCCGTCGCCTCCGCCCTGGGGATCGAGGGGACCCCGCAGCGCGGCCGCCTCGGCATGACCGATGTCGACCGGATCCACGGCACCATCAACCGCCTCGACGCCCACTTCAACGGTATCGGGGGCGGCGCACTGGTCGACGTGGCCGGTGACTACCTGGCACGGCTCCAGGGCGCCCTGGACCACTGCACATACGGCGAGCGCGTGGAGCGGGCGCTGCATCGAGCCGTGGCCGACGTCGCTGCTTGCGCGGGATGGTCCGCGCACGATTGCGGCGATCACGCCCGCGCCGCCCAGCTACGCAACGAGGCGCTCCAGGCCGCGCTGCTGGCCCGTGATCCCGTCGCGGTGACCCGGGCATGGTCCGACCTCGCCGCACAGGCGGAACACGCCGGGCGCCCCGCGGAAGCCGCACGTATCAACCGGGCCGCGCTGTCCGAGCGGCACCTGCGCGGCGAGCCGCTGATCGCCTCGCTCCTGCATGCCCGGCTGGCCGACTGCCTCGCGCAGACCGATGACGTCAAGGGCATGGGCCGCCAGCTTGCCGCCGCCGAACGCGCCTATGACCGGGCCGATAGGGTGAACGCCCCTTCGTGGCTCGTATTCCTCACCCCGGCCGAAATGTCCGGGCTCGCCGCACTCGCTCACCAGAGCGCCGGCCTCTACGCGGAGGCAGAGGAGCAGACGGCACGCACCCTCGCGCTGCTGGACGACAGGTTCACCCGCAACCGCGCCTTCTACACGGTGCTGCTCGCAGAGCTTCAAGTCGCGCAGGGGGACTTCGATCGGGCAGCCGCCACGGTGACCGGCCTTCCGGTCGCCGGGGTGGCGAGCAGCCGCATCATCGCCCGCAGGGAGCGGGTCGCCTCGGCAGCCCGCGCCCGGGGAGGACGCGCTGATGACTGGTCTTGAACTGCACTTCACTCACTTCGGGCGCGCTGACGCCAGGTCGATCCGCGATCTTCTGTTGGACGTGCATGACGAGGTGTACGAGGGCAGTGATGACCCGCTCGCCGGACGGAGCGCGTTCGCGGAGTTCGTGGACCACTGGTCGGGTCGTGACGGCTTCGCGTGCGTGGTCGGCCATGACCAGGGCGAGCCGGTCGGCTACGCGTACGGGGCGCCGTTGAGCGCGGACACGACTTGGTGGGCGAACGTGACCCCGCCCCTTCCGGCTGAGTTCACCGCGGAGACCGGCGCGAGGACTTTCGCCCTGTCCGAGCTGATGGTGCGTGGCAGGTGGCGCGGAACCGGATCCGCGAAGGCAATCCATGACGAACTGCTGCGAGACCGACCCGAGGAACGGGGGACTCTCCTCGTGCACAAGGCGCACCACAAGGTGCGAGGGCTGTACGAGCGGTGGGGTTACCGGAGCGTGGGCGAGACGGTTCCCTTCCAGGGCGCGCCGAGGTTGTGCGCCATGGTGCTGGAGCTCCACGGCTGAGCGGCGAACGCGTGACCCCTGAGAAGCGCCGGGTCAAGGGGCGCGCCGGGGAAACGGTCCAGGACGACGACGCGCCGCGGTGGCCGGAACGCTGAGCCACCACGGCGCGCTGTCGTCACGCACTGCCTCACCCGGCGGCGCCCAGCACCGCCTCCACCACCCCCGCCACCGAGCCCGGATGCAGGCTCAGGAAGAGGTTCGGCTCGACCAGTTCCAGTTCCATCACCACCGGGCGTCCGTCCTCGCCGTCGACGAGGTCGACGCGGGCGTACAGCAGGTCCGCCGCCGGGACCGGTACGGCGGCCAGGGCGCGTTCGGCGACGGCGAGTTCGGTGGGGGCCGGGGTCCAGGGTTCCAGGCGGGGGTGGGCCACCTTGCGGGCGTCGAAGGGGGTGCCGGGCGCGAGGACGGCGCCCTTGCGGCTGGCGTGGAGCAGTCGCCCGCCGAAGAACTGGAGGGCTCGTTCGCCGCTGACGTCGACGGCCGGCATGTACGGCTGGAGCATCGCCGTGAAGCCTTCGGCGTGCATCCGCTCCAGGTGGCGCAGGGCCGTCTCGCGTTCGCCGGGGGTGTAGCGGGCGGCGAAGCGGGCGCCCGCGCCGGAGGTCGGCTTGACGACGTAGTCGTGGGAGTCGGGCAGGTCCGTCACCGGGTCGCCGGGGGCCAGGTAGCGGGTGGGGACCGTCGGGACCCCCGCCGCCGCCAGGTCGCCCAGGTAGCGCTTGTCGGCGTTCCAGCGCACCACCTCGGCGGGATTGGCCAGCCGGGTCACGGCCTGGCACTTCCGCGTCCACTCCAGGAACTCCGCCGCCCGCCAGCTGTAGTCCCAGGTGGAGCGGATCAGCGCCAGGTCGAAGGCGGACCAGTCGACGGCCGTGTCGTCCCAGACCACGGTCCGCGCGTCCGCGCCCGCTTCCCGCAGGGCCCCCTCCAGCCGCGGGAGGTCTTTGTCGACGGCTACTTCGGGGCCGGGGCGGCAGGTGACGAGGGCTATTCGGGGTGACATGGCTGCTTTCCCTCCGGGTGACGAGGAGACGGCGGACTGGACCGCGGTCGGCCGGGCGCAGGGTAACAACCGTCCGCGCGGGGTGGTGAGGTCGAGGAGGTCGGAGAGACCGGAGAGGCCGGGGAAGGTCGGGGAGAGGTCGCAGGGGCCGGGAGCAGGGGGCTCCGCGGGGGCCCCTCCGTAGGAGCCGGCATTCGGCGTCCGTCGTCGTGGCGGAGTCCACCCGCGGTCGGGTCTGGCGCGGGGGTGCGCCTGATAGGAACGGTGGTGTCGTCCCCCAGTCGCAAGGAGTACGCCGCGTGTCCTCCCTCTTCCCCGCACTCGCCGACCGTGCGGCCGGCGCACGTCCCGCTCTCCGCTTCGGTGACCGTTCGCTGACGTACGCGCAGCTCGCCTCGGCGGCCGGTGCCGTGGCCGGGCGGGTGCGAGGCGTCCGCCGGGTCGCCGTGTGGGCGACGCCGACGCCGGAGACGGCCGTCGGGGTGGTGGGCGCACTGCTCGCCGGGGTGCCGGTGGTGCCGCTGAACCCGAAGTCGGGCGAGCAGGAGCTGGCGCACATCGTGGGCGACAGCGCGCCCGCGGCGGTGCTCGTCGCGCCCGGCGACGCACTCCCCGGCCCGTTGCGCGCGCTCCGGCGGATCGACGTCGACGCGGGCACCGACGCCGACGCCGACTCCGGGGCCCCCTCCAACTCCGAGGCCTCCTCCACCCCCGGCACCCCCTCCGCCACAGCCACGGACCCCGGCACCCCCTCCGACCCCGGACGGCCCCTCCCCGACGAGCCCGCCGACGACGCCCACCCGGCCCTGATCGTCTACACCTCCGGGACCACCGGCCCGCCCAAGGGTGCCGTGATCCCGCGGCGCGCCGTCGCCGCGACCCTGGACGCGCTGGCGGACGCCTGGCAGTGGACGGGGGACGACGTGCTGGTGCACGGGCTGCCGCTGTTCCATGTGCACGGGCTGGTGCTGGGCATCCTCGGGCCGCTGCGGCGCGGCGGGAGCGTGCGGCATCTCGGGCGGTTCGGCACGGAGGGCGTCGCGCGGGAGCTGAACGCGGGCGCGACGATGCTGTTCGGGGTGCCGACGATGTATCACCGGATCGCGGAGGCGCTGCCGGGTGACCCGGAGCTGGTCAGGGCGCTGAGCGGCGCCCGGCTGCTGGTGTCGGGGTCGGCGGCGCTGCCCGTGCACGATCACGAGCGGATCGCGGCGGCGACGGGCCGGCGGGTCGTCGAGCGGTACGGCATGACGGAGACGCTGATGAACACCAGCGTGCGCGCCGACGGCGAGGCCCGCGCCGGGACCGTGGGGGTGCCGCTGCCCGGTGTGGAGCTGCGGCTGGTGGAGGAGGACGGCAGCGTCGTCACGGCGTACGACGGGGAGACGGTCGGGGAGATCCAGGTGCGCGGCCCGCATCTGTTCACCGGGTATCTGAACCGGCCCGACGCGACGGCCGCCGCCTTCACCGCCGACGGCTGGTTCCGCACCGGTGACGTGGCGGTGCGCGACCCGGACGGGTACGTGCGGATCGTCGGGCGCAAGGCCACCGACCTGATCAAGAGCGGGGGGTACAAGATCGGCGCCGGGGAGATCGAGAACGCCCTGCTGGAACACCCGGCGGTGCGGGAGGCCGCCGTCACCGGGGAGCCCGACCCGGATCTGGGCGAGCGGATCGTCGCCTGGATCGTCCCCGCCGACACCGGACGGCCGCCTTCGCTGCCCGAGCTGGCCGACCATGTGGCCCGGCGGCTCGCCCCGCACAAGCGGCCCCGCGTCCTGCGCCACCTCGACGCGCTGCCCCGCAACGACATGGGCAAGATCATGAAGCGGGCGCTGGGCCGTGGCTGAGCATCCGCGCCACAGCGCCCGCGAGATCATCGGCCTGGTCACCGCCGGCTTCCGCGAACTGCCGTACCCCGAGCGGGAGTCCGCGCCCGACGGGCCCCTCGGCTGGCACGGTTACGACGCCTCCCGCGCCCGCGCCGCCGCGCGCACCGGCGAGGACGAGTCGGTGGTGTGCGGCACCGCAAAGGTCGAGGGCGTGCCCGCCGTGCTGATCGCCTTCGAGTTCGGCTTCCTCGGCGGCTCGCTCGGCGAGCGCACCGGGGACCGGTTGGAGGCGGCGTACACGTACGCGCGCGAGCACCGGCTGCCGGTCGTGCCGCTCGTCGCCACCGGCGGCAGCCGGATGCAGGAGGGCATGCTCGCCCTCACCCAGCTCCAGCGGGTGGCCCGCCAGTCGGTGCTCACCCGGGAGGCGGGGCTGCCGCAGATCGCGGTCCTGCGGGATCCGACCACGGGCGGCGGCTGGGCCACCCTGGGCGCGGGCGCGGACGTGGTGCTGGCGCTGCCGGGCGCCCAGGTCGGGTTCGCGGGCTCCCGGGTGCGGCCGGCGGACGCCGACCCGGCGGCGTACACGGCGGAGGCGCAGGTCGCCGCGGGCGCCGCGGACGCCGTCGTACGGCCCGCGGAGCTGCGGGCGACGCTCGGGCGCTGGCTGCGGCTGCTCACGTCACCCTCCGTCCGGCCCGCGCCCCCGCCCCCGCCCCTCGGCGCCACCGACCTGCCCGCCACCGGCTGGGACGCCGTGCTGCGCGCCCGCGCTCCCCACCGCCCCCGCGCCGAGCGCTACCTGGACGCCTACTTCACCGAGCGGGTCGCGATCGGCGGCGACCGCTGCGGCGGCACCGATGACGGGATGCTGTGCGGTTTCGGCACGCACGAGGACGGGCCGGGCGGCCGTACCGTCGCCTACGCCGCCCAGACCGGCACGGCGACCCGCCCCGCCGGATACCGCACCGCCGCCCGGCTGATCCGGCTCGCGGACCGGCTGGGCATCCCGGTGCTGACGCTGGTCGACACCCCGGGTGCCGCCAATGACGCGGAGGCGGAGCGGCAGGGCGCGGGCGCGGCGATCGCGGAGCTGTTCGGCGCGGTGGCCGCCGCCCGTACGCCGGTGACCACGCTGGTCATCGGCGAGGGCGGCTCGGGCGGCGCGCTGGCGCTGGCCGCGCCCGGCAACACCTGGGCCACTCCGGACAGTTACTTCTCCGTCATCGCACCGGAGGCGGCGGCGGCGATCCTCAAGCGCCCGCCGGCGGAGGTGGAGGCCACGGCGGAGCAACTCCTCATCCGGCCACAGGACTTGGAGCGGCTGGGTGTCGCCCGGGTCCGAACAGGCGGTGAGCCGTCCCCTGGAGCGGGTGAGCGCCGTTCGTGAGATCGCCTGCGGCTCGCGTGACTGGCGAGACTCAGGGTGCGCGAGCGACGGGGTGGGCGTTGCTTTCGGCCATGTCGGCGCTGACCCGCCCGTCCGGCCGGACGCCGTCGATCACGGTGCCCCGCCGGGTGAACGCCCGCCGGAACTCCCGTCCTCCGCTCGACCTCCACGGTCCGCATCCCGTCGCCGAGTGCGGTGACGCTCACCCGGTGGCCGGTGGCCGGTGGCCGGCGACGAGGGTGAGGACGCGGGCGGCGGCGCCCGCCGTCCGGGGAGCCGCCGAGGTGTCCCAGCCCCCGCTGGCTCACCCTGTGGCGGTTTTCCGCCAGTGGGACGCGCGGTGCGCGGTGGAAGCCGGGACACCGCCAACGGGGCTCGGCAACAATGGAGTTCACCGAGGTCACACGCCACACACACGGGGGAGCGGACGAACACATGGACGGTCTGGTGGAGTTCACGACCGAGGAAGGCGCCCTGGTCGTGGTGGAGGGCGTCGAGGACGAGACCGGCGCCCGGCTCGTCTCGCGCGGCGACGGGCCCGCGCGGGCGGCCCGCACCTTCGAGGGCGCGCTCGACGGGGTGCGCGCGGCGGCCGAGTCCGCGCTGCGGGTGTTCCGGGACGGCACCCTCCGGCCGGACGCGGTGGAGCTGGAGTTCGGCGTGAAGCTCAGCGCGGAGTCCGGGGCGGTGATCGCCAAGGGGACCGCGGAGGGACACCTGACCGTCCGGCTGAGCTGGACGCCGGACCGGACCGCCGGGCGCCCGTGAACGGGTACGCCTGGCACGCCCGGATCGTGTGCGGCAAGGAGGTCGGCGCGGGCTTCCTGGTGTCCGGGCGCCGCGTGCTGACCTGCGCGCACGTCGTGCGGTGCAGCGACACCGCAAAGATCGCCGTCACCTTCCCGGGCCGGCGCGACCTGGACCCCGTCCCCGCCTCGGTGGCCGTGCACGGCGGCTGGCGCGGCGGTGTCACCGACCCCGGCGACCTGGCCGTGCTGGAGCTGGCGTGGGAGGTGCCGGTCGCCCCGGCCGTCTTCGCCCCGCCCGGCGCCGAGCGGGGCAGCCCCCGGCTGGTCGCGTACGGCTTCCCGAAGGGCTACGACGAGGGCATGCTCGCCGAGTACCGGGCGCTGCCCGGCCCGCTGATCGCCGGTGAGTGGGTCCAGCTGGAGGCGCTGACCGGGCACGGGCAGCCGCTGGCCGCCGGGTTCAGCGGGGCCGCGGTGACCCTGGACGACGAAACCGTGGTCGGCATGGTCGCGGCCGTCGCCGGCGACCGCGGCGTCCGGGTGGGCCGGATGCTGCCCACCGAGGTCATGGCCCGCTACTGGGACGAGCTGGGCGAGCTGGTGCCCACCCCCGGGCATCACGCCGACGCCCGCCGGCGGCTGTACGCGCTGGTCCGGCGGGCCGGCGAGGCCGGGCTGCGGGTCGACCCCGACCGGCTGTACGTCGACGCGGTCGGCCCGTTCGGGCCGCCGCTGCCCGAGGGCGGCTTCGGCTCGACGGCGCGGGCGGCGGCGTACGTGCAGTGGGAGGTGCCGGACCCGGAGGCGGTGACCGCGTTCGCGGACCGGCTCGCGGACCTGCTGGACGCGCGGGACGGGCGGGCCCGGCCGGCCGGGCCCGGCGCGCCGGACGCCGCCTGGTCGCCCATCGTCGTGGAGATCGAGCACAGCGGCGCGGGCGCCGACCAGGTCACCGTGGAGGTGTCCGCGTACCGCGACGGCCACCGCCGCCCCGTCGGCGCGCGCCGCCTGCCGCGCACCGGGGTGCGGGCCTATGTGCAGGAGCGCATCGACGCGGCGTTCACCCAGCTCGCCCCGGACGCCGAGGAGCTGATCACCTTCGTGCTGCCGCGGGAGTGGCTCAACGAGCCGGTGGCCCGCTGGGAGTGCAGCCCCGACGACCCGACGCCGCTGGGCTGCGCCTACCCCCTCGTGGTCGCCGACCGGGCCCGGCACCGCAGCGGCCGGCTGCGCCACCAGCTCGCGAAGAAGTGGCAGAAGCTGGACGTGTGCGGCGGCACCGCCCCGCACCGGGTGGACTGCTCCCCCGCGGAGCGCCCGCCGAGCCTGCGCAAGCGGCTGCGCGACCACGAGGCCGCGGTGGCCGCCTACGCCGCGCCGCCCACGGCCGTACGGCAGCACTTCGAGGCCGGCCTCAACGTGCCCGTGCCCATCCTGCTGTGGCCGCGCGCCGGCTGCCCCGGCAGCGAGCACGACGGCCCCTGCCCGGGCGAGGCGTTCCTCGACGAGCTGACCGAGTCGGTCACCGGCGTGCCGCCCGGCGATCTGCCCCGGCATGTGCGCACCCTGCGCGAGACCGCGGAGGCCGCCGACGAACCCGACCGGCACTGGGCCCGCGACCTGCAGCTGCTGTGGGACGACCCGCGCTGCTTCCCGGAGCCGGCCGCCTGCCTGCACTCGCCCGTGGAACCCGTCGCCTCCCTCGCCTGACCCCCGACCCGCGCCTCGCCCCGCGCCTCACGAGAAGGACCCGTCATGTCCCTGTGGCCCGTCTACACCGGCACCAACGAGCCGCACGACGGCATCCTCAGGCTGCCCCCGCCGCCGCCGTGGCGGCACTTCGACGGCGGCCCGGCGCTCGACCCGCCGTCCGACGCCGACGACGCCTCCGCCGGCTCACCCGACCGCACCCACCGCGCGGAGACCTACCAGGCCACCCCGGAGACGGTGCAGCTGGTCAACGCCGCCCTCTACCTGCGCCGCCCGCTGCTGGTCACCGGCCCGCCCGGCACCGGCAAGTCCTCGCTGGTGTACGCGGTGGCGCGGGAACTGCGGCTCGGCCCGGTGCTGCGCTGGAACATCACCAGCCGCAGCACCCTCCACGACGGGCTCTACCAGTACGACCCGCTGTCCCGCCTGTACGCCGCCCGGCAGAACCTGGAGGGCGGCTCCGGCGAGTCCGGCATCGAGAACCATTTGCGCCTGGGTCCGCTGGGCACCGCGCTCCTGCCCCACGACCGCCCCCGCGCCCTGCTGATCGACGAGATCGACAAGAGCGACCTGGACCTGCCGAACGACCTGCTGAACGTGCTGGAGGAGGGCCAGTACGAGATCCCCGAGCTGGTGCGCGCCGCCCGCCACACACCGGTCGCCCAGGTGCTGGCGGACGGCACCGACGCCCGCGTCCCCGTCACCCGGGGCCGGGTCCGCTGCCGGGCCTTCCCGTTCGTCGTCCTCACCAGCAACGGCGAACGGGAGTTCCCGCCCGCGTTCCTGCGCCGCTGCGTCATCCTGCGGCTGCGCCAGCCCGACGACCGGCACCTCGCCGACATCGTCCGCGCGCACCTGGGCGAGCCGGACGGCCACGCGCAGCGGCTGATCGAGCGGTTCCTGTCCCGGGTGGGCGGCGGCGAACTGGCCACCGACCAGCTGCTGAACGCCATCTACCTGGCCCGCGCCTCCGACCTGGGCGCCGAGTCCCTGGACGAACTGGCCGAACGGCTCATGCCGTACCTCGGCCGGAGCCCGCAGCCCGATGCCTTCTGAGCAGCCCCCGGCGGACGGTCTCGCCCGCCTGGCCGACCTGCTGGCCGAGGCGTCCGGCGGCGACCGCCCCAGCCCGCGCGAACTGGCGGAACTGCTGTGGCTGGCCCGGCACATGCGGGCACCGCACGAGCCGGAGCGGGACCCGGACGCGGGGACGGAAGCCGGGGCGGCGGCGGGGCAGCGGGAGGACGACGGTACGCCGGCCGCAGAGCCGCCGCCCGCGCCCCAGCCCCCGCCCCCGCCCGGGGACGACTCGCCACCGCCCGCACCCGGGCGACGGCGGCCCGACCCCCCGCGGGCGCCCCTGCACCTCCCGGCGCCCGCCGGGACGGCGACCGCCCGGCACGCCGCCCTCCTCGCCCCGGCGCCGCCGATGCTGCGCCACCCGCTGGCCCTGCAGCGCGCCCTGCGGCCGCTCAAACGCCGTGCCGACGCGCCGCTCGGCCAGGAGCTGGACGAGCGGGCCACCGCCGAACGCATCGCCCGCCTGGGCGGTGACCCGGACACGTGGCTGCCGGTCATGCGCCCCGCCAGGGAACGCTGGCTGTCACTGCGGCTCGTCCACGACACCGGCCCCACCATGCCCGTATGGCGGCCCCTGGTGCGGGAGCTGCACACCGCGCTCGCCCAGTCCGGCGTCTTCCGCACCGTCACCGTGCACCCGGCCGGTCCCGACGGCTCGGTGCCCGCCGACGCCGCGCACACCCCCGCCGACGGCCGCACCGTCGTCCTGCTGGTCAGCGACTGCATGGGCCCGCAGTGGCGCAGGGGCCCGGCGGCCGGCCTCTGGTACGCCACCCTGCGCCGCTGGGCGCACCGGATGCCGCTCGCGGTGGTCCAGCCGCTGCCGGAACACCTGTGGCGGGACACGGCCCTCCCGACGGTCCCCGGCCACCTGTCGGCCCCCGGCCCGGCCGCCCCGACGGCGACGCTGACCTTCACCCCCTACGACGACGACCCGCAGGAGGCCCCCGCCGAGGGCGCCCTCTTCCTCCCGGTCCTGGAACCGGACCCGCACTGGCTGGCGAACTGGGCGGCGCTGACCGCCGGCTCCGGCGGCACCCCGTACCCGGCGGCGGTGGCCCGCCTCGACGGCACCGCGCCCGCCGCGGCCCCGGACCGCACGGACCTCGCCCTCCTCACCCCCGAGGAACTCGTCCTGCGCTTTCGCGCGACGGCCTCCCCGCAGGCCTTCCGGCTGGCCGGCCATCTGGCGCTCGGCCGCCCCGACCTGCCGGTGATGCGGCTGGTGCAGGCGGCGGTGGAACCCGATCCGCGCCCGCAGCACCTCGCCGAGGTCATCCTCGGCGGCCTGCTGACCGCCGTCCCCGGCCCGCCCGGCTCCTACGCCTTCCGCCCCGGCGTCCGCGACCTCCTGCTGCGCGGCCTGCCCCGCACGGCCCGCGCCCGGACCACCGAACTCCTCGAACAGGTCGGCGCCCTGATCGACACCCGCGCGGGCCGCGCCCCCGGCGAGTTCCTGGCCTCCACCCCGGCGGAGAACGGCACGGCGAGCCCGGTGCAGAGCGAGGCTTTCGCCTCGGTCAGCGAGGAGAGCGTGCGGCGGCTCGCCGGGAACGTCGCCCCGCCGGCGGCCCCCGGGGACCGGTACCGGCTGCTCGGGCCCGGCCGGCCGGACGGCTCGGTGTGGCAGGCGTACGACACCCGGACGGACCGGCGGGTCCTGCTGCGGCTGTGCCCGGCACCGGTGACCCCGGAGCGCCGCGAGGCGTTCCTGCGGCACGCCGAGGCCCTGGCCCGGCTCGACGACCCGGGCGTCGTCACCGTCCTCGACCACGGTGTGCGGGACGGCGTGCCGTACGTCACGACGGAGGACCCCGACGGCATCGCCCTCGACGCCCTCGCCCTCGGCTATCCGGGCGGGCTGCGGCTGCCGGCCCCGCTCACCGTGTCGATCGGCAACCAGCTCGCCCGCGCCCTCATCGCCCTGCACCGGGCCTCCGTGGCCCACGGGGCCGTCGACCTCGGCCAGGTGGTGCTCCTGCCCGACGGGACGGTCAAGCTCACCGTGCCCGACCTCGGCCAGGAGCCGGGTCCGGAAGACTTCGCCGGGGACCTGCGCGCGCTCGGGGCGATGCTGTGGCAGCTGGCGTCGGGCGCGCCCTTCCGTCCCGGCACCCGCGTCACCGCCGACCGGCTCTCCGCGCTCCCGGCCGCGCTGCGCCGCCTGTACAGCGCCGCGCTCGCCGACACCCTGTCCGGCAGCCTCACCCGGCAGCGGGAGGGCGCGGCCCGGCTCCAGCGCCGCGCGCTGCTCGACCTGGCCCGCGCCGACCACGTCCCGCTGCGCTACGTCCTCTTCGGCCGCCCCGCCGTCACCCGCGGCGCCGGTCAGCCGGTCGCCACCGGCTCACCGCAGGAACGGGCGATGCTGTGCATGCTGCTGCTGTCCCACGGTCGCAAGGTGACCCACGCGAAACTCGTCGACGGCATCTGGGGCACCCGGGCCCCGGCGCGCGCCACCAGGCTGCTGGGCACCTACGCCTCCCGGCTGCGCAACGCGCTCGGCCCCGGCGTGCTGGCCGCGCTGCCCGGCGGTTACGCCCTGCACACCAGCACCGACCACGTCGACCTGGTCGAGTGCCAGCAGCTGGTCGCCCGCGCCGAGGTGGCGCGCGCCGCCGGTGACGCGGAGCGGGCGCGCGGCCATCTGACGGCCGCGCTGGTCCTGTGGAAGGGGCCCGCGCTGGAGGGCGTCTCGGGCCCCGCCGCGCAGACCGCCCGCACCCGCCTCCAGCAGCTGCGCCTCACCCTCAGCCGCCGGCGGGCCGAGCTGGACCTCGATCTGGACGAGGTGGACCGCGCGGCGGCCGACCTCGCGGAGCTGGTGCGTGAGCACCCCTCGCGGGAGGACTTCCGCCGCCTGTATCTGATCGCCCTGCGCCGGCAGGGGCGGCTGGAGGAGGCCCTGGAGGTCTTCGAGGAGTACGAGCTGTCGGGCGGCCGCAGTCCCGAGCTGCTGGCGCTGGGCCAGGAGCTGCGCGAGGAGTACGGCGGGCCGCCCGGCGAGGACGGGGTGGCGGCGCCGGACGAGGATCCGCGCACCGAACCGGACGACGTGCCGGCGGGCTCCTTCCCCACGGAGGAGGACCTGCCGTCGCTGCCGGCCCGGGACGAGGAGTTCCGCGACGACCGGCCGCTGCCGCGGGACGAGGTGCCGGACAGCCTGTTCCCGGACGCCTCCCCCGAGCCGCGCCGCCCCTCCGGGCCTTCCGCCGCGCGGGCGCTGCGCGCCGCGCAAGCGGTGATCCTCGGCTTCGACGGCACGCTGACGCGGCTGTACACCAGGGAGGAGCGCCTGCGGACGGTCCGCTCGCTGGCCCGCCTGCTGGTCGAGGAACGCGACCCGGGGGACGCCCTCTCGGGCCGGCCCCTCCTGCCGGGAGGACCGGACCCCCTGCGCGACGACCGGCTGCCGCGCCCCGTCGACCTGCTCCGTGCCTTCCGGGGGCGCCCGTACGCGCGGGACCTGCACGACACGCTCGCGGCGGCCGAGGTCTCGGCGGCCGGACGGGCGGGCCTGCGCCCCCACGCGGACACGGTGGTGCGCACGCTGCACCGCAAGGGCGTGCGCCTGGCCGTCGTCACCGACACCGCCCCCGCCGCGGCGACCGCGTTCCTGGAACGGCACGGCCTGCTCGGTCTGCTGGCGGGCGGCGTCCACGGCCGGGAGACGGGGCGCACCGCGCTGCCGCCCGACGACGAGATCCTGCGGGCGGCCGTCGCGGCGGTCGGCGTGCCGCCCGCGCGCTGCCTGGTGGTCGGGGTGACCCGCGCGGAGCAGGAGGCGGCCCGCGCGGTGGGGGCGCTGTTCCACCCGGCCGGTCTGCTCCCGCTCCTCGCCGCCGCCCGCGGCCTGTGAGCGAACCCGCGAACGGCCCCGAATCGCCCGTTCGGCCGTTCCCCTCCCGGCCCCCCACAAAAGGCGGTCCCTCCCCCGCCCGCGCACGATGCGAACAGTGGCCCGCCGTCCGGCGGGCACGGTCTGTGCTCTCGGGAGGACCTGCCATGACCGCCAGTCTGGAGCAGCTGCGTCGCTGCCACTTCGCCGTCGACCTGGGCGCGGCGAGGACGCGGGTGTACGTCAAGGGCGCCGGGCTGGTCGTCGATCAGCCGTCCGCGGCCGCCGTGAACACCAAGACCGGCGCGCTGATCGCGGTCGGCGAGCTGGCGGAGAAGATGACGGGCCGTACGCCGGGCTACATCCGTGTGGTGCGGCCGGTGTCGGGCGGCACGGTGGTGGACATCGAGATGGCGCAGCGGATGCTCCGGCACCTGCTCGGTGACAAGATCCGCCGCAGTCTGCGCCGCAAGCCCCGGCTGCGCGCCGCGGCCTGCACCCCGCACGACGCGGATCCGCTGGCGCAGCGGGCCACGATCGAGACGCTGGTGGGTCTGGGGGCCCGGCGGGTGGAGCTGGTCGACACCCTGATCGCCGCCGCCGTCGGCTGCGGGCTGCCCGTGGAGCAGCCGGAGGCGACGATGGTGCTGGTGTGCGGGGCGG
Source organism: Streptomyces sp. JB150 (assembly GCF_011193355.1). Lineage (GTDB taxonomy): Bacteria > Actinomycetota > Actinomycetes > Streptomycetales > Streptomycetaceae > Streptomyces. The sequence goes on from NZ_CP049780.1 coordinate 2,253,041, forward strand.
CGGCGACGCAGGTCGCGGTGCTGTCGCTCGGGTCGATCGTGACGGCCGAGCGGATTCCCGTCGGCGGTGAGGCCGTCGACCACGCGATCGTCCAGCACCTGCGCCACCAGCACGAGCTGATGCTGCCGAGCCAGTCGGTACGGCCGTTGCAGATCGCCCTGTCGGACAACGGGCTGACCCCGCAGGGGCCGGCCTCGACGGAGATCCACGGGCGGGACGTGGCGACCGGGCTGGCGCGTTCCGTGCAGATCGACACCGCCGCCGTCCGGGACGCGATCCAGACGCCGCTCACTGCGGTGCTCGACGGGATCGGCAAGGTGCTGCGGGCCTGCCCGCCGGACCTGGTCGCCGACCTCGCCGACCGGGGGATCATGATGGTCGGCGGCAGCGCGCTGCTGCCGGGCCTGGACCAGATGCTGCGGCAGGCGACCGGTATGCCGGTGCACATCGCGGAGCGGCCCGACGTGTGCGCGGTGCAGGGGCTGGGCGCGATGCTGGAGGGCAAGATCGAGCCGCTGGTGCTGGACCCGCTGTCCGCCTGAGCGCGGGCCCACGTGAGCGCGGGTCCGGCTGAGCGCGGGTCCGCCCGGTGGCACGCGTCCCGGCCGGCCTCGGGGGCCGGGACGAGGCCGGGATCAGAGCGCGAACCAGCAGCGCACCGTCGTCCCCTCGTCGTCGCTGTGCACCCGCACCAGGTCGGCGACCAGGTTCACCAGCAGCAGCCCGCGTCCGCCGCGCTGGTCCTGCGGGGCGGGCCGGCGCCCGGCCAGCGGGTCGGCGAGCCGCCCCTTGTCGCGCACCTCGCACACCACGTACCGGTCCTGCGCCCACACCCGCACGGTGCCGCTGCCGCCGCCGTGCACCACGCTGTTGGTGGTCAGCTCGGCGGTGACGAGGGCCAGGTCGGAGAGGCGGACGCCGGTGAGGCCGAGGCGCTGGGCCTCGGCGGTGACGGTGTGCCGGGCGTCGGGCAGCGTCTCGGAGTCGAACGTGTAGGCCAGGGCGTCGGGGACCAGGGGCAGCGGCCGGTTGTAGCGGGCGACGATCCCGTCGGGGTCGTAGGCGTCGCTGACCCGCTCCCCGGTCATGGTGCCGGTGCTCGCGTCGACGACGAGCGGGTGGGTGGCGTAGGCGTCGGCGACGACGTCGGCGTCGAGGCGGGCGAGGTCGTACGGGCACAGGATGGTCACCGGGCGGCCCGTGAACGCGGCGTTGATCAGCGCCTCGTGCTGGACGCAGGCCGGGTACTCGGTGTCGCTGCGGCCCGCCCAGATGGGTTCGCCGATGATCCGCACCCGGCGGCCGGGCGGTTGGGCGTCGGCGAAGGCGCGCAGCACGCCGGGGATGATCCGGCCGGGGTTGCGGCCGGCCTCGCGCATGTCCAGCAGCTTCACCTCGGCGGCGGCGTCGCCGAGCCCGTCGCGCACCAGATCCAGCCGTTCCCGGGGCACGGCCACGGCGACGGGTTCGCCGGCGGAGAGGCCGTCGAGGACGAACGGGACGGTGCCCGCCAGGTACTCGCTGTCGTCGCGGTAGAACAGCGCGGGGTGGACGAACGGGTCGCCGGCGGCGTCCTCGGCACGGACGGCCAGGGCATCGGCACTCATGACATCGACACCTCTATCGCCGGCAGGTCGGGCCAGAACAGTTCCAGGGTGCGGCACAGTGCGGCCGGCGGCCTGTGCAGCACGAGACGCCGCCCCCCGGGCAACCGCCGGGCAGCGGCCGCGAGCGCTCCGGCGCCCGCCACATCGACGAACGTTACGGCGGACAGTTCCAGATGGCACACCCCCTCGCCGTCCCGGACGATGCCGTCCAGCGTGCGCTCCCAGAGGGGGTGCGTGCTCAGACCGACCTCACCGGCCGCCCGCACCCCGCTCACCTCGGCGAGCGGGTACACCGTCAGCTGCACACCTGTCTCCGCACTCCGTCCGGACGTCAACGCACGTACCCCTGGCAGGCGGGGGTCATGCCCGGTTCGGCGCCCTTCAGCGCCCCTCGGCGCCCTTCAGCGTCCCCGGTGGGTGTACCACGCACCCCACCGGGAAGGCGCACGGTATCGCGAACAGATGCGAAAGACACGCCGACGGCTGAGGACGGCCCCGCCGAACGGACGAGAACGGTTGAGTCGAGGACGGTTGTGAGGACTGCCGAGTCGAACCCTCTGATCATAGAGTGCCGCACGGACGACACGGGCCGGGCGCTGCTGACCGCCCGCGGTGAACTCGTCCACGGCTGTGCCGACGCCCTGGCGCGGGTCCTGGCCGAGTTGCCCGCCGGCACCCGCCGGGTCGAGGTGGACATGTCCGGGGTGGGCTTCATGGACACGGCCGGACGCGGCTTCCTGGAGCTGCTGCGCGACTGGGGCGAGCGCCACATGATCCCCGTGGCCGCCGTCAACTGGCGCGGTCAGCCGCGGGACTTCTGGGAGCTGTGCCGTGAGGTGGAACAGCTGCGCCGGGCGATGGCGACCCGGCCGGTGATCGACCAGGCCCGCGGCATCCTGATGGCCACCCACGCCTGCACCTCCGAGGAGGCCTGGAACATCCTCCGCGAGGCCTCCCAGCTGTCCAACACCAAGCTGCGCACGGTGGCCGCCACGGTCACCGCCAGCACCGAGAACGCCGCGACGCCCGTCCCGGAGCCCGTCGACCGGGCGCTGCGCACGGCGATCGCCCGCCTCCGCGACTGACCGGACCGCGGCCCCTCGGGTCGCCCGGCCCCTCGGGTCGCCCGGCCCCTTGGGTCGGCCCGGTCCACGGGAGCCGGGTCAGGGGGCCGCGGTCGTCGGAGCGTCCCGGTGGCGGCCGGCGGCGGTGGCGCGGCCGTGGGCGAGGCCCGCGGTCTCCAGCAGGAGGGCCGCCGTCAGGGCGAGGGAGGCGCAGCCCACGCCCGGCAGGGACGTGCGGGTCAGCAGGAGGCCGCAGCCGATCAGGCCCGCCAGGTGGACGACGGCGGCGCGGGGCAGGGTGCGGGTGTCGCCGCCGGCGATGACCAGGGCGCGCAGCCGGCCGCGTACCGCCCACAGGGCCGGCACGACGGCGAGGACGGCGATCCAGCGCAGGCCGAGGTCGGCGGGGCCGTCGGGGACGTTGCTGAAGCCGGCGACGTACCAGCGGGCCAGGGGGGTCAGCGCGACGAGCGCGGCCAGGGCGAGGAGCGCGGCGGTCAGCAGGGCGGTGAAGCGGAGCAGGATCCGCGGGCGGCCCGAGCGGCGCAGGAACGCCGCGCCCACGGTGTCCAGGTCGGACAGCGGGACCATGCCGAGCGAGACCAGCCCGTACAGCACCGGCCAGACGGTCAGCGAGTCCTCGGCGGCCGCGGAACGGGTCAGGACGACCGTGGTGATCAGCGAGGGGCTCATGTTGAGCAGCACGGTCGAGGTGATCCGGGCGTGCTGCACGGCGAGCCGCCGGCCCGCCCCGGCCGGTACGGGCGGCAGCACGCGGGCCGCCGCGGCCAGGTACGCCGCCTCCGCCCAGGCGCCCGCCGACAGGGCGATGCCGCCGGTGGCCGCGGCGGGCAGGCCCGCCCGCCAGGCGGCGAACGCGACCAGGGTGGTCGCCGCGATGCGGATGCCGGTCGCCACGGCGATGGGGCGGGTGGTGTCGGCGGCGATCAGCCGGCCGTGCTGGTACCGGCGCAGCGCGACCGCGAGCGGTGCCGTCGCGAACGACAGCAGGCAGGTGCGGAAGGCGTCGTGCAGATCGGCGGGCAGCCCGAGCAGTGCGGGGAAGCCCGTGGAGACGCCGGGCAGGGCGGCCGGCACCAGCAGGGCCGCGCAGCCCGCCAGGCCGGTGCCCACGGCCCGGCGCAGCAGTCTGCGCGAGCCCTGCCCGGCCAGTTCCGCCACGATCAGCGGCGCCAGGGCCAGCGCCGGGGAGTTGACGACGAACAGCACGGACAGGCCTGCGCCGAACGCCGCGAGCGCGCTCGCCCCGTCGGCCATCCGGGCCGTGATCGCCGCGACGAGCGGGATCTCCCAGGCCAGCATGGAGGAGCCGAGCGCGGTCGGCAGCCAGGAGCGGGCCAGCCGCCGCACTCCGGCCCACTCCGTGGCGGGCGGCGCGTTGTCGTGGGTCGCGGTCACCGGGGCGGTCGTCCCTCCCGGCACGGGCAGTCGTCCCGGAACGCGAACGGGGTGAAGTCGAAGGTCAGGGTCTCCGCGTTGACGTAGAGGCTCTGGCCCGCGGTGCGGGAGGTGTCCTTCGCGCCGGACACCAGGCCGATGACCTCGTTGACCGCGATACCGGCGACCATCGACACCAGCGTGCCGGTGAGGCTGCCCGACTTCTCCGGTCGCAGCACGTCCAGGTCGCGGATGCCGACGCACTCCATGCAGGGGGTACGGCCCGGGATCATGGTGGGGCCGACCCGCGCGCCCTTGTTGGTGATGCCGATCTGCCCGAACGGCACCCCGGTGCGCAGACTGGCCTCGTTGGACCAGCGGATCGCCTTGTTGCGGGGGCGGTCGTAGGCGTTGAAGAAGAAGTCGGCGCCGTCGACGAGTTTGACGATGTCGTCGGCGGACTCGATGCGGGTGTGGTGGGCGATGAACCGGGAGCGGGAGCTCTGCAGGGCGAGGTGGCGTGCGAGCGCGTCCAGCTTCGGCACGCCGACGTCCTGCTCGTCGAAGGTGGGATGGGTGGGCAGGTTCTCCTCGGCGAAGGTGTCGAAGTCGACCGCTTCCAGGGTGCCGATGCCCGCCGCGTTGAGCAGCCGCAGCAGGGTGGTGCCGCCCGCCCCGGTGCCGATGATCACGACGCGGGCCTCGCGCAGCCTGCGCATGCCCTCGTAGCCGTTCCAGTCGTCCCGGTCGTACAGCCGCAGGTGGTTGATCTGGCGGCTGAAGCGCCGCAGGTCGTCCGGGTCGAGCGGCGGGGTGACGGCGGCGTCGTCGAGGACGCCCTGGGAGTCGAGGACCGCGAGCCAGTCCTCGGTCTCGGGGTAGCGTGCGCGCAGCTCCTCACGGGTTCGGGTGCCGTCGAGGTCCAGGACGAACGAGACCATCTCCTCGGTCGGGTCCATGATCCGGAACTTCTCCGGTCCGATCCCTATGTACAGATGGGGTTCCCCCGCGACGTGGTAGATCCGCAGGAACTCCTTGACCCTGGGTCGCCGCATCCGGCGTCTCCTGTTCTGGTGGCGGGTGGTCGGGAGCGGGACGGGTCCGGGCCGCCACCGTGGCGGGGAGACGGCCGGCCGCCTCCCCGCCACGGTGGTGCGCTGGGTCCGTCGTCAGATGACGTTGGTGTGCCACTCCTTGACGAGGCCCTCCTCGTGCACACGCTCGATCTTCATGGCGTACCTCCTTCCTGCGGGTCGTCGGGACGGGATCGCTCGTGCCGGTCCGGCGGGGCACGGCGGCGTGACGTGCCGCCGCCGGCCGGCCCGAACTCTGCGGGGTCAGCCGAGGGCGAGGCGGGCGGCGGTGTGCCGGGCCCGTTCGTGGGCGGCGGTCAGGGCTTGGTCGGGGCCGTCGCCGAGGCCCACGCTCCACCGCTCTTGGCCGTCGGCGGCGTAGCGGACGTAGGCGACGGTCTGCGGGCGGGTGCCGGTGGTGCGCGGGCGGGTGTGCGACTCGAGCACGGTCACACCGGGCGCGCCGTCGCGGGGGGTGCCGGTCTCCGGCAGGGCGAACAGGTACTCCCGCTCGAACAGCTGCAGCAGCTCCGCCGCGGTGACCTCGCCGCCCAGCTCGTCGGTGCGCCGCTGCACCGCGCGGGAGAACTCGACCTGCAGTCCGCGCGGCAGGTCGAAGCCGTGCGTGCGGTGCAGCACGTAGGCCGGACCGGCCTTGCCGGACTGGGAGTTGACCCGGACCACCGCCTCGTAGGTGCGCCCGACGTCCTTCGGGTCCAGCGGCAGGTACGGCACCTCCCAGGGGTGCTCGTCGACGGGCACGCCCGCGGCCTCGGCGTCGCGGGCGAGGGCGTCCATGCCCTTCTTGACGGCGTCCTGGTGGGTGCCGGAGAACGCGGTGTACACCAGCTCCCCGCCGTAGGGGTGGCGCGGGTGGACCGGCAGCCGGTTGCAGGCCTCGACCTCCCGCTTGACCGCGTCGATGTCGGACAGGTCGATCATCGGGTCGACGCCCTGGGTGAACAGGTTCAGCGCGAGGGTGACCAGGCAGACGTTGCCGGTGCGTTCCCCGTTGCCGAACAGGCAGCCCTCGATCCGGTCGGCGCCCGCCATGTAGCCCAGTTCGGCCGCGGCGATTCCGGTGCCGCGGTCGTTGTGCGGGTGCAGCGACAGCACGACCGCGTCCCGGCGGTCCAGGTTCCGGTGCATCCACTCGATGGAGTCCGCGTACACGTTCGGCGTGGACATCTCCACCGTGGCGGGCAGGTTCATGATGGTGGGGCGGTCGGGGGTGGGCTGCCAGACCTCGTTGACGGAGTCGCAGATCTCCAGCGCGAAGTCGAGTTCGGTGCCGGTGTACGACTCCACCGAGTACTGGAAGGTGAAGTCGGTGGACGGTGTCGCCTCGGCCTGCTTCACGCACTGCCGGGCGCCGGCCACCGCCAGCTCGCGCACCCCGTCCCGGTCGAGCTGGAAGACCACCCTGCGCTGCAGCGCCGAGGTCGAGTTGTACAGGTTGATGATGGCGTGCGGGGCGCCCTCCACGGCCTGGAAGGTGCGCTCGATGAAGTCCTCCCGCGACGGCGTGACGACCTGCACGACGACGTCGTCGGGGATCAGGTCCCGCTCGACGAGGGTGCGGGCGAAGTCGAAGTCCGCCTGGCTCGCCGTGGGGTAGCCGATCTCGATCTCCTTGTAGCCCAGGTCCACCAGCAGGCGGAACATGCGCAGTTTGCGCTCCGGGTCCATGGGGTCGGCCAGGGCCTGGTTGCCGTCCCGCAGGTCGACCGAGCACCAGCGGGGGGCCCGGGTGATGACGGCGTCGGGCCAGCTGCGGTCCGCAAGTCCGATCGGCGGGTAGGCCCGGTACCGGTGGACGGGCATACCGCTGGGCCGTTGGATCGCGACGTTCCTCATACCGGGCGACTCACCTTCCGGTCGGCTGCTCAAGGGGGGCGTCCTGCGGTGCGCGGCCGGGCGCGGCCCGCTCGGCGAGCGTCACACCGCCCGCCGACCACAGGTGTGCGGGGATCTCGCGGACCAGGACGCGGATCTGCTCGTCCCGCACCTCCAGCGACTCCCGGACCGCCCGGTGCACGGCGGCCATCAGGGCGCGCAGCCGCTCCGGGGAGCGGCCCTCGGCCACGGTGACCTCGATCAGCGGCATGTACGGCTCCACGCTGGGGGGTGAGGGGAGGGAGAGGGGGAGCGGTGGGGGGGCATGCCCCGGCCACCTCAGTGGAGCACGCCCGCCGCCGGCCCCGGCCCGGCCTTTCCGCTCAGTGCAAGACCTTCGGCCGCGGGCGGCACGCGGCTCCTACGTTCGTGCCGCGTACGGCGCGCAGGACGCCGAGGAGACCCGAGGAGCGGGAGACATGCGGAAGTTCACCGTGCACCAGGGGACGGCGGTGCCGCTGCGCCGCACCAACGTCGACACCGACCAGATCATCCCGGGCGAGTACTGCAAGCGCGTGGGCCGCACCGGGTACGCCGACGCGCTGTTCGCCGAGTGGCGGGACGACCCGGACTATCTGCTGGCCCGCCCCGAGTACGCGCGCGGGAGCGTGCTGGTCGCGGGGGCGGGTTTCGGGATCGGCTCCTCGCGTGAGCACGCGGTGTGGGCGCTGATGGACCACGGTTTCCGGGCCGTGCTGGCGCCGTCGTTCAGCGACATCTTCTGGGGCAACGCGATCGGCAACGGGCTGCTGCCGGTGCGGCTGAGCCAGGCCGATACCGAGCGGTTCTGGGCGGTCGCGGAGGCCGACCCGGCGACCGTGTTCACCGTCGACCTGGAGCGGTGCCGGGTCGAGGCGGCCGGGGCGGGCGCCTCCTTCGCGCTGGACGACTACAGCCGGTTCCGGCTGCTGAACGGGCTGGACGAGATCGGCGCGACCCTGCTGCACGAGGACCGGATCGGGGCGTACGAGGGGCGCCGGCCCGCCTGGCTGCCGCGCACGCTGTGAGTCCCGCGTGAGCCTGGGCGCCCGCCGCACTTCGTTGCCCCGCGAGGGGCGTGCCACGGGCGGCGGTTCGAGGATCTGCGGGCCAATCACCGTGTCGCCGAAGGAAGTTCGGCGTCTGTCGACATGAGCCCAACGGATACCTAGCGTCGTGAGCCATGACCGAACCTCATGCTCGCTCCCACGTCACCCGGGGGACCCTGCCCGTGCTGGCCGCGGCCTGCCTGTGGGGCACCGTGGGACCCGCGCAGGTATGGGCCGACACCGGCGCCGATCCGGTGTCCCTGGGAGCGTTACGTCTGCTCATCGGCGGCCTGGTGCTGGCGGCGGCCGCCCTGCTGATGGCCGGCCGCGGCTCGGGGCTGCGGCTGCTGCTGACCCGGCCGGTGTGGCCGTGGATCGCCCTGGCCGCCCTCGCGACCGCCGTCTACCAGGCCGGGTTCATGTTCGCGGTCGACCGCACGGGCGCCGCCCTGGCCACCGCCGTGGCGCTCGGGGTGGCCCCGGTCGCCACCGGCGTGTGCTCGCGCGTGGTGACCGGGGAACGGCTCACCGCCGCCTGGGCGGTCGGCACCGCCGCGGCCGTCGCCGGCTGTGTGCTGCTGCTCGCGCCGGGCAGCGCCGAAGTGGCGGTCTCCGGAGTGGTGTTCGGCATCCTCTCCGGCGTCTGCTACGGCCTGTACACGGTGGCCGCCAAGCGGCTCTCCGACCGTGGCGCGAACATGCCCGCCGCGGTCGCCGCGACCCTGCTGGCCGGCGGTGTGGTGCTGCTGCCGGCCGTGGTGCGCGACACCGGAGGGCTGGCCACCGGGTCCGGGCCGGCGCTGCTGCTCTGGCTGGGCGTGGTCGCCACCGCCGTGGCGTACATGCTGTTCGTGGGCGGCCTGCGCCGGGTGACCGCCGGCACGGCCGGCACGCTCAGTCTCGCCGAGCCCCTGGTGGCGGCGGTGCTGGGCCTGCTGGTGCTGGACGAGCGGCTGTCGGTCGCGGCCGAAGCGGGGATGGGCCTGCTGCTGGTGGGCCTGGTGTCGGTGAGCGTCCCGCCCGGTGCGCTCAGCCGCCTGCGTACGCGTACGCGGGCACACCGGCCCCCGGTGGCCGTCGCCCCCGTCGCCGGTCCCCTGCGCGACCCCGCCGACGACGCCCTGCCCGCCCCCGCCGTGCCCGCCGAACAGCCGTGACGTCTTTCCGTCAGAGTCGAGGAAGGTACGGACAGACCGTACGTGTGGGTATGCGATGTCGGGCATCCTTTTGCGAGAGGGGTAGATAGCGCGTCCACAACCCAGGGGGAACCGGATGGAACTGGACGAACTCGACTGCCTGCTGCTCCGCGAGATACAGCGCGACGGCCGGCAGACCAACCGCGAACTGGCCGCCACCGCCGGGGTCGCCCCGTCCACCTCCCTGGAACGCCTGCGCGCCCTCCAGCGCAAGGGGGTCCTCAAGGGTTTCACGGCCGAGGTCGATCTGGAGGCCATCGGCCGCCCGATCCAGGCCCTGATCGCGGTGCGGATACGACCGCCGTCCCGCAAGGTGCTGGAGGGGTTCCGCGAGTGGGTGCGGATGCGCCCGGAGGTGGTGGGCATCTTCGTCACCACCGGCAGCGACGACTTCCTCATCCACATGGCGGTGCCCGACACGGACTACCTGTACGACTTCGTCATCGACCAGCTCACCGAGCGCCGCGAGGTCGCCGACGTCCGCACGTCCATCGTCTACGAACGGCTGGAGACGCGGATACTCCTCCCGCTCGGCGACGGCCGGGCCGACCGTGACCAGCCCGGCCCCCGCCCGGACGACCCGCCCCGCCCGCCCGGGCCCCGCACCCACCCCTCCGGCCGACCACGCCGCCGCTGAACGTCCCGGCACGGCCCGGCCACCCGCCGGAACGCGCCCCAACGGCCCCGACGCACGGGACCTGCCTGGAGGGCGCCACGGCGGACGGGACCGGCCCGGCGGGCGCCACCACGGCGGAGGGGACCGGCCCGGCGGCGCCACGGCGGACGGGACCGGTTCGGCGGGCGCCAGCGGACGAGAGCTGCCCGGCGGGTGCCCCGGCGAACGAGAACGGCCCGGCGGGCGCCCCGGCGAACGAGACCTGCCTGGAGGGCGCCACCACGGCGGAGGGGACCGGCCCGGAGGGCGCCACCACGCACGGGACCGGCCCGGCAGACGCCCCGACGAACGAGACCGGCCCGGCGGGTGCCCCGGCGAACGAGACCGGCCCGGAGGGCGTCACGGCGGGCGGGCGCCCCGGGACGAGACCGGCCCGGCGCCCCCGGCGGCGTGGGACTACCGGGTCCAGCCGCCGCCGGCCAGGGACTTGTCCAGTGCGACGCGGGCCTGCTGGGCCACCGACGCGCCGTCCATGGCGTCCAGTTCGTCGGACATGACCTCCACGGCCACCGACTCCAGGCGCCGCGCGGGCAGCAGTGCCCGCAGGATGCCGTGGATGTCGGCGGTGCCCTCGCCCGGCAGCAGCCGCAGGTGCCGCGCCTCGTGCCGCGGATCGGGGTGCGGGTCGGGCCGGGTGTCGCAGATCTGCACCGAGAGCACCGCGTCCGGCGCGAGCGCCGCGATGTCCTCGGCGCCGAGCCCGGTGCGATGGCAGTGCCAGGTGTCGATCAGCAGGCCCGCGCTGGGCCGCCCGGCGCTCTCGACCAGGTGCAGCGCCCGGTCCAGCGAGGGGATCGCGCCGTACGGCATGAACTCCAGCGGTACGACGACACCGGCCGCGTCGGCCCGCCGGCACAGCCGCGCGTACTCGGGCGCGAGGTCCACCTCGGGCTCGATGTCGGGCAGTCCGGCGTTGACGCTGCGCGCGCCGAAGACCGCGGCGATGTGGAAGACCAGGTCCTCCTCCCGCCGGGCCGCCTCGTCCGGCCGGCCCCAGGAGCGCAGCAGTTCCACCTCGCTCACCCGCAGCCCGTGGCCGGCCAGCAGGTCGCGCATCTCCTCGTCGGTCCAGCCCTGGGAGCGGGCCCGCAGGTAGTCGTCGACCCGCAGGCCGATCGCGTCGAATCCGGCGGCGGCCGCCGCCCGCACCCGGTCGCCCAGTTCGCAGGAGCGCAGGGTCATCGCGCTGAGGACGGACCCGGTCCGCGTACGCCGTGTCGCAGAGGTGGCCGGCACGGGTCAGGCGGCCTTCTGCGCGAGGATCAGCAGTCCGTCGGGCATCGCCGGGCGGACCAGCCGCTTCACGGTCAGCCCCGCCTCGGTGAAGGCGCGGGCCCAGCCCTCCTCGTCCAGCAGGTACTGGCCCATCACCGCGTGCACCAGGGCGAACTCGGGGCCGAAGACGTCGTCGGTGGCGGTGGAGCTGGGCGCCGCGGTGACCTCGGCGGCCAGCACGTGCGCCCCGGCCGGGAGGCGGCCGGCCAGCGCGCGCAGATAGTCCACGAGCGCGTCGAAGCCCTTCTCGTACACCTCGTGCAGGAAGAAGAAGGTGATGGCCAGCTGGACGTCCTCCAGGCCGGGGATGGAGGCGATGTCGCTGCCGTCGGCCTCGATGACGTCGATGACGCCGCTCTTGCCCGCGGCCTCGACCTCGCGCCGGGCCTCGGCCACCGCCTCGGGGCTGATGTCGATGCCCAGCCCCTTGGCGCCGAGCTGGTCGTGCAGGGTGATCAGGAAGTGCGCGTTGCCGCAGCCGATGTCCGCGACCCGGTCGAACTCCAGGCCGCCGAGCAGCTTGACCACCTCGGGCTGCACGTCCTGCTTGCCCAGCAGCGCCGAGCCCACGGCGACCCACTTGCCGTCCCGCAGCACGTCCTCGCGGTAGGTGGCCGCACCGGTGAGCAGGTCCCCGAAGCGGCGCAGCGGTTCGCTGTAGCCGCCGGCCAGCCACACCAGGTAGCCGCGGTCCTCGTACAGGCTGCGGCCCAGCTCGGTGAGGTGGTAGCGGTCGCCGTCGGTGCGCAGCACGCCGCGCTGGGACAGGTAGCGGAAGACGCCCTCGCCCAGGAAGCGGTTGGCGCCGGCCTCCTCGACGGTCAGGCCCTGTTCGGCGAGCCGGGTGAGGGAGCCGGTCATGTCGAGCGCGGCGAAGGTGGAGGCCAGCACATGGCCGCGGATGAGGTCGAAGGCGGGGCGTCGTCCGGCGGAAAGCGGGCTGTTCATCGTACGGCCTCCTGGTGTGTCGGTCGCGGCGCTGCCGCGGGGGTGGGTACGGACCGCCGGGCGGCGCCGCCGGTGGCGGTGCCGGGCGGGGCGTCCGGCCGCCGGTGCAGCAGCCGGGTCGCGGTGCGGTGCAGGATCAGGGCGGCGTGGTCGGCGGGCAGGCCCAGGGCGCCGACGGTGCGCAGCGGTGCGGTGTCGGCGAGGTCGAACGGCGAGTCGGTGCCGAGCAGGACGTGCCCGGGGCCCACGTCGGCGACGAGGGAGGTGAGCTGGGAGGTGGAGAAGACGGCGGTGTCGTAGTAGAGGCCGTCGAGGCCGTGGCGGGGTGGCCGCGCGGTGCGGCGGGCGACGGGCTTGGTGTGCCAGCCGAGGTCGAGCCGGCCGCGCAGCGCGGGCAGGCAGCCGCCGCCGTGGGCGAGGCACAGCACCGGCTCGTGGCGTTCGAGGGTGCCGCCGAGCAGCAGCCGGGAGACGGCGAGGGCGGTCTCCATGGGGTAGCCGACGAGCTGGGGCAGCCAGTAGTCGGTCAGCCGGTCGAGGGCCGGCGCGGTGGACGGGTGCAGCAGGGTGAAGACCCGGGTGTGGCCGAGCAGTTCCCACAGCGGGTCGTTGACCGGGTGGTCGCACTCGCGGCCCATGCCGCGGGTGCCGCAGGCCAGTCCTGGCATCTCCAGCTCGCCGAGGCAGCGTTCGGCCTCGGCGGCGGCGGCCCGGGAGCCGATGGGCACGGTGCCGAGCGGGGTGAGCCGGTCGGGTGCGGCGGCGCAGAACGCGGCCAGCGCGTCGTTGCCGGCGGTGACGATCTCCCGGACGAACACCTCGTGCCGGGTGGTGGAGCAGGTGAGGAACGGCGGCAGGGAGACGGCCTGCCGGGCGACGCCCTCGCGGTCCATGCGGGCGAGGCGCGCGGTGATGTCGTACTGCTCCGGCGGGCACGGGATGGGCACGTCGCTCTGGCCCAGTCCGGACACCCGGTGGTCGAGGCGGACCACGCCGGAGGGCAGCGCGGACAGGTCGGCGAGGCCCCGGTCGGCGAGGAACCGCAGCACGGGCAGCGGCATGGCGTGGGCGTGCACGTCGTAGGCACCGCGGGCATCGCGGGTATCGCGGGTGTCGCGGGCACCGCTCATGCGTGACCTCCGGGGGTGGGCGGATGCCATTCGGCGACGGCCATGCCGGTGACCCAGGCGTGGATGGGCTCGTACGCCGTCACGGTCACCGGGGCGTCCACGGCGCCGGCCAGCGCGAGCCAGCTGCGGATCTCGTGCGCGCCGTTGCCGGCCTGCTCCAGTTCGGCGTCGGTGAGGCTCAGCACCTCGTCGAGGGCGCCGCGCTCCAGCCGGTCGAGGAACCAGCGGTCGAACTCCTCGTCGATGTCGCCGGTGCGGTCGACGCCGATCCAGTGGGACAGCCCGCCCGCGGCGACCAGGGCGACCCGGTCGACGCCGTCGCAGTTCTCGACGGCACGGGCGAGCGCGCGCCCGAAGTCGTACCAGGCGGGCAGCGGCAGCATCGGCGCGACGGCGCAGTTCTGCAGGACCGGCACGAGCGGCAGGCCGGCGTCGGGGGCGAGGGCGTGATAGAGCGTCATGACGCCGTGGTCGAGGTCGAGGCGCTGCGAGAAGGACGTCATCCAGCCGTCGCCGAGCAGCCCGTCGGTGAGCGAGCGGGCCAGCGGGCCGTGGCCGGGGACCTTGCCCCGGGGGATCGGCAGCCAGGGCTCGGCGGGGCCGGTGTGCCGGTCGGCGAGGCCGACGCAGCACTGCGGGAAGTTCTCCAGGAAGAAGTTGGTGAAGTGCTCGTTGGAGAGCATCACCACCGCCTGGGCGTCCGCCTCGCGCACCCGCCGGGCGGCGTCGCCCAGCGCGTCGAGGAACCGTTTCGCCTGGTCGCCGGGCGCGGAGTCGGCGGCGGCCAGCTGCATCGGCGCGTGGGAGGCGGCGAACGCGGCTACGATGCGCGCCATCGCGCCACCCCCTCGCGCGCGGCGGGGCGTCCGGCCGCCAGCAGCCGGCGGTAGTCGGCGCGGGTGATGCCGAGGGCGCGGGCGAACGCGTTGATCAGCACCGGGTGCACGCCCCGGTCGGCCAGTCCGCGCAGATCGCCGGCGCGCAGCAGCGCGGCGTCGGACTCCGCCAGACCGGCCGGCGCGGCGGCCGCATCGCCGTGACGCAGCCGGTCGAACACGGCCCGCTGCAAGGGGTAGTTGTCGCGCGACGCCCACCCGCGCTCCCGTCCCGCCTCGCGCACCGCCTCCCTCATGGACTCGCTCGTCGGCGCGTTCACCGGGCCGCTCCCGTCGCCTCGGGGCCGATGGCTCCCGCGATGTCCATCACGACCGCCTTCGGCTCGGTGAAGAACTCCCTGCTGTGGGTGCCTCCCTCGCGGCCGATGCCGGAGGCGCCGACGCCGCCGAAGGGCGCGCGCAGGTCCCGGACGAAGAAGCAGTTGACCCAGACGGTGCCGCCGCGCAGCGCCCCGGCGGTGCGGTGGGCGCGCCTCAGGTCCTCGGTGAACACCATGGCGTTGAGCCCGTACGGGGTGCCGTTGGCCCGCGCCACCGCCTCTTCCTCGGTGTCGAAGGGCACCACCGTGGCGACCGGCCCGAAGATCTCCTGCCGCAGTACGGCGGCCTCCTCGGCGGCGTCGACCACCACCGTGGGCCGCACCAGCCGGGGGTCGTCGGGGTCGGGGCCGCCGGCCAGCAGCCGTCCCTCGGGGCCGCCGTCGAGCCGGTCGAGGAAGCCGCGCACCTTCGTGTGGTGCTCCGCGGAGGCCAGCGGGCCGATGTCGGTGCCGGGGTCGGCGGGGTCGCCCGCGCGCAGGGCGGCCGCGGCGGCGGTGAAGCGCTCCAGGAACGCGTGGTAGACCGGGCGCTCCACATAGATGCGGCTGCCGGCCAGGCAGACCTGTCCCGCGTTGAGGTAGGCGCCCGTCACCGACCAGGTCACCGCGCGGTCCAGGTCGCTGTCGGCGAAGACGAGGCCGGCCGCCTTGCCGCCGAGTTCGAGGCTGAGCGGGGTGAGCCGGTCGGCGGCGGCGCGGGCGATGGCCCGGCCGGTGGCGGACTCGCCGGTGAAGGTGATGCGGTCGACGCCGGGGTGGGAGACGAGGAACTCGCCGGCCGCGGCGGGGCCGTGCCCGTGCAGCACGTTGAGCACGCCGGGCGGCATGCCGGCCTCCAGGGCGAGGCGGGCCAGCAGGGTCGCCGAGACCGGGCTCTGCTCGGCCGGTTTCAGGACCACCGTGTTGCCGTGGGCGAGCGCGGGGGCGATCTTCCAGCTCTCCAGCATCAGCGGGAAGTTCCAGGGGGCGATGGCCGCGACCACGCCCGCCGGTTCGTAGCGGGTGTAGACGTGGGTGCCGTTGTCGGCGGGCAGGTGCTCGGCGGCGGTCAGCCGCGCGTGGTCGGCGAAGAAGCGGAAGTTGGCGGCGGCCCGGGGCACGTCCTTGGCCAGGGCCTGGGCGTGGGGCCGTCCCATGTCGCGGCTGTCGGCGGTGGCCAGTTCGGCGGCGTGCTCCTCGATCAGGGCGGCCAGCCGGTGCAGGATCCTGCCGCGCGCGGCGTGCCCCATCCGGGGCCACTCCCCCGTGTCGAAGGCCTGCCGGGCGGCGCCGACGGCCCGGTCCGTGTCCGTGGGCCCGCCCTCGGCGATCTCCGCCCAGGCGTGGCCCTGCCAGGGATCGACGGAGGTGAACCGGCGCCCGTCGTCGGACTCGGTCTCCTTGCCGTCGATCACATGTCCGTAGAAGTCCTCGTACTGCCCGGTCATGACCGTCCCTCCGCAGCAGTGAGCGAAACCGTTCCGAGGGTGGAGAAGACCGCGGTGGCCGTCGTGCCGGCCGGGAAGGGCGCCGCGTCGGTGACCCCGCCGGTCAGCACGGTCCAGCCCGCCTCGATGCGCAGTCCCCGCCGGTGGAGCAGCCGGGCGGCGAACAGGAGCGCGCCGACCGGGTCGCCGAGCACGTCCGCGCCGACGCCCTTGCCGGCGGTGACGCCGTCGACGTCGATCCGGCAGCTCTCCTCGCGCAGGCCGTCGCCGGCGGGGCGGGCGGTGCCGCCGAGGGCGTACAGGGCGCTGGAGCCGTTGTCCGCGATGACGTCCGGCAGCGTGAACCGGTAGTCCGCGAACCGGCTGTCGATGACCTCGAGTCCGGCGCGGACCCGTCCGATCGCCCGGCGGGCCGCCGTCTCGTCGGCGGTCCCGTCCAGGGGCGCGGCCATCTCGAAGGCGATCTCCGGCTCGATCCTCGGCTGGATCAGACCGCCCACCGGGACGGTCGCGCCGGCCGGCCGCACCATCCGGTCGGTGAGCCAGGCCACCAGCGGCTCGGCCACGTTCATGCGCTGCTGCTTGGCCCGCGACGTGAGCCCCAGCTTGACGCCGACGAGCCGTTCCCCGCGGGCCAGCCGCAGCCGCAGCGCGGTGTCCTGCACCCGGTACGCCGTCTCGGCGTCCAGCCCCGGCCATTGGCCGGTCAGCGGGGTCAGCGCGGTCGCGGACGCCTCCGCGTCGAGCAGCAGCCGCGCCGCCCTCACCACGTCCGTCGCCGTCGCACCCACGTCCGTCGCCACAGCACACACCTCCGCCTCGGACTGCTCCGACGGGTCATCTTGGGGAGCGGCGCCGGGCGTGCGGCGGCTGTTTCCACTCATCGAAAACCGCGCGGAAGCCATTCCGCTGAGCGGGCGTCAGTGCCCGCCGGGGGTCCGGCATGGCGGACCATCGCAGCCCCGCCCGGGGGAAGGGGCGGGTCCGGCGGGTGGTCACGGGCGGCCCGCCCCGTCGAACGTTCAGGGAGCGACGAGCCGCGCACGGTGTGCGCCGAACGTTTGGGAGGCGTGGCGCGGCAGCGCGCGATGTGTGTTCAGAGGCGGTGGCGGGCGCCCCTCGACGGACGTACGTTCGCCCGCAGCGGGGTTGACCCCCCGTGCGCGTCTCAGCTTCGCCAGGGGTAGTCGATGGCTGTGCGAACCACGCCCGCCCCTGGGCGTCCCACGCTCAGCAGAGAGGCCAGGGGGATGGCGGGCAACACCAATCAGGTCGGCGTATCGGTCACGAGTCGTGTTCTGGCAGTCCTCGGAACGTTCGATGTGCGGCACCCGAGTCTGTCGCTGACGGAGATCGCCCGGCGGGCGGGCATACCCATCACCACCGTCCACCGGTTGTTGTCGGAACTGGAGAAATGGCGCGCTGTGGAGCGGGGGCCGGACGGGCGCTACCGCATCGGCCTGCGCTTGTGGGAGCTGGGCAGTCTGACCTCCGCCCGCACCCGGCTGCGGGAGGTGGCGCTGCCCTATCTGCACGCCCTGCACGAGGCGACCCGCGCCCAGGTGTTCGTCGCGGTCGCCGACGAGGGCGACGTGGTGTACGTCGAGCGGTTCGGCGCGGCCGGCCCGCCGTGGGAGTCCGCGCCCCGGCTGCCGGTGCGCCAGCCGATGGAGCAATCGGCCGCGGGCCTGGCCCTGCTGGCCTACCACGGCCGCGACCACGAGCCGCGCCCGCTGGGGCGTACGCACTCGGCGGCCCTCGCGGAACTGCTGCGCCGTGCCCGCCGCCAGGGCTGCGTGGTCCTGCCCGACGCCGCCGACCGGGGCGCGGTGAACATCGCCGCGCCGGTGCTCGGCGGGAACGGTCACGCGGTCGCGGCCATGGGCCTGTCGGTACGGTCCCCGCAGCGCGCGGAACGGTGGCGCGAACCCCTGCTGTCGGCCACGTCCGGGATGCAGCGCACGCTGCTGGGCCGCGGCGAGGACATGGTGGCCGCGCAGCCGGCGGCGGTCTTCGGGGCGAGCGGATGAGGTGACCCCCGGCACACCGGACGGCGCAGCCCCGCCCGGAGCGAACGGCGGCGAGTATCGGGCGAGCAGGAGTCACGTCAGCGGTCTTGATACCCCCGGGTGACCCCCCGGCGTGCCGGTGTTTCGCACTCCGCCGCAGGTGACAACGTTTCTGCGGCGGAGTGCTTCGGTGGGGCGGGTGGGACTCGAACCCACGGCCGACGGATTATGAGTCCGCTGCTCTAACCGGCTGAGCTACCGCCCCTCACGGCGCGTCGCGCACATGTGTGCGCGCCGTCTGCCGCAGCATAGCCGCTCATACGATCTCCTGCTCCGGCATGGTCGGCATCGCACGACCATGAGGACTCCGCCGCGGCCCGGACGGTTCCCCCGGACATGAAAAAGGACCCCGGAGGGTCCTCGTTCAGCATGCTCCCCCGACTGGACTCGAACCAGTAACCTGCCGGTTAACAGCCGGCTGCTCTGCCAATTGAGCTACGGAGGACCGAGCTCCCCCGACTGGACTCGAACCAGTAACCTGCCGGTTAACAGCCGGCTGCTCTGCCAATTGAGCTACGGAGGAATGCCTCGTTGCATTGAACGTACCTACCTGGGTATCCGCCAGGGGGCGCTCGCTCGCTGCGACACATACATTAGCGCAAGCAGGGGGGTGCTTCGCCAATCGGTACCTCCGGGTTCGCTGCCGCACCGGAACCGTGCCAGGGACTACGCAAGGAAAGGGTGGCCGCCATGCGTTACCGGCTCACGTTCGTCGTCGGACTCGCTCTGGGTTACGTCCTGGGCACACGGGCCGGGCGAGAGCGCTACGAACAGCTGAAGAAGTCGGCCCAGCGACTCTCCCAGAACCCGGCCGTGCGCAACACCGCCGAGACCGCTGCCCAGCAGGGCCGCGAGTTCGCGGGCAAGGCGTATCACGTGGTCAGCGACAAGGTGGGCGACCGTATGCCCGACTCCGTCGCGCACCGCGTGCGTGCCGTCCGCGACCGCTCGAACGGCTCGGCGGGCGACGACTGGGGCACGAGCACCACGTAAGTCCGCGTCCTTGCCCCCAGGGGGAGACGGGCACCCGTCCCCCCTGGGGGCGACCCGGCTCGAGCCCGCGCGGCGCTACGGCACAATCATGCGTATGGGGATAGTCGCCGGGTTGGACAGTTCACCCGATTTCACTCGTATCGTCGTCTGCGACACGGACACGGGGGCCGTGCTCAGGCAGGGATATGCCCCCCATCCGCTGGAGAGCCCCGACGGCGGGCGACCCAGTGACGTCGATCCACAGGCCTGGCTGCTCTCCCTCGGCGAGGCCGCCGCCGGCGGCCTGCTGGAGGGCGTCCAGGCCATCGGCGTCTCCGCGCAGGCGAACGCGGTGATCCCGCTGGACGCGCAGGGCAACACCGTGCGCCCCGCGATGACCGGCGGCGACAAGCGCGCGCAGGTCGCGGCGGCCGATCTGGTCGACGCGCTCGGCGGCCGGGAGGCCTGGGCGCAGGCCGTCGGCTGCGTCCCGCAGGCCGCGCACCCGGTCACCAAGCTGCGCTGGCTCGCGAAGAACGAGCCGGACGCCGCCGCCCGCACCGCCATGCTGATGCAGGCCCACGACTGGCTGGTGTGGCAGCTGCTGGGCCGCCCGGTCCGCCGCACCACCGACCGCGGCGGCGCCTCCGGCACCGGTTACTGGTCCGCCGCCACCGGCGCCTACCGGCCCGAGCTGGTCGAGCTGGCGCTCGGCCGGCAGGCGATGCTGCCGGAGGTCATCGGACCGTCGGACGCGGCCGGTACGACCCCGGAGGGGCTGCTGATCTCCGCGGGGACCGTCGAGACCATGGCCGCCGCGTTCGGACTGGGCCTGGGGCTCGGGGACGCGGTCGTCTCGCTCGGCGCCTCCGGGTCCGTCATGGCCGTCCACCCCGAGGCCCTGTACGACCCGTCGGGCACCATCACCACGCTGGCCGACGCCACCGGGATGCACCTGCCGGTCGTCACCACGCTGAACGCGGTGCGCACCCTGCGCGGCACCGCCGAACTGCTCGGCCTGCCGGACCTGGAGACCCTGTCCGACCTGGCGCTGAAGTCGACGCCCGGCGCGCACGGGCTGGTGCTGCTGCCGTACCTGGAGGGCGAGCGGACGCCGGCGCTGCCGCACACCGCGGGCACCCTGGCGGGCCTGCGGCGCGAGTCGATGAAGCCGGAGCACCTGGCGCGGGCCGCGTTCGAGGGCATGCTGTGCGGGCTCGCCGACGCGCTGGACGTGCTGCGCGGGCGGGGCGTGGAGGTGCGGCGGATCTTCCTGCTGGGCCCGGCCGCCGGGCTGCCCGCGGTGCAGGCCGCGGCGCCGTCGCTGTTCGGCACGCAGGTCGTCGTACCGCAGCCGGCGGACTACGCGGCGATCGGCGCCGCCCGGCAGGCCGCCTGGGCGCTCGGGGTGTCGCAGGGCACCCTCGACCCGCATGTCCCGCCGGCCTGGCAGGGCGCGGTGGCGCAGGTGCTGGAGCCGGGCGAGGAGCTGGCGGTGGGTCAGGCGGTGCGCCAGCAGTTCGTGTCGGTGCGGGAGCAGACGCACCCGGGGGCGTTCCGGCCGTGAGGCCGGCGTGGCGCGCCGCGGGGCCGCCCGATGGGTTAATCGGTTGAGGTAACGCGGGTGGAGTGTCCGACGATAGGGGCCAGGGGCAACCACCCGGCCCCTCTCGCCGCCGACTCCGAGAGACCAGCGTGCTGATACGACTCCTGCGGACCTACCTCAGGCCCTACCGAAAACCCATCGCCGTGCTGGTGCTGCTGCAGTTCCTGCAGACCTGCGCGACCCTCTACCTGCCGACCCTGAACGCGGACATCATCGACAACGGTGTCGTGTACGGGGACACCGGCTACATCCTGACCTTCGGCGCCCTGATGATCGGCATCTCGCTGGTCCAGGTCGTCTGCAACATCGGCGCGGTGTACTACGGCGCCCGCACGGCCGCCGCGCTCGGCCGGGACGTGCGGGCCGCCGTCTTCGACCGGGTGCAGTCCTTCTCCGCGCGTGAGGTGGGCCACTTCGGCTCGCCCTCGCTGATCACCCGGACCACCAACGACGTCCAGCAGGTGCAGATGCTGGCGCTGATGACGTTCACGCTGATGGTGTCGGCGCCGATCATGTGCGTCGGCGGCATCGTGATGGCGCTGGGCCTGGACGTGCCGCTGTCCGGGGTGCTGGTCGCCGTCGTACCCGTGCTCGGCATCTGCGTGACGCTGATCGTGCGGCGGCTGCGGCCGCTGTTCCGGACCATGCAGGAGCGGCTGGACACGGTGAACCGGGTGCTGCGCGAGCAGATCACCGGCAACCGGGTGATCCGCGCCTTCGTCCGCGACGCGTACGAGGAGCAGCGGTTCCGCGACGCCAACGCCGAGCTGACCGAGATGTCGGTGGGCACCGGCAACCTGCTCGCGCTGATGTTCCCGATCGTCATGACGGTGGTGAACCTGTCCTCCATCGCGGTGGTGTGGTTCGGTGCCCACCGGATCGACAGCGGGGGGATGCAGATCGGTGACCTGACGGCCTTCCTCGCCTATCTCATGCAGATCGTGATGTCCGTGATGATGGCCACCTTCATGTTCATGATGGTGCCGCGCGCGGAGGTCTGCGCCGAGCGGATCCGCGAGGTGCTGGACACCTCCTCCAGCGTGGTCCCGCCGGCCGCGCCGGTGACGGAGCTGCGCCGGCACGGGCATCTGGAGATCCGCGGCGCGGGCTTCCGCTACCCGGGTGCCGAGGAGCCGGTGCTCAGGGCCGTCGACCTGGTCGCCCGGCCCGGCGAGACGACCGCCGTGATCGGGTCCACGGGCAGCGGCAAGTCCACCCTGCTGGGGCTCGTCCCGCGGCTGTTCGACGCGACGGACGGCGAGGTGCTGGTCGACGGCGAGGACGTACGGACGATCGACCCGGCGGTGCTCGCGAGGACCGTCGGCCTGGTCCCGCAGAAGCCGTACCTGTTCGCGGGGACCGTCGCGACCAATCTGCGCTACGGCAATCCGGACGCCACGGACGAGGAGCTGTGGCACGCGCTGGAGGTGGCGCAGGCCAGGGAGTTCGTGGAGCGGCTGGAGGGCGGCCTGGACGCGCCGATCGCGCAGGGCGGCACGAACGTCTCCGGCGGTCAGCGCCAGCGTCTCGCCATCGCGCGCACGCTGGTGCAGCGCCCGGAGATCTACCTCTTCGACGACTCCTTCTCCGCGCTCGACTACGCCACCGACGCCGCCCTGCGCGCCGCGCTGTCCCGGGAGACGGCCGAGGCGACCGTGGTGATCGTCGCCCAGCGGGTGGCGACCATCCGCGACGCCGACCGGATCGTCGTCCTGGACGAGGGCCGGGTGGTGGGCACCGGACGGCACCACGAGCTGATGGCGGACAACGAGACCTACCGGGAGATCGTGCTCTCCCAGCTGACGGAAGCGGAGGCTGCCTGATGGCCGGGCCCATGGGGCGGATGATGGCCGGGACCGGACCGGATCACCGCTCGCTGGACTTCAGGGGGTCGGGCCGGCGGCTCGTCGCGCGGTTCCGGCCCGAGCGGTTCACGATCTACGCGCTGCTGCTGTGCGTGCTGTTCAGCGTGGCCCTGTCGGTGGCCGGTCCGAAGATCCTCGGGGAGGCCACCGACCTGGTGTTCGCGGGCATCGTCGGCCGGGAGATGGAGCCGGGCGCCTCCAAGGAGCAGGTGCTGGAGGCGATGCGGGAGCGCGGCGACGGGGACGTCGCGGACATGCTGCGCTCCACCGACTTCACGCCGGGCGACGGCATCGACTTCACGGCCGTGGGCCACGTCCTGCTGTTCGCGCTGGCCGTGTTCGTGGTCGCGGGGCTGCTGATGGCGGTGGCGACGCGGCTGGTGAACCGGGTCGTGAACCGGACGATGTACCGGATGCGCGAGGACGTGCAGACGAAGCTGTCGCGGCTGCCGCTGTCGTACTTCGACAAGCGGCAGCGCGGCGAGGTGCTGTCCCGCGCCACCAACGACATCGACAACATCGGGCAGACCCTCCAGCAGTCGATGGGCCAGCTGATCAACTCGCTGCTGACCATCATCGGCGTGCTCGCGATGATGTTCTGGATGTCGTGGATCCTCGCGCTGGTCGCGCTGGTGACGGTGCCGCTGTCGCTGTACGTGGCGACGTGGGTCGGCAAGCGGTCGCAGCCGCACTTCGTGCAGCAGTGGCGGTCCACCGGCACGCTGAACGCGCACATCGAGGAGATGTACACCGGGCACACCCTGGTGAAGGTGTTCGGGCGGCAGGAGGAGTCGGCGCGGCAGTTCGCCGAGCAGAACGAGGCGCTGTACGAGGCCGGGTTCCGGGCGCAGTTCAACAGCGGCGTCATGCAGCCGCTGATGATGTTCGTGTCGAACCTGAACTACGTACTGGTCGCGGTGGTCGGCGGGCTGCGGGTGGCGTCGGGGTCGCTGTCGATCGGTGACGTGCAGGCGTTCATCCAGTACTCGCGGCAGTTCTCGATGCCGCTGACGCAGATCGCGTCGATGGCGAACCTGGTGCAGTCCGGGGTGGCGTCCGCCGAGCGGATCTTCGAACTGCTCGACGCGGAGGAGCAGTCGGCGGACCCGGTGCCGGGCGTGCGGCCGGAGGAGCTGCGCGGGCGGGTCGCGCTGGAGCGGGTGTCGTTCCGGTACGACCCGGACACGCCGCTCATCGAGGACCTGACGCTGACGGTGGAGCCGGGGCAGACGGTCGCGATCGTCGGCCCGACCGGCGCGGGCAAGACCACGCTGGTCAACCTGTTGATGCGGTTCTACGAGGTGACCGGCGGGCGGATCACCCTGGACGGCGTGGACATCGCGACGATGTCGCGGGACGAACTGCGCTCCGGGATCGGCATGGTGCTCCAGGACACCTGGCTGTTCGGCGGCACCATCGCGGAGAACATCGCCTACGGGGCGGCCCGGGAGGTCACCCGCGGCGAGATCGAGGAGGCGGCGCGGGCGGCCCACGCCGACCGGTTCATCCGCACCCTGCCCGACGGCTACGACACCGTGATCGACGACGAGGGCTCCGGGGTCAGCTCCGGTGAGAAGCAGCTGATCACCATCGCGCGGGCGTTCCTGTCCGATCCGGTGATCCTGGTGCTCGACGAGGCGACGAGTTCGGTCGACACCCGTACCGAGGTGCTGATCCAGAAGGCGATGGCCAAGCTGGCGCACGGGCGTACGTCGTTCGTCATCGCGCACCGGCTGTCGACGATCCGGGACGCGGACACGATCCTGGTGATGGAGAACGGGTCGATCGTCGAGCAGGGCGCGCACGCGGAACTGCTGGCGGCGGACGGCGCCTACGCGCGGCTGTACAAGGCGCAGTTCGCGCAGGCGGTCGCCGAGGTCGACTAGCGGCGCGAGGTGGGGGGGGCCGCTCTCGCCGCGGGAGCGGCCCCCTTCCTCAGTCCAGGTAACCGCGCAGCTGGCCCGCGAAGGCGTGGTCGCGCAGTTTGTTGAGGGTCTTGGACTCGATCTGGCGGATCCGTTCCCGGGTCACGCCGAAGATGCGGCCTATCTCCTCCAGGGTGCGCGGGCGGCCGTCGACCAGGCCGTAGCGCAGCTGCACGACCTTGCGCTCGCGCTCGCCGAGGGTGGACAGGACCGCCTCCAGGTGCTCCTTGAGCAGCAGGAACGCGGCGGACTCCACCGGGGAGGCGGCGTCGCCGTCCTCGATCAGGTCGCCGAGCGCCACGTCGTCCTCCTCGCCGACGGGGGCGTGCAGGGAGACGGGCTCCTGGGCGAGCCGCAGCACCTCGCTGACCCGCTCGGGCGGCAGGTCCAGGTGGGCGGCGACCTCGGCGGGCGTGGGCTCGTAGCCGCGTTCCTGGAGCATCCGCCGCTGGACGCGGACCACGCGGTTGATCAGCTCGACGACGTGCACCGGGACGCGGATGGTGCGGGCCTGGTCGGCGAGGGCGCGGGACATGGCCTGGCGGATCCACCAGGTGGCGTAGGTGGAGAACTTGTAGCCGCGGGCGTAGTCGAACTTCTCGACGGCGCGGATGAGGCCGAGGTTGCCCTCCTGCACCAGGTCGAGCATGGTCAGTCCGCGGCCGACGTACCGCTTGGCGACGGACACCACCAGCCGCAGGTTCGCCTCGATCAGCCGGCGCTTGGCCATCCGGCCCATGACGACGAGCCGGTCCAGGTCGAGGGCGAGCCGGCTGTCGAGGTCGGGGGTGGTGAGCAGTTTCTCCTCGGCGAACAGGCCGGCCTCGACGCGGCGGGCGAGTTCCACCTCCTCGGCTGCGGTGAGCAGCGGGATCCGCCCGATCTCCCGCAGGTACTGCCGGAACAGGTCGGAGGTGGGGCCGCCGGTCTCGACGGCCCGGCCGGGCGCCGGCTCGACGGCCTCGGCCTCGGGTTCCGCTTCGGGTTCCGCCTCGGCTTCCGCTTCCGGCTCCGGGCCGGCCTCGGCGTCGGGCGGCGGGCCGGGCTCGGGCCGCGTCCGCGGCCGGGTCTCCGGGTGGTGCGCCGCACGGCTCTGCGGGGGGACGGCCATCAGCACGTCCGGCTCCGCGTCGGGCTCCGCGGTGGTGGGGCTGTCGGTAGGGACGAGGGTCTGGGTCTGCACGGGGGCGACCTCCAGGTGATCGCTGCTGAGGTGGCGGACCGCGGGCAGGGACCCGTGGGGGGACGGACCGGCCGCGCTCCGAGGACTCAGGCACCGCACCCAGTGTGGGGTAAGACACATCTCCGCCACGAGGGGCGTGCGCGCACTTTTTGAGTCCGGTGCGTGACCGGTCGGTTACTCAGGCGCGATCACAGCGCCGCGGCGCCGTGTTCCCGCAGCGCCTGGCCGTACTGCTGGAGGACCCACAGTTCGTTCTGGACGGCGGCCAGCCGGGCGGGGTCGCCGCCGGTGGCGAGGCGGGTGAGGGTGGACTGGATGTCCTGGATGCGGCGGTCGACGGCGCGGCGGCGGACCCAGACGAGCTGTTCGCCCGCGTACGCCTCATCGACCGTGCGGCGCATGATCGCCTCGACGGCCAGCTCGGTGACCATGGCGCGAACCGTGTCGTCGGGCGCCGCCTCGCGGACCCGGACCAGATACTCCTGCGGGTCGCGCGTGCCGTACTCGACGCCGCCCGCGTCGAGGATGGCCTGGCGTACGGCCGCGTAGGGCGGGGCGGTGAACTCGTCGACGCCGTACGCGTCGAACGCCGGGCAGACCAGCTCCGGGCGCTGGAGGGCGAGTTTGAGCAGCTCGCGTTCGGTGGCGTAGACCGGGTTGCGCAGGTTGAGCGCCGGGCCGGAGGCGGTGGGGCGGGGGGCCGCGTCGTACGACGGCTGCCGCGGGCCGCGGGCGGGGGCCGGGCCCTTGCCGCCGCGGTCGCGGGCCCAGCGGGCCAGCTGGGCGACCCGCTTCACCACGAACTGGGTGTCGAGGATGCCGAGCATGCCGGCGAGCTGCACGGCGACCTCGTGCTGGGCGCCGCTGTTCTTGATCCGGGCGACGACCGGCGCGGCCTCGTCGAGCGCCGCCGCGCGGCCGGCCGGGGTGTCGAGGTCGTAGCGGGAGACGATCTGGCGCAGGGCGAACTCGAAGAGCGGGGTGCGCGGTTCGACCAGGTCGGCCACGGCCTCGTCGCCCTTGGCCAGGCGCAGGTCGCACGGGTCCATGCCGTCCGGGGCGATGGCGATGTACGTCTCGGCGGCGAACTTCTGGTCGTCCTCGAAGGCGCGCAGGGCGGCCTTCTGGCCGGCCGCGTCACCGTCGAAGGTGAAGATCACGCGGGCCGAGCCGTTGTCCATCAGCAGCCGTCTGAGGATCTTGATGTGCTCGCCGCCGAAGGCGGTGCCGCAGGTGGCGATCGCGGTCGTCACCCCGGCCAGGTGGCAGGCCATCACGTCCGTGTAGCCCTCGACGACGACTGCCCGGCTGGTCTTCGCGATCTCCTTCTTCGCCAGGTCGATGCCGTAGAGCACCTGGGACTTCTTGTAGATCGCGGTCTCGGGCGTGTTGAGGTACTTCGGCCCGTTGTCCGCCTCGTACAGCTTGCGGGCGCCGAAGCCGACGACGTCGCCGCCGATGTCGCGAATCGGCCACATCAGCCGGCCGCGGAAGCGGTCGATGGGACCGCGGCGGCCCTCCTGGCTGAGCCCGGAGAGGATCAGCTCCTTGTCGGTGAAGCCCTTGCCGCGCAGGTAGCGGGTGAGGTGGTCCCAGCCCTGCGGGCTGTAGCCGACGCCGAAGTGGACGGCGGCGGCCTGGTCGAAGCCGCGCTCGGCGAGGAAGATCCGGCCGGTCTCGGCCTCGGGGCTGGTCGCGAGCTGTTCCGCGTACCACTCGGCGGCGATCTTGTGGGCCTCGACCAGGCGGATGCGCTCGCCGCGCTGGTGGGCGGGGTTGTACCCGCCCTCCTCGTAGCGCAGCGTGATGCCCGCCTGTGCGGCGAGCCGCTCGACCGCCTCCGAGAAGGTGAGGTGGTCGATCTTCATCACGAACGTGATGGTGTCGCCGCCCTCCTGGCAGCCGAAGCAGTGGAAGAGCCCTTTGCTGGGGCTGACCTGGAAGGACGGCGACTTCTCGTCGTGGAACGGGCACAGCCCCTTGAGGTTGCCGCCGCCCGCGCCCCGCAGCTGGAGGTACTCGGACACCACGGCGTCGATCGGGACCGCGTCCCGTACCGCCTTCACGTCCTCGTCGTTGATCCGTCCAGCCACGCGTGAATTCTACGGGGGCGCACCGACAACTCCGGGTCGCCGATGCGCCTCGCGGGGCCGCGGGGAACTGCGCGACCAGGCACAGTCGACCCGCACCCGCCCCACGACGGAACCCGGCGGACGCCTACGCGCCCAACGACTCCAACGGCACATGGGGAGACGACAGCGCCTCCACGTCCACCCGCACCGCGGAGCGGACCAGCCGCTGGATCTGCTCTGTGACGTCCCACACGTTCACGTTCATCCCGGCCAGCACCCGCCCCTCCTTCACCCAGAACGCGATGAACTCCCGCTTGCCCGCGTCACCCCGGATCACCACCTGGTCGTACGAGCCGGGCGGTGCCCACCCGGAGTACTCCATGCCCAGGTCGTACTGGTCGGAGAAGAAGTACGGCACCCGGTCGTAGGTGACGTCCTGCCCGAGCATGGCCCGCGCCGCCGCGGGGCCGCCGTTCAGCGCGTTCGCCCAGTGCTCGACCCGCATCCGGGTGCCGAAGAGCGGGTGCGGGAAGGCGGCGACGTCACCGGCCGCGTGGATGTCGGGGTCGGACGTGCGCAGCCGCTCGTCGACCACGATCCCGCCGCCGTGCGCCCGGTCGGCGATCTGCAGCCCGGCCGCCTCGGCGAGCGCGGTGCGCGGCGCGGCGCCGATCGCGGCGAGCACGTCGTGCGCGGGGTGCTCCTCGCCGTCGTCCGTACGGGCCGCGAGCACGACGCCGTCCTGCCCGACGATCTCCGTCAGCCGTACGCCGAAGTGGAAGCGCACCCCGTGTTCGCGGTGCAGCTCGGTGAAGAGCTGGCCCAGCTCGGGGCCGAGCACGCCGTGCAGCGGGGTGGGCTCCGGCTCGACGACGGTGACCTCCGCGCCGTACTCGCGGGCCGCCGCCGCGACCTCCAGGCCGATCCAGCCGGCGCCCGCGATCACCAGGTGTCCGTTGTCCCGGCCGAGGTGGGTGAGGACACCCTTGAGCCGTTCGGCGTGGGCGAGGCGGCGCAGGTGGTGCACGCCGGCCAGGCCGGTGCCGGGGACGTCCAGGCGGCGCGGTTCGGCGCCGGTGGCCAGCAGCAGCTTGTCGTAGCGCACGACCGTGCCGTCCTCGCCGAAGCGGACCGTCTTCGCGGCGCGGTCGATCGCGTCGACGGTCTGCCCGAGGTGCAGTTCGATGTCGTGCTGCGCGTACCAGGCGGGCTCGTGCACGAAGACGCTCTCGCGTTCGTCCTTGCCGAGCAGGAACCCCTTGGACAGCGGCGGCCGCTCGTAGGGGTGGTCGCGCTCGTCGCAGATCAGTATCACCCGCCCGGTGAAGCCCTCCGCGCGGAGCGTCTCGGCCGCTTTGGCGCCGGCGAGCCCTCCTCCGACGATGACGAATGTCTGATCCGCGTCGACCACTTGATGCCTCCTCGTCACTGTGCCGCCGGATGCGAGCCTCCCGCACGGAGCGTGAGGGGGGAAGAGGGGGTGACCCGATCAGGCCACGCAGGGTCACATCGAGGGACCGGCGGGCGCCCCGGATGTCACGTACGTCCCGTCAGTCTCGCGTGCAGCGAGCGGGCGGAGGCGTCCGTGAGGGAGGCGATCTGGTCGACGATCACCCGTTTGCGGGCCCGGTCGTCGGGGGCCTGGTCGAACAGCGCGCGGAACTGCGGGTCGAGGCCGTCCGGGGCGCGGGCGGTGAGCGCCTCGGCGAGTTCCACGACGACGATCCGCTGGTCGGCGCGGAGCCGGGTCTGCTCGGCGCGCTGCATGACGTACCGGTCGGCGACCGCCTTCAGCACCGCGCACTCCAGCCGCGTCTCGCGCGGGACGACCAGCTCGGCGCCGTAGCGGGTGAGCCGGCCGCCGCCGTACGCCGCGCGGGTGGCGGCCTCGGCGGCCAGGCAGAAGCGGCCGATGAGCTGGCTGGTGGCGTCCTTCAGGCGGGCCTGGGCGACGGCCGAGCCGTCGTAGCCGTGCGGCCACCACTCCTGGTCCTGGAGGCGGTCCAGGGCGGCGGCGAGTTCGGCGGGGTCGGTGCCGGCGGGAACGTACCGGCCGACGGCCACGCGGAAGATCTCCTCGCGTTCCGGTTCGGCGTGCAGGAGGTTGGGGTCGATGTGGCCGGCGTGCAGACCGTCCTCGACGTCGTGCACGGAGTACGCCACGTCGTCGGACCAGTCCATGACCTGGGCCTCGAAGCAGGTGCGGGTGCCCGGGGCGGCCTCGCGGACCCAGTCGAAGACCGGGCGGTCGTCCTCGTAGACGCCGAACTTGGGGGACGCCGGGTCGGTGGGGTGGGCGCCGCGCGGCCAGGGGTACTTCGTGGCGGCGTCGAGGGTGGCGCGGGTGAGGTTGAGGCCGACGGAGCCCTGCGGGGTGAACCGTTTGGGCTCGATGCGGGTGAGGAGCCTGAGCGACTGGGCGTTGCCCTCGAAGCCGCCGCAGTCCTCGGCGAACTCGTTGAGGGCCGCTTCGCCGTTGTGGCCGAAGGGCGGGTGGCCGAGGTCGTGGGCGAGGCAGGCGGCCTCGACGAGGTCGGGGTCGCAACCCAGGGCCGCGCCGAGTTCCCGGCCCACCTGGGCGCACTCCAGGGAGTGCGTGAGGCGGGTTCTGGGGCTGGGGTCCCAGGCGTTCGCGCCGCGCTCGCCGGGCGTGACGACCTGGGTCTTGCCGGCGAGGCGTCTGAGGGCGGACGAGTGCAGGATGCGGGCGCGGTCGCGTTGGAAGGCGGTGCGGCCGGGGCGTTTGTCGGGCTCGGGGGCCCATCGTTCGGTTGCGGCTGCGGGGTACGTGGTGCCTTCCATGTGTCGACAGTATGCGCAGATGCGTCTGCCGGGATGGTGTGCGTCCGCGGGTGCGGGTTGTTTCGGGCTGGTCGCGCAGTTCCCCGCGCCCCTCAACGAGTTGCAGCGAGCGCGGGTTCGAGAGTTCCCCGAGTTGCCGCTTCGTCGTAGCGGTGGAGGAGGAGTTCCGCCATCAAGGGGTGGGCGCCCAAGGGGTCCGCGGCGATGTGCGGGGCCGCGGACGCGCACTGTGTCGCGAAGCGGCCGGGGGCCGTGAAGTAGGAGGCGAGGGCTATGCGGTGGCGGCCCCTGGCGCGGAGGGAGCGGACGGCCGCCTCGACGGTGGGGGTCGCGGCGGAGGCGTAGGCGGGGAGCACCGGGACGCCGAGGCGGGCCGCGAGGAGGGCGGCCGTGCGGCCGGTGTCGGTCGCGGACTCGGGGTCGCGGGAGCCCGCGGCGGCGAGGATCACGGCGGAGGCGCGGCGTTCGGCGTCCGTCGCCGGGGGACGCCAGCCGGCCTCGGTGAGGCGGGTGTGGAGGGTGGCGGCGAGGAGGGGGTGCGGACCGAGGGGGGCGGCGAGGCGGGTGCGGGCCGGGGCGGCGGCGGCCATCTTGGGGATGTCCTGTTTGACGTGGTAGCCGCGGCCGAGCAGGAGCGGGACGAGGACCGCCTCGCGGTCGCCGAGGGCGGCGAGCGTGTCGGGGAGGAGGGGCTCGTTCAGCTCGATGTGCCCCAGGTGGACCGGCAGTCCGGGGCGCAGCGCGCGGACCCGGTCGAGGAGGGCGCGGACGGTGGCGAGGGCGCGCGGGTCGCGGCTGCCGTGGGCCACGGCGACGAGCGCGGGCGGGCCGGGGGCGGGGCTGAGCTGGCTGTCCATGCGTCGAGGGTGGCGCGCAGACGTTGCCGGGCCGTTGCCTGGGCGTCACGGGCGTTTTCCGTGGGTTCACGGCGGGGGGCGGGGGTGGTGTGAGGGGGACGCAACCGGGGCGGCTCGCCTTCCGTCCCTTTCGGTATGAAATTCGTACGACCGCGTCTTCCCCGCACCGTGGCCGGCCGGCGGCGGCTGGTGCAGGCCGTGATGGCGGGGTGCGTGCTGGCGCTGCTGCCGTCGACGTGGCTGTACGTGTCGACCGCCGACCGGCTGCGGACGACCGCCGACGTGCCGCGCACCGAGGTCGCCGTGGTGTTCGGCGCGGGGCTGTGGAACGGGGAGCCGTCGCCGTATCTGGCCCACCGGCTGGACGCGGCGGCCGAGCTGTACCGGGCGGGACGGATCGAGGTGGTCCTGGTGACCGGCGACAACAGCCGGGAGGACTACGACGAGCCGGACGCGATGCGCGCCTACCTGACCCGGCACGGCGTCCCGGACGCGCGGATCGTCAGCGACTACGCCGGCTTCGACACCTGGGACTCCTGTGTGCGCGCCAGGAAGATCTTCGGTGTGGACGAGGCGGTGCTGATCAGCCAGGACTTCCACATCCGGCGGGCGGTGGCGCTGTGCCGGGAGGCGGGCGTCGCGTCGTACGGCGTCGGGGTGCCCGCGAAGCGGGACGCGACCTGGTACTACGGCGGGGTCCGCGAGGTCTTCGCGAGCGGCAAGGCGGCGCTGGACGCGGTGTTCGAACCCGATCCGCGGTTCCTCGGACCGGAGGAGCCGGGGGTCGGGCGGGCGCTGGCCGACGCGCGGTAGCGGGCCCTCACGGTGGCGCCGGGGCGGCCGGGAGGTCGCCGTGCGGCACGTGTAACAGGGGGCCGTCGCGGACGTAACACGGCCCGCCGACCCTGGAGGGCATGAACAGCACCCCGACGCCCACCCACTGCCCGTACTGCGCCCTGCAGTGCGGGATGAACCTGTCGCCCACCCCGGACGGGGGCGTCGAGGTGCGGGAACGCGCCGACTTCCCGGTGAACCGGGGAGCGCTGTGCGGCAAGGGCCGCACCGCGCCCGCGGTGCTCTCGTCGCGGGTGCGGCTGACCTCGCCGCTCGTGCGGGAGGGCGGCGCGCTGGTGCCCGCCTCCTGGGACGAGGCCCTGGACCGGATCGCGGACGCGCTGCGGCGCACCCGCGCGGAGCACGGCGCGGACGCGCTCGGGGTGTTCGGCGGCGGCGGGCTGACCAACGAGAAGGCGTACACGCTCGGCAAGTTCGCGCGGGTGGTGCTGGGCACCTCGCAGATCGACTACAACGGCCGGTTCTGCATGTCGTCCGCCGCGGCGGCCGGGATGAGGGCGTTCGGGCTGGACCGGGGGCTGCCGTTCCCGCTGGAGGACATCCCGAGGAGCGGCTGTGTGATCCTCGTCGGCTCCAACCTCGCCGAGACCATGCCGCCGTCGCTGCGGTTCTTCACCGAACTGAAGGAGAACGGCGGCACGCTCATCGTCGTCGACCCGCGCCGCACGAAGACCGCCGAGCAGGCCGACCTGCACCTGGCGCCCCGGCCCGGCACCGACCTCGCGCTCGCGCTGGGCCTGCTGCACCTGGTGGTCGCCGAGGGCCGCACCGACGAGGCGTACATCGCCGAGCGGACCACCGGCTGGGAGGAGGCGCGGGCCGCCGCCATGGCGCACTGGCCGGAGTACGTGGAGCGGATCACCGGGGTGCCGGTGCCCGAGCTGCGGGAGGCGGTACGGATGTTCTGCGCGCCCGAGTCCGCGATGGTGCTCACCGCGCGCGGGCCCGAGCAGCAGTCCAAGGGTACCGACACGGTCGGCGCGTGGATCAACCTGTGCCTGGCGACCGGGCGGGCGGGCCGGCCCCACAGCGGCTACGGCTGTCTGACCGGGCAGGGCAACGGGCAGGGCGGGCGCGAACACGGCCAGAAGGCCGACCAGCTGCCCGGCTACCGCAAGCTGGACGACCCGGCGGCGCGGCGGCACGTGGCCGAGGTGTGGGGGGTGGACCCGGACTCGTTGCCGGGGCCGGGGCGCAGCGCCTACGAGCTGCTGGACGCGCTCGGCACGGACATCCGCACGCTGCTGCTGATGGGCTCCAACCCGGTGGTGTCGGCGCCGCGCGCCGCGCACGTCGAGGAGCGGATCAGGTCGCTGGACTTCCTCGCGGTGTGCGACGTCGTGCTGTCCGAGACGGCCGAACTGGCGGACGTGGTGCTGCCGGTGACGCAGTGGGCGGAGGAGACCGGGACGACCACCAACCTGGAGGGGCGGGTGCTGCTGCGGCGGCGGGCGATCACCCCGCCGGAGGGGGTGCGCAGCGACCTGGAGGTCCTGCACGAGCTGGCCGCGCGGCTGGGCGTGGAGAAGGGGTTCCCGACCGACCCCGAGGAGGTCTTCGAGGAGCTGCGGCGGGCGAGCGCGGGCGGGCCCGCGGACTACTCCGGGATCACCTACCGCCGGCTCGTCGAGGAGAACGGGGTGTTCTGGCCGTGCCCGGCGGAAGAGGTGGGCGCGGCGGGGGACGCCGTGCCGGCCGCAGATGCTGTGCCGGCCGCCCGCTCCGGGGGCCTCGCGGACGCCGATGCCGTGCCGACGGCCGCCGATTCCGCGGGCGCCGCGGAGGCCGGTGCCGTGCCGGCCGCGAGTTCCGGGGGCGCGACGGACGTCGGCGTCGGGCCGTCGGATTTCGAGGACGCCTCGTTCGACGTGGCCGGGGACGATCCCGCCCGGGACGGCGAGGTGGGTGCCGTGCCACACCCCGGCACCCCGCGTCTGTTCCTCGACCGGTTCGCCACGCCGGACGGGCGGGCCCGGTTCGTGCCCGTGTCGCACCGGGCGGTGGCCGAGGAGCCCGACGACGAGTATCCGGTGCTGCTGACCACCGGCCGGGTGGTCGCCCAGTACCAGTCCGGGGCGCAGACCCGGCGCGTCGACGAGCTGAACGCCGCGGCGCCCGGCCCGTTCGTGGAGCTGCACCCGCGGCTGGCGGCGCGCCTGGGCGCGGCCGAGGGCGATCCGGTGGCCGTCGTCTCGCGGCGCGGCCGGGCCGTCGCACCGGCGCGGATCACCCACGCCATCCGCCCCGACACGGTGTTCATGCCGTTCCACTGGCCGGGCGAGGGACGCGCCAACACCCTCACCAACCCGGCGCTCGACCCGACGTCGCGGATGCCGGAGTTCAAGGCGTGCGCGGTGCGGCTGGAAGCGGTGCCCGCGGCCGGCACGGCGGAGGACTGACCCCGGCTACGTCCGCCGCGCCCGCCAGTCGCCGCTCTCGATGCGCCTGCCCGAGGCGCGCAGCCGGGCGGCGACGGGGGGTGCGGCCAGGTAGACCCAGGCCCGCACGACGGTTTCGTCGGTGTCGCGGGCGGCCTCGCGGGCGACCCGGTCGTAGAGGTTGCACGGATCGCCCGGTGCCCGGTACTCCTCCAGCCGGTCGAGGACGGCGAGCAGTTCGCCGTAGCTCTCGTCGTGCGCGGTGACCAGCTCGCCGCGGATCACCCCGCCGGGTTCCTCGACCGCGTACGGGTAGCCGGGTCCGTCGTAGAGGACGGCGCCGGGCAGGCGGGCGGGCTCCTGCGCGCGGGTGCGGCCGCGCAGGAACAGCTCGTGGTGGGGTTCGCCGGGGCGGAGGGTGCCGTAGACGAAGAAGGGCAGCCGGAGACGGGTCCGCGCGGAACTCACAGAAGCGATTCTCTCCCCACACACACCTCCACGTCCTCCCCCTGGCTCTGGCATGTCCACGCCCCCTTGAATCTTGGTCACCCTCAGTGTGACCAGTTCAAGG
The DNA here is from genome assembly GCF_011193355.1 of Streptomyces sp. JB150. Classification (GTDB taxonomy): domain Bacteria; phylum Actinomycetota; class Actinomycetes; order Streptomycetales; family Streptomycetaceae; genus Streptomyces. Next base: position 2,288,130 of record NZ_CP049780.1, read on the forward strand.
AGCCCCATGAGCCGGATACGGCCGTACGCCCTGGCCGCCACGACCACCGCCGCCCTGCTGGCCACGGCGCTCTCCCCCACCGCGGACGCGGCCGGCCGGCCCGCGCGGGCCGCCGCGCCGGCGGACGCCGCCGCGATCCTCGTCGAGCGCGCCGCGAGCCTGGGCCTCGGCGCCGGTCAGGAGATGCGGGTGCGGGACGTCGTCATCGACGCGGACGGGAGCCGGCACATCCGCTACGACCGCACCTACCGCGAACTGCCCGTGCTGGGTGGCGACTTCGTCCTGCACCTCTCCCCCGACGGCGACTACGAGGGCGCCGACCGCGCGACGACCGCGTCCGTCGCCCTGCCGAGCGTGACACCGGCGCTGTCCGCCCCGAAGGCCGCCGACGTGGCCGCGCACGCGCTGCGGGCCGCGCACCCCGGCGAGCCCCTGCGGCGGCTCACGGCCAGGCCGCAGCTGGTGGTCGACGCGCTGCACGGCACGCCGCGGCTGGCCTGGCGCACCCGGGCGGCCGCCCTCGACGCGCGCGGCAACCCGGTGGCGCGGACGGTGCTCACGGACGCGCGCAGCGGGGCGCGGATCGACGCCTGGGACACCCTGGAGTCCGCGGCCGGGGACGGGCGTTCGCTGTACGGCGGGACGGTCCCGCTGGAGACCACCCCGGCCGGCTCTACGTACGCCCTGAAGGACCCGGTGCGCGGCGGCACCCACACCGGTGACGCGGCGAACCAGACGGACCTGTGCCTGCTGGGCACCCTCTGCGTCAGCCGCGCACCTTCGACCGTGTTCACCGACGCCGACAACCACTGGGGCGACGGCACGGCCGCGGACCGCGCCTCCGCGGCGGTGGACGCCCAGTACGGCACCGCCGTCACCTGGGACTACTTCAAGGCCCGGCACGGCCGCGCGGGCATCGCGGGCGACGGCAAGGGCTCGTACAACCGGGTGCACTACGGCAACCGCTACAACAACGCCTTCTGGGACGACAGTTGCTTCTGCATGACGTACGGCGACGGTGACGGGACGACGTTCGGCCCGCTGGTGTCGCTGGACGTGGCCGGGCACGAGATGAGCCACGGCGTCACCTCCACGACCGCGAACCTGACGTACACCGGCGAGTCCGGCGGCCTCAACGAGGCCACCTCCGACATCTTCGGCACCCTCGTGGAGTTCCACGCGGCCAACGCCGAGGACCCCGGCGACTGGCTGATCGGCGAGAAGATCGTCCGCCCCGGCTTCGCCCGCGGCGCCCTGCGCTTCATGGACCGCCCTTCCCGCGACGGCGCATCCCCCGACTGCTGGAGCCCCGCGGTCGCCGCCCTCGACGTCCACCACTCCTCCGGCATCGGCAACCACTTCGCCTACCTGCTGGCCGAGGGCAGCGGCCCGAAGACCCTGGGCGGCGTCGCCCACCACTCCCCCACCTGCGACGGCAGCACGCTCACCGGCCTCGGCCGCGCCCGGCTGGGCGCCGTTTGGTACCGCGCGCTGACCGTCTACATGACGTCCTCCACCACCTACACCGGCGCCCGCACCGCGACCCTCAAGGCCGCCGCGGACCTGTACGGCACGGGCAGCGCCGAGCACCGGGCGGTGGCGGCGGCGTGGAGCGCGGTGGGCGTGAACTGACCCCGCCGCGCGGCGGGCCGTCAGGTGTACGCCAGCAGGCGGCCCGCCGCGACGACGGCGGTCCAGGTGAGGAGGGAGACGGTGGCCGCGGCCTTCGCGGCGCGGGGCGGCGGGGTGGTGGTGTCCCAGCGGTGGACGGTCCGGTAGGTGGTGGTGTGGAAGACGGCGACGTTGAGGGCGGCGACGAGGAGCAGACCGAGTTTCCAGAGGGCGGCCGCGCTGGAGCTCACGGTGGCGGCGCCGGAGACGAACATCAGCGAGCCGCTGACGAGGGCGAGCAGGAGGCCGAACCGGGCCGGCGGGAGCAGATGGCGGGCGGCGACGGTGACCGGCAGCAGGTCACGGCCGATGCCCAGCAGCCGCAGGTCGAAGGCCACCGCCGGACCGACCAGCAGCGCGATCCCCAGAATGTGGACGATCTCCAGGGACGCGTAGAGGAAGGGTGTCGTGCGGACGGCCTCGGCCAGGACCGATCCCTCGAGGCGGGAGAAGAAGTCGTTCACCGCTCCGGCCCGGCGGTCCGGCCGGCGCGGCGGACGACGTGGAAGCCGCCCGCGACGACCACGAGGAGCAAGCCGCCCCCCGTCAGCAGCCAGACGGTCACGGCGGACGGGCGGCCGGAGGACGGCACGGCGGACGAACGGCCGGAGGACGACCCGGCGGACGCCGGGGCCGACGCCGCGCCGCCGGCCGGCGCGCTGGCCGGTGCGGGTGGTTCCGGCAGGGGGACCGAGCGCTGCCGGATCACCCGGCCGTCGGCGCGGACGATCAACTCGGGTCGCAGTTCGTCGTCGTGGTCGCGGTCCGGATAGCCGACGACCTGAAGTCGCTCCCCCGTCTCCAGCCGGCCCTCCAGGCCCCAGGCCGAGAGCCGTTCGACCGGCGCGAGGACGAGGGTCAGCCGCGTGCTGTCGCCGGGGTGGGCGCGGGTCGCCGCCAGGACCTCACGGCCGCCGATGTCCTCCAGCTCCGCGGGCAGCTCCCGGTCCGTCCAGCCGGGCGGCACCCGCCTGCTGTCCACCCGGAGGGTCACCTCGGGGTGCGGATTCCCCCACGCGACGTCGGCGACGGTGCCGGACGCGTAGAAGGGCGTGGTGGTCTCGTAGTGCTCCCAGCCGTGGTGGGCGGCGGCCGGCGCGGCCGGTGCCAGGGCGAACGGGAGGGCGAGCGCGAGGGCGGCGAGGGGTCGGAGTCGGCGCATGGCCGCAGTGTGGTCGGCGGATGCGCGCCGCCCGGCGTTTGTTCGGCGGATCCGGCGTCAGTGATTGCCCGGTCGTATGAATATGACCCCATGAACCTCGAACAGCTGCACTGTGTCGTCGTGTTGGCGGAGGAGCTGCATTTCGGCCGCACCGCCCGCCGTCTCGGGGTCCGGCAGCCCACCGTCAGCCAGCACGTGCGGAGGCTGGAGGACGAGCTGGGCGTCTCCCTGTTCGACCGGAGCACCCGCGAGGTCACCCCCACCGCGGCCGGCCGCGCCTTCGTCGCCGAGGCCCGCCACGCCCTGCGGTACGTCGAGCGGGCCCGCTCGGCGGCTCGGCGGACCGCGCGGGGCGAGGTGGGCGAGCTGTCGCTGGGATTCGTCGGGTCCGCGGTGCCCGAACTCCTCCCCCGTCTGCTGCGCGGCTTCCGCCGGGCCCGCCCCGGGGTCGAGGTGCGGGTCCAGGAGTTGCCCAGCGCACGGCAGGTCGAGGAGCTGTTCGCCGGGCGCCTCGACATGGGCATCCTGCATGCCTTCGAGGCGAGTTCGATGCCCGAGGGGCTGACCGGCGAGGAGGTCTTCCGGGACGCCCTGGTCGCGGCGCTCCCCCGCCGCCACCCCCTGGCCGCCCAGGCCCCGCTGCCCGTCTCGGCCCTCGCCGGCGAGCCGTTCGTCCTGTTCCCCCGCCACCTGGGGCCGGCCCTGCACGACCGCGTCACCCGGCTGACCCGGGCGGCCGGATTCGAGCCGCGGGTGGTGCAGGAGGCGGCCCATATGCAGACCATCGTCGGGCTGGTCGCCGCCGAGACCGGCGTGTCGATCGTGCCGCGCACGGTGGCGCACCTGCGTCAGCCCGACGTCGAGTTCCGCCGGCTGGCCCCCGAGCCCGAGCCGCTGTCGATGTGGCTCGTGTGGCGGCGCGGGGAGGCCAGCCCGGTGGTGCGCGCCTTCCGCGCGGTGGTGACCGACGCGGAGGCGCCGCGGGAGCGCTGACCGTTCCGTACAGGCGGTCCGGGGGGGGCTAACTCCCGTACGGACGCCGTCGCTTCGCCTCGCGCAGGGAGTGGCCCCACCACACCAGCTGGTCCAGCATCGTCCTCGCCGCCGCCTCGGGGGCGGCCGGGTCCTTCAGGCGGCCGTCGGGGGTGAAGGCACCGGCCGCGTGCGAGAACGAGACGGTGTCGCGGACGGTGACGGCGTGCAGCTCCGCGAAGACCTGGCGCAGGTGCTCGACGGCGCGCAGGCCGCCGGAGATGCCGCCGTAGGAGACGAGCGCGACGGGCTTGGCGCGCCATTCGGTGACGTGCCAGTCGATGAGGTTCTTCAGGGCGGCGGGGAAGGAGTGGTTGTACTCGGGGGTGAGGATCACGAAGGCGTCCGCCGCGTCGAGCCGGGCACCGACCGGGCCGGCGTCGGCGTGCGGGCCGGGTTCCATGGTCGTGGGCAGGGTGACGTCCGCGACGTCGACGACGTCGGCGACCAGGTCGTCCCGCTCGCGGATGCGCTCCAGCAGCCAGTCGGCGACGACGGGGCCGAAGCGGCCGTGGCGGTTGCTGCCGAGGACGACGGTCACCTTCAGGGGCGGCTCGGGCGGCTCGGGCGACTCATGGGTCCCGGTGGCCGCGGTGGTCGCTGCGGTCGCTGCGGTCGCCGCGGTCAGGGTGCGGGCGGTTGCGTTCTCCATGCCGCACAGGCTCGTACCTCGACCTTGGTTGAGGTCAAGTCCGTCCGGTCCGCAGGCCCGGTCACCCGTTCACACGTTTCCCGTGCACCCTTCGGGTCGTCTTGCCGCACGCCCCGCCGCGCGCCGGTGACCTGCCGAAACGAGCCGTGGAGCGAGGGCGCGCCGGCCGGCCGCTGCACCCGTTCACCGTATTTCTGACGCTCCATCAGCAAGCGCGCTCGCGCCGCTGCCACTTACCTCGGAAGTGCACGGCACCCGACAGCTCCACTCCACCGAGGGGGAACCCCGATGCGCCGTATCGCCCGGCTGCTGACCGGCACCGCGCTCGCCGTCGCCGCCGTGGGCCCGCTCGCCGCGCCCGCGTACGCCGGCGACTCCGGCGGCCTGGAGGTGTACCCGTCCTCGGTGGTGCCGGGCGGCTCGGTCAGCGTGAACACCACGGCGTGCGGGGCCGACGACGCCGCCGTGGGCGACGCCAGCGCCGTGGGCTCCGGGCACTTCACGCTGGCGCCCAGCACCCACGAGGGCAACGCGATCGGCCAGTTCCGGGTGCCGCCCAGCGCGCAGCCGGGGACGTACGAGATCGTCGCGCGGTGCGCCGGGGACGGCCGGGAGGTCCGGGGCGACCTGGTGGTCACGCTGACCTCGGCCCAGCCGGTGCATCCCCGGGGAAGTGTGAAGACGGGGGTCGGCGGCGCACTGGGCCCCGACCCCGTGCAGACCGCGGCCGGCGTGGCGGCTCTGGCCGTCGCCGCCGCGGGCGGTACCTGGCTCCTGCATCGCCGGGCGAGAGGCGACGGGATCTGACGGGCACCCTCCGCTGTCCGTCCGCCGGTACCGCAACGCCCCTCCCCCTCCGGGTCCGACGCCCCTCGCGGCCCGGAGGGGGTACGGGCCCGGCCATCCGTTCCCTCCGGTCCCCACCGGTGCCGGCAGTGCCACCGGTGCACCGGTCCCGTCGGCCCAGGGAGGCTTCCATGCGCAGGCACGGCAACACCGCCATAGCCGCCGTCACCGCCGTCTCCCTGTGCTCCGGCGCCTGGCTGCTGAGCAACGGCGCCGCCTCGCACGCCCCGCCGCAGCCCTCGGCCGCCGAGGCGCACGCCGACCCGGCCGCGGAGCGCCCGGCCGCCCCGGCGCTGCCGCCGTCCCCGCCGGACCGCGTCCGCATCCCCGCGATCCGGGTGAACGCCCCGCTGACGGGCCTGGGCCTGACCCGGACCGGCAGCCTGGACGTCCCGCCGGCCGACAAGCCGAACCTCGCCGGCTGGTACGAGGCCGGCACCACGCCCGGTGAGCGCGGCACCGCGATCGTCGCCGGGCACGTCGACAACGCCGACGGGCCCGCCGTCTTCTACGGCCTCGGCGCCCTCAAGCGGGGCGACACCATCGAGATCGACCGGCGGGACGGCTCCGTCGCGGTCTTCACGGTGGACGCCGTCGAGGTGTACCAGGCCGCGGACTTCCCCGACGAGAAGGTGTACGGGCCGGCCCGCCGGCCCGAGCTGCGGGTGATCACCTGCGGCGGGGGCTACTCGCGCGCCACCGGCTATCAGGGCAACGTCGTCGTCTTCGCCCGTCTGACGGGCAGCCGCTGACGCCGGGTCACGGCACCGGCTCCGGTTCCCGCTCCTGCCCCTGCGTCCCGCCCAGTACGTTCGCCTTCCCCCACGCCCCGAGCGGCTCCAGCGCCTCGTTCAGCGTGACGCCCCGCGGCGTCAGCGAGTACTCCACGCGCGGCGGCACCTCGGCGTACTCCTCCCGGTGCACGATCCCGTCTGCCTCCAGCTCCCGCAAATGCGCCGCGAGCACCTTCTCGGTCACCCCGGGCAGCGCGCGGCGCAGCTCGCCGAAGCGGTGCGGCCGCTCGCTCAGCGCCCACAGGATGAGCACCTTCCACTTCCCGCCGATCACGTCCATCGCCGCGTCGACCCCGCAGACGTACGACCCCGCCCGCCGTCCAGCCGTCATGCCCGCCATCCGCTCCTCCTGCTGCCAGGTCTCTTCCCTCGCGGTAACCACCCACTCGAAAGTGCGTACTTGAGCGGGCAGTTCACCCTCCACGAGGCTAAACGCCATGTCTGACACCGCCGCTTCCCCGAGCCCTCGCACGCCCTCCACCGGGCCCGACCCGCTCACCCCGCTCACCCTCCTCGGCGCCGGTGCCATGGGCGCCGCCCTGGCCCGCGCCTGGCTGGCCGCCGGGCATCCGGTGACCGTCTGGAACCGCACGCCGGCCCGCGCCGAGGCCCTGGCCGCCGAGGGCGCGACGGTCGCCGCGAGCGCGGCCGAGGCGGTGGCCGCCAACCGGCTGGTGATCGCCTGCCTGCTGGACGACGCCTCGCTCGGCGAGGCGCTTGAGGACGCCGACCTGACGGGGCGGGACCTGGTGAACCTGACCACCGGCACGCCCGCCGAGGGCCGGGCCCGCGCCGCCTGGGCCGAGGGGCGCGGCGCGCGGTTCGTGGACGCGGGCATCATGGCCGTACCGCCGATGATCGGGCGGCCGGACTCGGGGGCGTACGTGTTCTACAGCGGCTCGTCCGAGCTTTTCGAGGAGCACCGGGCCACCCTCGCCGTCCCGGCGGACACCCGGTTCGTCGGCACCGATCCGGGGTTCGCGGCGCTGCACGACGTGGCCCTGCTGAGCGGTATGTACGGCATGTTCGCCGGGATCTCGCACGCCTTCGCGCTGATCCGCGGCGAGGACATCGCGCCCAAGGAGTTCGCCCCGCTGCTGGAGGGCTGGCTGCACGCCATGGCCCACTCGGTGCCCGAGACCGCCGAGCGGCTGACGACCGGCGACTACACCACGGGCGTGGTCTCCCACCTCGCCATGCAGGTGCAGGCCGGTCAGCGGACCCTGCTGCGCACGGCGGAGGAGCAGGGCGTGAGCGAGGAGCTGCTGCGGCCCATGATGGAGCTGATGAAGCGCCGTCTGGACGCCGGGCACGGCGACGAGGACACCACCGGGGTGATCGACCTCCTGGTCGCCCGGCCCGCCACGGCCTGAGGCGGGCCACCGCCCGAGACCGGCCACGGTCTGAGGCCGGCCACGGTCTGAGCGCGGGCAGCAGCGGGTGAGGGGCGCCGTCGGAGTCGCGACGGCGCCCCTCACATCCACCCCCCACCCCGGCTGAGGGCAGAGTTCCCCGCGTGAAACAGACGTGATGCCGCCGGGTAACACCCGCACCGCACGCTCGGGACCATGACCTCGAATTCGCGTGTGGTGGTGATCGGCGCCGGCCTCGCGGGCGTACGGCTCGCCCGGCGGCTCGGTGAGCTCGGCACGCCCGTACTGCTGATCGGCGAGGAGGAGCACCGTCCGTACAACCGGGTGCTGCTCGCCGAAGTGCTGGCCGGACGCTACAGCCCCGATGTGATCGCCCTCCCGGCGCCCGCGGAGCTGACGCGTGCCCGGGTCACCGGCATCGACCGCGCCGGCCGCACCCTGCGCTGCGCGGACGGCTCGGAGATCGCATACGACACGCTGGTCCTGGCCACCGGCTCCAACCCGGTACTGCCGCCGCTGCGCGGACTGTTCACCCCGGACCACGAGCTGCCCGAGGGGGTCCACGCCTTCCGCACCATGGACGACTGCCTGGGCCTGTCCAAGGCGGTCCGGCCGGGTGTGAAGGCGGTCGTCATCGGCGGCGGGCTGCTCGGGGTCTCCGCGGCCCGCGCGCTCGCGCTGCGCGGCGCGCAGGTCGTGCTCGCCCAGCAGGCCGAGCGGCTGATGGAGCGCCAGCTCGACCCGGCCGCCTCGAAACTGGTCCGGCGCCACCTCGTCGACCTCGGGGTCGAGGTGCACACCGAGTGCCGGGTCCGCGACGTGCGCGTGGCCGGCGGCGCGGTCCGCTCGGTGGAACTGGCCGACGGCTACGCCCTCGACGCCGACCTCGTCGTCCTGGCCTGCGGGGTCCGCCCGCGCGCCGGCCTCGCCCAGGACGCGGGGCTCGCCGTGCGCCAGGGCGTCCTGGTCGACGACGAGCTGCGCACCTCCGACCCGCACATCCGCGCGATCGGAGACTGCGCCCAGCACGACGGGACCGTGTACGGCCTGGCCGCGCCCGCCCTGGAGCAGGCCGACGTGCTCGCCGCCCTGCTCACGGGCAGCGGCACCGCCCGCTACACCGGCACCCGCTCCCTGACCCGCCTCACCCTCTCCGGCCAGATCCCCTTCGACCTCGCCGCGTTCGGCGAGACGCAGCCCCGCCCCGGTGACGACGTCGTGCAGCTCGCCGACGCCACCCGCGGCACCTACCGCAAGGTCGTCGTCCGCGACGACCGCCTGGTCGGCGGGGTCCTCGTCGGCGAACTCGGCACCGTCGGCGCGCTCGCCCGCGCCTGGGAGGGAGCAGAGCCGCTCCCCTCGGACGGCGGCCCCCTGCTCCACCTGCTCACCAACGACGGAGGCTCCTGATGACCGCCACCCAGGGGGCTACCCCCACGATCCTGCTCGTCGGCCACGGCATGGTCGGCCAGCGCTTCCTGGAGGCGCTCGCCGCGCGCGGCCTGACCGCCACGCACCGCGTGGTGGTGCTCTGCGAGGAGCCGCGCCCCGCCTACGACCGCGTCGCGCTCACCTCGTACTTCTCGGGCAGGACACCGGACGACCTCTCCCTGACCGACGAGGAGTTCATCAAGGACCACGGCATCGAGCTGCACATCGGCGACCCGGCCGAGACGATCGACCGCGAGGCGCGCAAGGTCACCGCCCGTTCCGGTCTGGTCATCGACTACGACGTCCTGGTGCTGGCCACCGGCTCGTACCCGTTCGTGCCGCCGGTGCCGAACAAGGACGCGACCGGCTGCTTCGTCTACCGCACCATCGAGGACCTGCTGGCGATCGAGGAGTACGCGAAGAAGAAGGCGACGACCGGCGCGGTGGTCGGCGGCGGCCTGCTCGGCCTGGAGGCGGCGGGCGCGCTGAAGGGCCTCGGCGTCGACACCCACATCGTGGAGTTCGCGCCGCGGCTGATGCCGGTGCAGGTCGACGAGGGCGGCGGCGCGGCGCTGCTGCGCACCATCGAGGAGATGGGCCTGTCCGTGCACACAGGCGTCGGCACCCAGGAGATCGTGACCGACGCCGCGGGCGTGGTGACCGGCATGAAGCTGTCCGACGGCTCCGAGCTGGCCACCGACATGGTGGTCTTCTCCGCCGGTGTCCGCCCCCGCGACCAGCTGGCCCGCGACTGCGGCCTTCGGGTCGGCGAGCGCGGCGGCATCGCGGTCGACGAGCAGTGCCGTACGGTCACCGACCCGCACGTGTTCGCCATCGGGGAGTGCGCGCTGGCCGCGGACGGCCGGGTCTACGGCCTGGTCGCGCCCGGCTACGAGCAGGCCGAGACGGCGGCGGCGACGATCGCCGCGGACGAGGCGAGCTTCACCGGCGCCGACCTGTCCACCAAGCTCAAGCTGCTCGGCGTGGACGTGGCGTCCTTCGGCGACGCGCACGGCACGAGCGAGGACTGCCTCGACGTCGTCTACTCCGACTCCCGCTCGGGCCTGTACAAGAAGCTGGTCATCGGCCGCGACGGCACCCTGCTCGGCGGCATCCTGGTCGGCGACGCGGAGGCGTACGGCACGCTGAAGGCGTTCACCGGCTCGGTCCCGCCCGTCTCGCCGGAGTCGCTGGTGCTGCCGGCCGGTGCGGGCGCGCCCGTCCAGCTCGGCCCGGCCGCGCTGCCGGACGACGCGATCATCTGCTCCTGCAACAACGTCCGCAAGGGCACGATCCGCGAGGCGGTCACCGAGCACCAGTGCACCACCGTGCCCGAGGTGAAGAAGTGCACCAAGGCCGGTACGACCTGCGGCAGCTGCGTCAAGGTGCTCGGCCAGCTGGTCGACGCCGAGCTGGAGGCGTCCGGCATCGAGGTCGACAAGGGCCTGTGCGGCTGCTTCGCGCAGACCCGCGAGGAGCTGTACGAGATCGTCCTCGCCCTGCGCGTCACCTCCTACCAGGACCTCCTGGACCGCTACGGCCGGGAGGGCGCGCGCGGCGGCGACGGCTGCGAGGTCTGCAAGCCGACAGTGGCGTCGATCATCGCCTCGCTGGCCCCGGCCATCGGCGCCGACGGCTATGTCCTGGAGGGCGAGCAGGCGGCGCTGCAGGACACCAACGACCACTTCCTGGCCAACCTCCAGAAGAACGGGTCGTACTCCGTCGTCCCTCGCATCCCCGGCGGTGAGATCGCCCCGGAGAAACTGATCGTGATCGGGGAGATCGCCCGGGACTTCGGCCTCTACACCAAGATCACCGGAGGTCAGCGGATCGACATGTTCGGCGCGCGCGTGGAGCAGCTGCCGTCGATCTGGACCCGCCTGGTCGACGCCGGCTTCGAGTCCGGGCACGCCTACGGCAAGTCGCTGCGCACCGTGAAGTCCTGCGTCGGGCAGACCTGGTGCCGCTACGGCGTGCAGGACTCGGTGCGGATGGCGATCGACCTGGAGCTGCGCTACCGGGGCCTGCGCTCCCCGCACAAGCTGAAGGCGGCCGTCTCGGGCTGCGCCCGCGAGTGCGCGGAGGCCCAGTCGAAGGACTTCGGGGTGATCGCCACGTCCAACGGCTGGAACCTGTACGTCGGCGGCAACGGCGGCGCGACGCCCCGCCACGCGGACCTGCTCGCCCAGGACCTGTCGGACGCCGGACTGATCCGCCTGATCGACCGTTTCCTGATGTTCTACATCCGCACGGCCGACCGCCTGGAGCGCACGAGCACCTGGCTGGAGCGCATCCCGGGCGGCCTGGACCACGTCCGTGACGTGGTCGTCCACGACTCCCTCGGCATCTGCGAGGAGCTGGAGAGCCTGATGGCCGCGCATGTCTCGCACTACCGCGACGAGTGGGCGGAGACCATCAACGACCCCGAGAAGCTGGCCCGGTTCGTGTCCTTCGTCAACGCGCCCGACACCCCCGACCCGGTGGTCGGTTTCGTGCCCGAGCGCGACCAGATGAAGCCGGACCTGCCGCTGCTGTCGATCGGCCTGCGACGCCCCGCCGGCGAAGACGTTCTGGAAGGAAGCGCCCAGCGATGACTCTGGCACCCGAGACGACCGACCTGAAAGTCCAGCTCCGGCTGGCGGACGACGAGTGGTTCACGGTCTGCGACCTGACCGTCCTGCTGCCGGGGCGCGGTGTGGCGGCCCTGCTGCCGGACGGCCGCCAGGTGGCCCTGTTCCGCGACCGCGGGGGCAACCTCTACGCGATCGACAACCGCGACCCGTTCACCGGCGCGGCCGTCCTCTCCCGCGGCCTGACGGGCAGCCGGCAGGGCCGCCCCTTCGTCGCCTCGCCCCTGCTGAAGCAGCGGTTCGACCTGGAGTCCGGGCAGTGCCTGGACGACGAGACCGTGCGTGTGACGGCGTACGAGGTCCGGGCCGCCTGAGCGGCACGCCCCGGACCGCCGACCGCCACCGTCTCACCGGCCGGCCCCTGCCTGCCCGGCCTCCGGCCGGTGAGACGGTGGCGGCGGCGTTCCCACGGCCGCGCCCGCCCGGCGGGTGGGGCGCCGCGCGTCAGTGCTGGTCGACCGGCCAGACCGCGGCCGGATCACACCGGTCGGGGCAGGCCAGCAGATACACCTCGTTGCCGAGGAACAGGTGGTAGGTGTCGGCGCCGATGCTGTACGGCTGCTCGGGCAGCCCCGACGGACGGCGAACTCCACGCCCTCCGGCACCTGGCACACGAAGGCCAGCCGGGCGCCGCACGCACACCGGTACGACTCGGGAACTGCGCCCACGACGGCTCGCCCCCCCACCTTGAACTCCGCCCACCGCGCGCTGTCCCGGAAGGGCACCAGCCGCAGCGGCCGCGCGCACACGGCCGGCTCGGCCTCCTCCGCCGCCGTCGCCTCCGGCCCTTGCACCAGCACCCGCCAGAAGGGGGCCGGATACGGCGGCTGCGGCGCCTCCCAGTACCGGGGCACGAGCCGCCCGCCGGCCACCGGCGGATCGGTCGCGTCGTTGTGCGCCCCGCAGTGGAAGACCAGCAGGTGGTCCCCGCCGAACACCTCGACGTCCGCCGGCACGTCGAGCTGGAAGAACAGGGTCATCCGCGCCCCGCAGAAGCACTCCGGCCACGGCTGCCCCTCCTCCAGGTACGGCCGGCCCCCCACGGAGTCCCGCGCCGGCTGCTCGAGGTGTTCGTCCCCGACCTCCACCCGACAGGCGGGCAGCCCTCCCACCGCTCCTCCTTCCGCCGCCGGCCGGCGCCGGCGAGGCTCAGGTGTCGCAGGCCACGCCGTCGCCGTCCCGGTCGAGGTGGGAAGCGTAGCCGGGCTCGCCGCGGTGGATGGGCGCGGCGCCGGCCGCGCGTACCGCGGTGCAGTTGGCGTAGTAGACGTCGGTGTCGCCGCCGCCGGAGGTGTCCGTGTCGCCGGAGGTGTCCGTGTCGCCGCCGTCCGCCTCCGCCGCGGGCCGGGCGGTGACGGTGCGCGTGACCCGGACGGTCTCGGTGGCGGTGACGGTCGGGGCGGGTTCGGCCTCCGGCGTCCGCGTCACCGTCGCGGTCGCCGTGACGGTCTCCTTCGGCCCCGGCGCGGCGGCCAGGGGCTTCTCACCGGTCGTGGTGCCCTCTCCGCCGGCGGCGCCCGCTCCGATGCCGAGGAGGAAGGCCAGGGCGAGGGCCGGGAGCACATAGCGCTTGCGGGCCCACGGCGGGGCCGGAGGCGTGGCGTTCGGCGGCGGCGGTGGCGTGTACGGGCTCGTGTACGGGTTGGTCATCTCGTCCCCCCGGACGTCTGTTGCGTGAGGGGATGAACGTATGGCGTACGCGTGTGACGTATGACGCGTGTGTCCATTCCGTGACCTGTGACGTGAAGTGAGCTGGGGCGCCCGCCGCCCAGCCGTCATTGTCTGTCCATGGACAATCCATCCGGCGCCTCTAGGGTCCCGGATCGCGCGACCCCGTCGCCGACCGGTGGCGGGGCGGACACGGCACCTCCTGGAGTGAGAGTGGAACGTCGTAGCCTTCTGCGTGCGGCCCTGATCGGCGGCTCCTCGGCCGCACTCGGCGGAACGTTGTGGCGTGGGGCCGCGTACGCGGCGCCCGCGCAGCCCGGGACCGGCCCCTACGGGCCGCTCGGCGCGCCGGACGCCAACGGCATCAGACTTCCCAGCGGCTTCACCAGCCGGGTCATCGCCCGTTCCGGGCAGACGGTCCCCGGCACCTCGTACACCTGGCACAACGCCCCCGACGGCGGCGCCTGCTACGCCGACGGCACCGGCTGGATCTACGTCTCCAACTCGGAGATCAACCCGGGCGGCGGCGCGAGCGCCGTGAAGTTCTCCTCCACGGGTGCGATCACCGGCGCGTACCGCATCCTCTCGAACACCCGCACCAACTGCGCGGGCGGCAAGACCCCGTGGAACACCTGGCTGTCGTGCGAGGAGGTCGACCGCGGGTACGTCTACGAGACGGACCCCTGGGGCGCCAAGGCGGCCGTCCGCCGCGACGCGATGGGCCGCTTCAAGCACGAGGCCGCCGCAGCCGACCCGGTCCGCCAGGTCGTCTACATGACCGAGGACGTCTCCGACGGCTGCTTCTACCGCTTCCGCCCCACCACCTGGGGCAACCTCTCCTCCGGCACCCTGGAGGTGATGGTCGCCGGCTCCGGCACCTCCGGCCCGGTCACCTGGGCCCGCGTCCCCGACCCGACCGGCGCCACCGCGACCCGCAACCAGGTCTCCGGCGCCAAGCGCTTCAACGGCGGCGAGGGCTGCTACTACGCCGACGACACCTGCTGGTTCACCACCAAGGGCGACAACCGCGTCTGGCAGTACAACGCGGCCGCCCAGACCATCGAACTGGCCTACGACGACTCGCTCGTCACCTCCGGCACCGCCCCGCTGACCGGCGTCGACAACGTCACCGGCGCCTCCTCCGGTGACCTCTACGTCGCCGAGGACGGCGGCAACATGGAGATCTGCGTCATCACCCCCGACGACGTCGTCGCGCCCTTCCTGCGCATCGACAACCAGTCCGGCTCGGAGATCACCGGCCCGGCGTTCTCCCCCGACGGCCGGCGCCTGTACTTCTCCAGTCAGCGCGGCACGACGGGCACGTCGTCCGGTGGCATCACGTACGAGGTGACGGGGCCGTTCCGCGCCTAGCCGCCCGGACGCGGGCAAGGTGGGACCCGGGAGAACCGGCATGGGCTGTCGACTTGCTGTCGGCTTCCCCGCATCGGTCGATCCGGCCGGCGCCCATGACGTTTCATCGAGTCCCGCCTTCCCTGCACGCCTCACCCCCTCTCGGAGGCCCCCACCATGACCCGGAACCGTCCCCGGCCGTCCCGCCGCGCGATCCTCGGCGCCGCCGCCGTCACCGCGCTCACACCGGCCACCGCCGCCGCCACGACCGGCGCCGCCACCCCGCGGCCCACCTGGCCGACCGAGTTCCCGCTGCCCGACGGCTGGCTCCCCGAAGGCATCACCATCGGCGCCCGGCCGTACGCCTACTTCGGCTCCCGCGCCCACGGCGGCATCCTGCGCACCGATCTGCGCACCGGCACGAGCAGAATCCTCCACCCCGGCGCGCCGGGCTCCGCGTCCATCGGCCTGAAACTGGACCGGGACGGCCTGCTGTACGTGGCGGGCGGCGGCGCGGGCACGGCGCGGATCGTGGACGCGCGCACCGGCGAACTCGTCCGCACCTACCAACTGACCGCGCCCAGCGGCCAGTTCGTCAACGACGTGGTCCTGCACGAGGACCGCGCCTGGTTCACCGACTCCCGCGCGCCCGTCCTCTACGGCGTCCCGCGCCACGGCGCCGGCGAGGTACGCGAACTCCCCCTCACCGGTGCCTGGGAGCAGCTGCCCGACGTCATCAACGCCAACGGGATCGTCGCCACCCCCGACGGCCGGGGCCTGATCGTCGTGAAGAGCGCACCGGGCACGCTGTACCGGGTCTCCCCGCGGACCGGCAAGGCGGCCGAGATCGCCCTCGTCGGGCAGGACTCCGTGGTCAACGGCGACGGCCTGTACCGCGTCGGCCGCACGCTGTACGTCGTCCAGAACCGCCTGAACAAGGTCTCCGTCTGGCACCTGAACGCCACGAGCACCAGCGCCACCCTCACCGGCACGATCACCGACCCCCGCTTCGACGTCCCCACCACCGCCGCCCGCTACGGCAACCGCCTCTACCTGGTCAACGCCCGCTTCACCAGCCCGCAGACCCCCGAGACGACGTTCACCGCGGTGGCCGTGGAGATCTGACCCCGCGCCGGTCCACCCGCCGTGCCGCCCCGGCCCCGCGCACACCGAAGGGGCGGCACCCCCGCACAGGGTGCCGCCCCCCTCTTTCGGGAGGCCGGAGCCGCCGCCGATCGGTGAGGGTCGGGTGACAAGCGGCGGCTCCGGAGCTTCGAGGTCCGCGAAGGGCTAGCGGTGGTCGCTGCCCTCCGAGGTGGACGCCGCGCGGCCGGCCTCCAGGCGGGCGACCGGGATGCGGAACGGGGAGCAGGAGACGTAGTCCAGGCCCACCTCGTGGAAGAAGTGGACGGACTCCGGGTCGCCGCCGTGCTCGCCGCAGACACCGAGCTTCAGGTCCGGGCGGGTCTCGCGGCCCGCCTTCGCCGCCGCGGCGACGAGGGAGCCGACGCCGTCCTTGTCGATCGTCTCGAACGGGCTGACGCCGAAGATGCCCTTCTCCAGGTAGGCGGTGAAGAACGAGGCCTCCACGTCGTCGCGGCTGAAGCCCCACACCGTCTGGGTCAGGTCGTTGGTGCCGAAGGAGAAGAACTCCGCCGCCTCCGCGATCTGGCCCGCCGTGAGCGCGGCGCGCGGCAGCTCGATCATCGTGCCGATCGCGAGCTTCAGCTCGGTGCCGGTGGCCTCCTGGACCTCCGCGATGACCTGGTCGGCCTCGTCGCGGACGATCTCCAGCTCCTGGACGGTGCCGACGAGCGGGATCATGATCTCGGCGCGCGGGTCGCCCTTGGCCGCCTTGCGCTCGGCCGCGGCCTCGGCGATGGCCCGTACCTGCATGGTGAACAGGCCGGGGATGACCAGGCCGAGGCGGACGCCGCGCAGGCCCAGCATCGGGTTCTGCTCGTGCAGGCGGTGCACGGCCTGGAGCAGCCGCAGCTCGTTCTCGTGCGGCTCCTGGCGGGACTCGGCGAGGGCCACGCGGACCGAGAGCTCCGTGATGTCGGGCAGGAACTCGTGCAGCGGCGGGTCGAGCAGGCGGATGGTGACCGGGAGGCCGTCCATCGCCTCGAACAGCTCGACGAAGTCCTGCTTCTGGAGCGGCAGCAGCTCCTTCAGCGACTCCTCGCGCTCCTCCTCCGTGTCGGCCAGGATCAGCCGCTCGACCAGCTCACGCCGGTCGCCGAGGAACATGTGCTCGGTGCGGCACAGGCCGATGCCCTGGGCGCCGAAGCGGCGGGCGCGCAGCGCGTCCTCGGCGTTGTCGGCGTTGGCGCGCACCCGCAGGCGGCGCTTGCGGTCGGCGAAGGCCATGATGCGGTGGACGGCGGCCACCAGCTCGTCGGCGTCGTCGGCGCCGGCGTGCATCCGGCCCTCGAAGTACTCGACGACCGGGGAGGGCACGACCGGGACCTCGCCGAGGTAGACCTTGCCGGTCGAGCCGTCGATGGAGATCAGGTCGCCTTCCTCGACGACCTGGCCGCCCGGCACCTTCATCCGGCGGCGCTTGGTGTCGACCTCCAGCTCCTCCGCGCCGCAGACACAGGTCTTGCCCATGCCGCGGGCGACCACGGCCGCGTGGGAGGTCTTGCCGCCGCGCGAGGTCAGGATGCCCTCGGCGGCGATCATGCCGTCCAGGTCGTCGGGGTTGGTCTCGCGGCGGATCAGGATGACCTTCTCGCCGGAGCGGGACCACTTCACCGCGGTGTAGGAGTCGAAGACCGCCTTGCCGACCGCCGCGCCCGGCGAGGCCGCGATGCCGCGGGCGACCTGCTGGACCTGCGCCTTCTCGTCGAAGCGCGGGAACATCAGCTGGGCGAGCTGGGCGCCGGTGACGCGCTGCAGCGCCTCCGCCTCGTCGATCAGTCCCTGGTCGACCAGCTGCGTGGCGATGCGGAACGCGGCGGCCGCGGTGCGCTTGCCGACGCGGGTCTGGAGCATCCACAGCTTGCCGCGCTCGATGGTGAACTCGATGTCACAGAGATCCTTGTAGTGGTTCTCCAGGGTCTCCATGATCTGCATGAGCTGGTCGTACGACTTCTTGTCGATCTTCTCCAGCTCCGCCAGCGGGACGGTGTTGCGGATGCCCGCCACCACGTCCTCGCCCTGGGCGTTCTGGAGGTAGTCGCCGTAGACGCCCTGGTGGCCGGAGGCGGGGTCGCGGGTGAAGGCGACGCCGGTGCCGGAGTCGGGGCCGAGGTTGCCGAAGACCATGGAGCAGACGTTGACCGCGGTGCCGAGGTCGTGCGGGATGCGCTCCTGGCGGCGGTAGAGCTTGGCGCGGTCGCCGTTCCAGGAGTCGAAGACCGCCTTGATGGCGAGGTCCATCTGCTCGCGCGGGTCCTGCGGGAAGTCCCGGCCCGCCTCCTTCTTGACGATCTTCTTGAAGGCGGTGACGAGCTTCTTCAGGTCGGCGGCCTCCAGCTCGGTGTCGACCGTGACGCCCTTGGCCTCCTTGGCCTTCTCCAGCGCGTCCTCGAAGAGGTCGCCGTCGACGCCGAGGACGGTCTTGCCGAACATCTGGATGAGGCGGCGGTAGGAGTCCCAGGCGAACCGCTCGTCGCCGGCCTGCTGGGCGAGGCCCTGCACCGACTTGTCGGACAGCCCGATGTTGAGGACGGTGTCCATCATGCCCGGCATGGAGAACTTGGCGCCGGAGCGGACCGACACGAGGAGCGGGTTGTCGGCCTGGCCGAGCTTCTTGCCCATCCGCTGTTCCAGCGCTTCGAGGTGCGCACTCACCTCGTCACGCAGTGCCGCCGGCTCCTCGCCGCTCTCCAGGTAGACCTTGCAGGCCTCGGTGGTGATGGTGAAGCCGGGCGGGACGGGAAGGCCCAGGTTGGTCATCTCGGCGAGGTTCGCGCCCTTGCCGCCGAGGAGGTCCTTGAGGTCCTTGTTGCCCTCCGTGAAGTCGTAGACGAACTTCACGCCCTCAACGCTGCCGGCCGGCGCGGCTGCCTGCTGATCTTTGTTTTCCGACACGGGTCTCGACTCCTCGAGGACGCGGTGGCTGCCCTGACGGCGAGGAACATACCCAGATCGAAGGCTGCTGGGTACGTCCACTTGCGCGTCATGCGCCTGTAACCACTCGTCCGCCAGCGGATCGAAAGTCAAGGCTTGGTAAGCCGCCGATGGATCATGTTTTCACTTCTTGAACACAACAACGCCCACAGACCGGATTTTGCGCTCATATGAGCAGCCTCTAGCACGCTTGATTTCGGTCGCTGAACGATCAAGGGGTGGCACTGAGTGCCACCCCTTGGAGAAGTGCAGTCGCCCATGATCCGCTCATCTGAGCGCAACCCTTATCAAGGGTGGCGAGAATCACGCTGCCACGACTTGCCGGATTTCACCATCCGGACGCGCGCCGAGACGGGAATCCGGCCCGCAACCCGGCGGTCACGTCCGGCCGTCACGCCGGCCGCTTGACGGGGCCGGCCCTCCTCTCTCAAGACCCCCCTCAGCCCCTCAAGGCCCCCTCAGACCCCCATCGCCCGCAGCCGCTCCTCCACCCGCTCCGGCGCGTACAGGTGCTCCACGACCAGCGCGCCGGCCCCCACCAGGCCCGCCCGCTCCCCCAGCCGCGAGGTGACGACCTCCAGCCGGGCGGTGGAGCGCGGCAGCGCCCGCTGGTACAGCAGCTCCCGGACCCCCGTGAGGAAGGGGGTTCCGGCCAGATCCCCGGCGATCATCAGCACGCCGGGGTTCAGCAGGGTCACCACTGTCGCCAGGACGTCACCGACCCGGCGCCCGGCCTCCCGGGCCAGCCCCACCGCCTCCGGGTGCCCCGCCGCGAGCAGGTCGCGCACATCCGAGCCGGACGCCGCCGGCACCCCGCTCTCGGCGAGCCGCCGGGCCACGGCGCCGCCGCTGGCGACGGCGGCCAGACAGCCGTAGGAACCGCACCGGCACAGCGCGCCGGAGCCCTCCGGCACCCGGATGTGGCCGATGTCCCCGGCGCCGCCGTCGATGCCCCGGTAGACCGAGCCGTCGACCACGACCCCGGCGCCGATGCCGGTGGAGACCTTCACCAGGACGAACGCCGAGCAGTCCGGGTACGCGGTGCGCTGCTCGCCGTAGGCCATCAGGTTGGCGTCGTTGTCGACCAGCACCGGCACCCCGGCGGCGCCCGTGTGCTCGGTGAAGGCGCGGGAGAGGCGGCCCCGTATGTCGTAGCCGTCCCAGCCGGGCATGATGGGCGGCTGGACGACCCGGCCGGTGCCGTTGTCCACCGGGCCCGGCACGGCCAGGCCGATGCCGCAGACCTCCTCGGCGCGGTGTCCCGCCTTCTCCAGCAACTCGGCGAACCAGCACCCGAGTTCGCCGAGCACCGCGTCGGGGCCGTCCTCGACGACGAGGGTGCCGGAGTGTTCGGCGTGGATCTCGCCGGTCAACGACAGCACGGCGGCGCGCGCGTGACGGGTGTCCAGGTCGGCGGCGAGGACCACCGCGTGCGCGTCGTCGAACTCCAGGGTGATGGAGGGACGGCCGCCCAGCGGGGAGTCGACCGGCCCGCCGGCCCCCTCGCGCAGCCAGCCCGCGCGGAACAGCCGGTCCAGCCGCTGGCCGACGGTGGCCCGGGACAACCCGGTGACCTGCTGGAGCGCGCCCCGTGTCGTCGCCCGGCCACTGCGCACCAGTTCGAGCAGGTCGCCGGCGCTCGCCTGGCCCGCGCCCTTTCCGGTCCTTCCCGGCCGTCCGCTCATGCGCACCCCCTTGTGTTTCTCAAGCCTGCATTACATATTGAGTTTTGCGTGTTAAATAGACGTAACTCTACGGTGGCCCCGACCGAACCGGTCGGGCCGGACGCCTTTCGGGGAGCCCCGAGTGGATCGCACTGCCCAACTGCCCGTGCCCGGCGCGGACCGCGCCACCGCATACGATCCGCCCCACACGCAGCACAGCGCGCCGCACGGTCCGCCCCACAGCCCACCGCCCGGTCCGCCGCACAGCCCGCCGCACAGCCCGCCGCCCAGCCCTCCGCCGCACGACCCGGAGGCCCTGCACGCCGGAGCCGTCCGGGTGCTGGAGGCGAACTGGACGGGCACCTCCACCGTCCCCTCGCGCGGCCTGTACCCCCACCAGTGGTCCTGGGACTCCGCGTTCATCGCGATCGGCCTGCGCCACCTGTCGCCGTTACGGGCGCAGAGGGAACTGGAGACACTGCTCGCCGCGCAGTGGGGCGACGGGCGCATCCCGCACATCGTCTTCAACCCCTCCGTGCCGCTCGACGCCTACTTCCCGAGCCCCGACTTCTGGCGCTCCTCGACCGCCGGGCGCACCGCGGGCGCCCCGCGCACCGTACAGACCTCGGGGATCGTGCAGCCACCGGTGCACGCGCTCGCCGCCTGGCTGGTGCACCGCGCCGACCCCGTGCTGTCCCGGGCGCGCGGCTTCCTCGCCGGGGTGTATCCGCGGCTGGCCGCCTGGCACCGCTATCTGCTGCACCGGCGCGACCTGGGCGGCGCGGGCCTCGCCTCGGTCGTCCACCCGTGGGAGCAGGGCATGGACAACAGCCCCTGCTGGGACGCCCCGCTCGCCCGCGTCACCCCCGCCCCCGCCCGCTCCTTCCGCCGCGCCGACCTCGACCACGGCGCCGCCGAGGACCGGCCGACGGATCTGGACTACGGCCGCTATGTGCGCCTCGCGGCCGACTACCGCGACCGCGGGTACGCCGACGGCCCCGGCGACTTCGCCGTCGAGGACCCCGCGTTCAACGCCCTGCTCATCGCCTCCGAGCACGCGCTCGCCCGGATCGCCCGCGAACTGGGCGCCACCGGCACGGCCCGCCACGCCCGCGCGGAACGGCTGACGGGAGCGCTCGTCGAACGCCTGTACTGCGCTGAGGCGGGGATGTTCCTCTGCCGGGACGTGCGCGCCGGCCGGCTCGTCCCCGAGCGCGGCGTGTCCGGCCTGATCCCGCTGCTGCTGCCCTCGCTCCCCCGCCCGGTCGCCCGGGCCCTGGTGCGCACCCTCACCGGCCCGCACTTCGGCCTCGGCGGCACCACCCGCCTGGTGCCCAGCTACGACCTGCTCGGCGAGTCCTTCGACCGGCACCGGTACTGGCGCGGCCCGGCCTGGTTCAACACCGGCTGGCTGGTGGAGCGGGGGCTGCGCAGGCACGGGGAGCGGGAGCTGGCAGACGCGCTGCGCACGGCGTTCCTCGACCTCGCGGACGCCTCCGGATTCGCGGAGTACGTCGACCCGTACACCGGCGAGGCCTGCGGCGCGACCGGCTTCGGCTGGACCGCCGCGCTCGCCCTGGACCTGTCGCAGGACCGGCACGACCAGACCACCGCCAGCAGTGACCTCAGGGGAGGGGACCGGGGATGACGGACCGGCATCATCCGCTCGTGCACGGCGGGACGTTCGCCGCCGTGGGCGACGGCGGCGACATCAGCGGGGTGCGGGCCGGCGGCGCGGGCCGCCACGGCCTGCCCGACGGGCTCTTCGTGCGCGACGCCCGGCACTTGAGCCGGTGGCAGCTCACCGTCGACGGTGCGGTCCCGGAGACGCTGTCCCCGGTGGCCGGCGGGGACACCGCGCGCTGTGTGCGCGTCCCGCGCGGCGGACGGCAGGAGCCGCCCGCGTACACGGTGTTCCGGGAACAGGCCGTCGGCGACAGCTCGTTCGTGGAGCGGCTGCGGGTGACCAGCAACCGCCCGGTGCCGACCACGGTCCGGCTCGCCATCACCGCCGACGCCGACTTCACCGACCAGTTCGAGCTGCGCTCCGACCACCGCACGTACCCCAAGCCGGGGGTGGTGCGCCGCCGTCAGGTCCTGCCGCACGGACTGGAGTTCACCTATCAGCGCGGCGAGTGGCGGTCGTGTACGACGGTCACCGCGGAGCCCGCCCCGGACGCCGTCGAGGAGACCGGGACCGGTGCCCGGCGCCTGGTGTGGACCCTCGCGCTGGAGCCGCACGGCACCGCGGAGCTGACCGTGCGGGTGGTGGCCCGCCCGCACGGTGAGCGGCGGGCGCTGCGGGTGCCCAGCTCCCCCGCCGGACTGAGCGAGCAGCGGCAGGCCCGCGAAGACGGCTTCATGGAGGGCGTGGCCTTCCCCACCGGCTGGCCGGAGCTGGCGGCGGCCTGCGCCCGCGGGCTCGCCGACCTGGCCTCCCTGCAGATCCCGGCGACCGGCCCCGACGGCGAGGATCTGCGCGTGCCCGCGGGCGGCGCGCCCTGGTTCCTGGCGCTGCTGGGCCGGGACGCCCTGCTCACCGCCCTGTTCGCGCTGCCGTACCGGCCGCGGCTGGCCGCCCACACCCTGCCCGCGCTCGCCGCGACCCAGGCCGCCGAGACGCACCCCGGTTCGGTGGCGCAGCCCGGCAAGATCGTGCACGAGGTGCGGTACGGCGAGCTGGCCCACTTCGGTCAGGTCCCGTTCGGCCGCTACTACGGCTCGGTGGACGCCACCCCGCTCTTCCTGGTGCTGCTCGGCGCGTACGTCGAGCAGACCGGCGACACGGCCATGGCCCGCCGCCTCGAACCGCACGCCCGCGCGGCGGTCGGCTGGATGCTGGACCACGGCGGACTGACCTCGCGCGGCTATCTCGTCTACCGCGCCGACCGGGGCGGCCTGGCCAACCAGAACTGGAAGGACTCCCCCGGCGCGATCTGCTGGGCCGACGGCACCCGCCCGACCGGCCCGGTGATGGCGGCGGGCGCGCAGGGGTACGCGTACGACGCCCTGCGCCGCACCGCGCACCTGGCCCGCGCGGTGTGGTCGGACGAGACGTACGCCGCACTGCTGGAGCAGGCCGCCGGGGACCTGCGGGACCGGTTCCAGCGGGACTTCTGGATGCCGGAGCGGTCCTTCCCGGCGCTGGCGCTGGACGGCGAGGGCCGCCAGGTGGACGCGCTCGCCTCGGACGCCGGGCATCTGCTGTGGTCGGGGCTGCTGGACAAGGAGTACGGGGAGGTCGTCGGCCGGCGTCTGGTCGAGCCGGACTTCTTCTCCGGCTGGGGGGTGCGCACGCTGGCGGCCGGGCAGCCGGCGTACCACCCGCTGTCGTACCACCGCGGGTCGGTGTGGCCGCACGACAACGCGCTGATCGCGCTGGGGCTGGCGCGGTACGGGCTGCACGACGAGGCGCGGACGGTGGCGGGCACGCTGGTGGACGCGGCGGGGGCCTTCGGCGACCGGCTGCCGGAGGTGCTGGCGGGGTACGACCGCGGCACGCACGGGGAGCCGGTGCCGTATCCGCACGCGTGTGTGCGGGAGTCGCGGTCCGCTGCGGCGCCGCTGGCGTTGCTCACCGCCGTCGGGGGCGCCTGAGCGCAGGGGTGGTCGGGTCGGCGGGCGGCTGCGGGTCCGTGAGGGCCGGTCGCGCCCACGCGGCGGAGCCGCACGTCGACACAGCCCCGCGCCCTCGGGAAGTCGTCCGCGCTCCGATTGAACAGTGCGCGGGATCGGGCCGTACCTCTTGGCGGCGGACCCGTTCCCCCACGCCGGGTCCGCCACCAGATCGTTCCGTACGGAAGGACCCCGGTGTCTCCCACGGTCGTGCGTGTGCTGAGCCGGACGCTCACCGTGCTGTCCGCCGTGCTCGTGCTGGCCGCCCTGCTGCTGCCGAACACGGTGCGGGCGGTCACGCCGGGGGCGTTCGCGCGGATACCGGTGGAGGCGGTCGTCGGGGCGGCGCTGCTGCTGGCGCTGCCGCGGCGGCCCCGGGTGGTGGCGGCGGTGCTCGGCGGGCTGGCGCTGGCCGTGCTGACGGTGCTGAACCTGCTGGACATGGGGTTCCACGAGTACCTGGGCCGGGGCTTCAACCTGGTCCTGGACTGGGAACTCCTCGACGACGCCCAGTCGTACGCCCGGGACACGATGGGCTCGGCGGGCGCGTTCGGGCTGGCGGCCGGGGCGGTCGTCCTGGTGCTGGTGCTGGGCGCGCTGCTGACGCTGGCCACGGTCCGGCTGGGCGAGATGCTGGCCCGGCACCGCACGGTCGCGGTGCGCTCGACGCTCGCCGCGGCCGTCGTGTGGACGACGACCGCGGCGCTGGGCGTGCAGGTGGCGGGGGCGCCGGTGGCCGCGGATCACGCGTCAACGGCGGTGCGGACCCAGACGGATCGGGTGCGGGCCACGCTGCGGGACGAGGCGGCGTTCGCGCGGGAGGCGAGAGCCGACGCGTTCGGCGCGACCCCGCCCGGACGGCTCGTCCCCGACCTGCGCGGCAAGGACGTGATCGTCACGTTCATCGAGAGCTACGGCCGCAGCGCCATCGAGGACCCCGCGATCCGGCCCGGTGTCCACCGCACCCTGGAGAGGGAGACGCGGGCGCTGGAGAAGGCGGGGTTCCGGGCCCGCAGCGGCTGGCTGACCTCGGCGACGTACGGGGGCAGCAGCTGGCTCGGCCACTCCACGTTCCTGTCGGGCCTGTGGATCGCCAACCAGCAGCGGTACCGCACGGTGACCTCCGGCGACCATCTCAGCCTGACGAAGGCGTTCCGCAGGACGGGCGCGTGGCGGACGGTCGGGGTCATGCCGGGGGTGCAGAAGGCGTGGCCGGAGGCGGAGTTCTACGGCCTCGACACCGTCTACGACGCCTTCCACCTGGGCTATCGCGGGCCGAAGTTCAGCTGGTCGACGATGCCGGACCAGTACGCGCTGGAGGCGTTCCAGCGGCTGGAGCACGGCAAGGAGCGGAAGAAGCCGCTGATGGCGGAGGTCATCCTCACCTCCAGCCACCAGCCGTGGGCGCCGGTCCCCGAGCTGGTCGGCTGGGACGAGCTGGGCGACGGGCGGATCTTCGAGGCGGTCGAGGCGCGGGGTGCCGATCCGGCGGACGTGGTCGCGAGCGCGGCCCGCTCGAAGCAGGAGTACGGCAAGTCGGTCGTGTATTCGGTGACCAGTCTCACCCAGTGGCTGCGGCGCTACGGCGGCGAGGACACGGTCCTCGTCTTCCTCGGCGACCATCAGCCGATCGCCCGGGTCAGCGGCGAGGGCGCGAGCCGGGACGTGCCGGTGACGATCGTCGCCAAGGACCCGGAGGTGCTGGCGAAGATCGACGGCTGGGGCTGGTCGGAGGGGCTGGAGCCGGCCCCGGACGCGCCGGTGTGGCGGATGGACGCGTTCCGGGACCGCTTCCTGACCGCCTACGGCTCGACGCCGGCGCGGCGGAACGGCTGATCAGCCGCCGGAGGTGTCCAGCTCCGCGTCCTCGCCGACGCCCGCGCAGTCGTACGGGTCCTTCAGCCAGCCGTCGGGCAGGACGACCCGGTTGTTGCCGGAGGTGCGCCCGCGGGGGCCGTCGGCGCCGGCCGGCCAGGGCTGGTCGAGGTCCAGCTCGGCGAGTCCGGCGCGCAGCTCCTCCAGGGAGGAGGTGACGGCGAGCCGCTTGCGCATCTCGGAGCCGACGGCGAAGCCCTTGAGGTACCAGGCGACGTGCTTGCGGAAGTCGACGACGCCCTTGGTCTCGTCGCCGATCCACTCGCCGAGCAGCCGGGCGTGCCGGACCATGACGTCGGCGACCTCGCGCAGGGTGGGGCGGGCGATGTCGTCGGGGCGGCCCTCGAAGGCGGCGACGAGGTCGGAGAACAGCCACGGCCGGCCCAGGCAGCCGCGGCCGACGACGACGCCGTCGCAGCCGGTCTCGCGGACCATCCGCACCGCGTCCTCGGCGGACCAGATGTCGCCGTTGCCGAGCACCGGGATCTCCGGGACGTGCTCCTTCAGCCGGGCGATGGCGTCCCAGTCGGCGGTGCCGCCGTAGTGCTGGGCGGCGGTGCGGCCGTGCAGGGCGATCGCGGTGACGCCCTCCTCGACGGCGATGCGGCCGGCGTCGAGGTAGGTGATGTGGTCGTCGTCGATGCCCTTGCGCATCTTCATGGTGACGGGGAGGTCCCCGGCGCCGGCGACGGCCTCGCGCAGGATGGCGCGCAGCAGGTTGCGCTTGTAGGGCAGGGCCGAGCCGCCGCCCTTCCTGGTCACCTTGGGGACGGGGCAGCCGAAGTTGAGGTCGATGTGGTCGGCCAGGTCCTCCTCCGCGATCATGCGGACGGCCTTGCCGACGGTGACCGGGTCCACGCCGTACAGCTGGATCGAGCGGGGCTGCTCGGTGGGGTCGAAGGTGACCAGCTGCATGGTCTTCTCGTTGCGTTCCACCAGCGCCCGGGTGGTGATCATCTCGCTGACGAACAGGCCCTTGCCGCCGCTGAACTCCCGGCACAGGGTGCGGAAGGGCGCGTTGGTGATCCCGGCCATGGGGGCCAGGACGACGGGCGGCTGGACGGCGTGCGGACCGATCCGGAGGGGCTGCGCGGGCGGCTGTGTGGGCGTGGACATTCCTCCATTGTGCAGCGCAATGAACAGGTAAAATTCATTAGTTAGCCGCACTATCGAAATCGGCGTACGATGAGCCCATGCCCGAACTCAGCCCGCGCCGACGCCTGCTCGTGCTCGCGATCTGCTGCATGAGCCTGCTGATCGTGAGCCTCGACAACACCGTGCTGAACGTGGCCCTGCCTTCCCTGCAGGACGACCTGGGCGCCACCACCTCCGGGCTCCAGTGGACGATCGACGCCTACACCCTCGTCCTCGCGTCCCTGCTGATGCTCGCGGGCTCCACGGCCGACCGGATCGGCCGCAAGCGCGTCTTCATGGCGGGCCTGATCGTCTTCACCGCCGGCTCGGCGCTCTGCTCGGTGGCGCCGGACCTGAACACTCTGGTGATCTTCCGGATGGTCCAGGCGGTGGGCGGCTCGATGCTGAACCCGGTCGCCATGTCGATCATCACCAACACCTTCACCGACCCGCGGGAGCGGGCCCGCGCGATCGGCGTCTGGGGCGCGGTGGTCGGCATCTCGATGGCCGCCGGCCCCCTGGTGGGCGGGCTCCTCGTCGAGTCGGTCGGCTGGCGGGCGATCTTCTGGATCAACCTGCCGGTGGGGCTGGCCGCCCTGCTGCTCACCCTCCGGTACGTCCCCGAGTCCCGCGCGGCCAGGGCCCGCCGGGCCGACCCCGTCGGCCAGGGGCTGGTCATCCTCCTCTTCGGCGGCCTGACGTACGCGATCATCGAGGCGCCCGCGGCCGGGATCGCGGCGGTCCTGCCGTTCGCGGCGGTGGCGGCGGCCGCGCTGCTGGGCCTGCTGGTCCACGAGCCCCGGCGCGCCGAACCGCTGATCGACCTGCGCTTCTTCCGCTCGGCGCCGTTCAGCGGCGCGACGGTGATCGCGATCGCCGCGTTCGCCGCGCTGGGCGGCTTCCTGTTCCTGTCCACGCTGTACCTCCAGAACGTCCGCGGCCTGGACGCCCTGCACGCCGGCCTGTGGATGCTGCCCATGGCCGTACCGACCTTCCTGTGCGCGCCCCTGTCCGGGCGTCTCGTCGGCAGCCGGGGCGCGCGCCTGCCGCTCCTCCTCGCGGGCATCGCGATGACCGCGAGCGCGCTGCTGTTCGCGGCGTTCGAGGCGGAGACGTCGAACGCGGGGCTCCTGACCGGGTACGTGCTCTTCGGCGTCGGCTTCGGCATGGTGAACGCGCCGATCACCAACACGGCGGTCTCCGGGATGCCCCGCGCCCAGGCCGGGGTGGCCGCCGCCGTCGCCTCGACCAGCCGGCAGCTCGGGCAGACGCTGGGCGTCGCGGTCGTCGGCGCGGTCCTGGCCGCGGGCATCGGCTCCGCCGCCTACCGGGACACCTTCGTCGCCGCGGCGGTTCCCGGCTGGTGGATCCTCGTGGGCTGCGGGGCGGTGGTCCTGGTGCTCGGCGTGCTGACCACCGGCCCCTGGGCCCGCCGCACCGCCGAGCACACGGCCGCGCGGCTGGAGTCGGGAGAGGTCCGCGAGGCGGTGCGCGGCTGAGGGTGGAGCAGTCCGGGAGGCCACGGGTGAAAGATCGCCATATCCTCCGGATATGCCCCCTTCACGTCTCCGCGTCGGTGTCTTCGCGGCGGTCCTCGGCCTGGTGGCGGTGCTCGGCATCGTCTGGCTGGTGCGCAGCGCCACGACCGGTGGCGACGGCACGTCCGGCGAGCGGACGAACGGCACTGCGGAGGCGGGGAACGGCACCGGTACCGGCGGCGACGGTGGTACCGGCGAAGACCGTGACACCGGCACCGACAACGGCACGGACGGCGGCACGGACGGCGGCCGTACGACGGAGGAGACGGGCAGCGACGGCGGACGCACGACCGACGAGGGCGGGGACACGGGCGGGACCGGGGACGGAGGCACCGACAGGGACGGGGACACGGGCGGGACCGGGGACGGAGGCACCGACGGGGACGGGGACACGGGCGGGGACGGGGAAGAGGGCGGCCGGAAGTCCCTCACCGTGAACGGGCTGCGCATCGACGGCAACGGCCTCGGCTATGGCTGTGTGACGATCCTGAACAAGACGTCCACACCCGCGACCATCCAGCGCGTCTCCTTCACCGTGGTCGCCCGGCCGGGACCGACGACGCCGGCGCTCTCGCCCGACACCGCCCACTGCTTCCAGGAGGAGAACGGCCCCGGTGCGCTGGATCCCTCCTGCGACGGCCATCTCCTGCCCGAGGGCGGGCAGTGCACAGCCGGAGCCGTCCCCTCAGCGGACGCCCCCGGCGGGGAGTACACGGTCGCGGCGGTGGCCCACTACAGCTTCCTGTGCGACAACGCCGAGATCAGTCCGTGCAACGAGCCCGCGTGGGGCGACCGGCCGCCGACCCCGCAGAATCCCGTCCTGGTGGTCGGCAGATCGGAACCGCTCACGACCTCCCTCGACGTCGAGGGCCCGCCGACCTCTCCCCCCACCTCGCCCTCGTCCCCCTCGTCCCCGGCCCCGGAATGACCACCGAGTCCACCCCGCCCGTCTCCGCCCGCGTCCGGCAGGTCGCCGAGGCGCTGGGGCCGGCCACGCTGGCGACCGCGCTGCTGATCTACTTCGGCTACGTCGCCACCCGCGCCCGGTACGAGTACTTCGGCGTCCCGGTGGACCTGACCGGCCGGTCGAACCAGGACATGATGCTGGACGGCCTGGAGGTCGTCTTCGTGCCGGCGGCGATGCTCTTCCTCGGCCTGCTCGCGATCGTCGCGATCCACTCCACGGTCCTGTGGCTGCTCGCCCGCGACCGGCCCGACGAGCGGGACGGCACGTCGGACGTGACGGCCTTCGCCGCGTACGGCTTCGTCCTGGTCGGGGTCCTGCTGATCGCCAGGGCGCTCATCGGCATCTTCGTCCAGGGCCCGGAGGCCAGCGTGATCATCGGCGCCACCCCGTTCAGCCTGGCGTTCGGACCGGCGGCGGTGGCGTACGGCGTCTGGATCGCGGGGCAGCGGCGCGGGCGCCCCCTGCTGTCGCAGCGTCTGGCCCGCAACGGCGCGATGGGCGTCATCGCCCTGCTGGTCGCCGGGCTGGTGTGGGCGTCCACCCAGCTGGCGTGGGCGTACGGCACGGGCCGGGGCGAGGAGGACGCGGCCGGCCTGGAGGACCGCCCCGAGGTCGTCGTCGAGACGAGGGAACCGCTGGACGACCTGCCCCGGGGGGTGACGGCGTCCCGGCTCGGCACGGCCGGGGAGGAGGCGCGGGCGTACCGTCACCGGTACCGGGGGTTCCGGCTGCTGCTGGCGTCGGGCGGGCGGCTGTTCCTGGTGACGCCCGAGTGGCGGCGCGGGCGGGACGCGACGATCGTGCTGCCGTACGAGGACGTCCGCGTCCGGCTCGTGCCGTAGCGCCGCGGGGGGGGGGGGGGGGGGGGGGGGGGGGGGGGGGGGGGGGGGGGGGGGGGGGGGGGGGGGGGGGGGGGGGGGGGGCCCGCGCCCCCCCCCCCCCCCCCCCCCCGCGGAAGCTCAGGGCTTTGCGCGCAGGCCCCGTACCACCAGGTCCACGACCGCGTCGAAGTCCGCCTCGATGCCGGGCTG
Organism: Streptomyces sp. JB150; assembly: GCF_011193355.1. Classification (GTDB taxonomy): domain Bacteria; phylum Actinomycetota; class Actinomycetes; order Streptomycetales; family Streptomycetaceae; genus Streptomyces. Next base: position 2,318,640 of record NZ_CP049780.1, read on the forward strand.
TTCCCACTCGGCCGCGTAGGCAGGGTCGTGGAAGCGGCCGGTGGCGTGGAAGACCGCGCGGGCGGTGGCGGCCGGGTCGGTGGTGGTGAAGGCGCCCGTGCCGAGGCCCGCGCGGACGATGTCCGTCAGCTGGGCGGTGAGGTCGGCGATGTGCTCGGGGACCGCCTCGCCGCTCTCGCGGGTGAGCACCATGTACGTGGCGAACAGCTCCGGGTCGCGGCCCGCCTTGCGGCGCTTGGCGTCGAACAGCGCCCGCAGCCAGGCGCGCAGCCGCTGTTCCGGGTCCCGGTCCCGGTCGGCGGCGATGCCGGCCAGTTCCCCCGACGTGCGGTCCAGCCAGCGCTTCGTGACGGCCTCGCGCAGGGCCGCCTTGGTGCGGAAGTGCCGGTAGACGCTGCCGTGGCTGACGCCGAGCGCGCGGGCCACGTCGACCACGGTGGCCTTGGCCGGGCCGTGGCGGCGCAGCACCTCCTCGGTCGCTTCGAGGATGCGGTCGGCGGTCAGGGTCTCACTGGTCGGGGCCATGCCCAAGACGGTACCCGGCGGCCGTGTCACCGCTCGCTGTCGAGGTCTGCCATCTGCGCCGCGGCATAGCGTTCGCCGACCACCGCGTCCGCCGGTACGGCCTCCTCGACGGCGGCGAGGTCGGCCGCGTCCAGGGTGACGTCGAGCGCGCCGAGGGCCTCCGCGAGCCGGTCGCGGCGGCGGGCGCCGATGAGCGGCACGATGTCCTCGCCGCGGGACAGCACCCAGGCGATGGCGATCTGCGCGACGCTCACGCCCTTGTGCTCGGCGATCTTCCGCAGCTCGTCCACCAGCCGCAGGTTGCGGTGGAGGTTGTCGCCCTGGAAGCGGGGCGAGTGGGCGCGGAAGTCGTCCGCGGCGAGCTGCCGGTCGGCGGTGAAGTGGCCGGAGATCAGGCCGCGCGAGAGGACGCCGTACGCGGTGATGCCGATGCCCAGTTCCCGGGCGGTCGGCAGGATCTCCTTCTCGATGCCCCGCGTGATGAGGGCGTACTCGATCTGGAGGTCCGCGATCGGGGCGGTCGCGGCGGCCCTGCGCAGGGTGCCGGCGCCGACCTCGCTGAGGCCGATGTGCCGGACGTACCCCTGCTCGACGAGTTCGGCGACCGCGCCGACGGTCTCCTCGACGGGGACGGCCGGGTCGAGCCGGGCGAGGCGGTAGACGTCGAGGTGGTCGACGCCGAGGCGCTGGAGCGAGTACGCGGCGAAGGTCTTCACCGCCTCGGGCCGGCCGTCGTAGCCGAGCCATCTGCCGTCCGGGCCGCGCAGGGCGCCGAACTTCACGCTGACCAGGGCCTGTTCCCGGCGGGCCGGGGGCGCCGCGCGCAGGGCCTCGCCGATCAGCAGCTCGTTGTGGCCCATGCCGTAGAAGTCGCCGGTGTCGAGCAGGGTGACGCCCGCTTCGAGCGCCGCGTGGATGGTCGCGATGGACTCGGCCCGGTCCGCCGCGCCGTACAGCGCGGACATGCCCATGCAGCCGAGGCCGAGGGCGGAGACCTGGGGGCCGGTGGTTCCGAGGGTGCGGGTCTGGATCGTCGTCATGCACACCAGCGTGACATGACAGGTGACAGATTTCAATATCTGTCATTCGATACTTGTCAGCAGCGGCGTGGGCCGCAGCCCGTTCGACAGCGTTTCCGCCTGCCCGGAGAATGGGAGATGCCGGCGCGCGGCCACCGAGGCGGCGCCCGCCGTCGGCCCCGCGGCACGTCTGCGCCGCCGGAGGAGGCCGCCATGAGCGTCCGTATCGCCACCTTCAACATGGAGAACCTCTTCCGCCGGCCCACGGTGTTCCGGCTCCCGGACCCGCAGGCTCGCGCGCGACTCCTCACAGACTTCGCGGAGCTGGTCGCGCTCCTCGACAAGCGCGAGTACACCTCACGCGACAAGGAGAGGATCGCCGAGATCATCCTCGACCACCGCATCCACGCCTTCGACCCGCGCAATCCGCCGCCGATCACCATCAACGAGCCCCGTAGGACCGACGAGATCAGGCTCTACGACACGTCCGGGTCGGGGAACGACGTGAAGATCGAGATCAAGGCCGCCGGCCGGGCCTCCTGGGTGGGCTGGGCGGAGCTGGGCCAGGACGACCTCGACCTGAACGTGGTGCGCAACACCGGCCGGGTGGTCTCGGAGGTCGACGCCGACGTCCTGGTCACCGTGGAGGTCGAGGACCGCCTGACGCTGGAGCGGTTCAACACCCAGGTGCTCGCCGGGGCGCTCGGCAGGCGGCCGTATCCCTACAACCTGCTGGTCGACGGCAACGACGGCCGCGGCATCGACATCGGGATCCTCAGCCGCCACCCGGTCACGTCCGTGCGGCCCCACCTCTTCGACACCCGCCCGGACCGTCCCGCCAAGCGCCTGTTCAGCCGCGACTGCCCCGAGTTCGAGATCCGCCTCAACGGCACGCCGGTCGTGATCCTCGGCAACCACCTCAAGAGCAAGTTCACCGACGACCCGGCACTGCGGCTGGCCCAGGCGAAGCGGGTCGCGGAGATCCACCGGGCCGCGCTGCAGCGCACACCCCACGTGATGGTCGCCGGGGACCTCAACGACGACCCCGACAGCGAGACCCTGGCGGTGCTGCTGGACACCGGTCTGCGGGACGTGATGAGCCACCGTTCCTACCGCGGGCTCCCCGGCACCCACGGCACCTGCCGCACCGAGCGGGACAAACTGGACTACCTGCTCCTCCCGCCCTCGCTGTGGCGGGAGGTGCAGCACGTCGGCCTGGAGACCCGCGGCATCTTCGCGGACGGCATCAAGCCGTTCGACACGATCACGTCCAAGAGCGAGGCGGCCTCCGACCACGCCGCCCTGTTCGTGGATCTGGACCTGTGAAAACACGAGTTCCCCGCACCCCAGCGGGGCACGGGGAACTCCGTCGGCCGGTGAGCGGCTAGCAGCCGATCAGGCGCGCGGCCAGGTAGCCCTCGATCTGGTCCAGGGAAACCCGCTCCTGCTTCATCGAGTCCCGCTCGCGGACGGTCACGGCGTTGTCGTCCAGCGTGTCGAAGTCGACGGTCACGCAGTACGGCGTACCGATCTCGTCCTGGCGGCGGTAGCGGCGGCCGATGGCGCCGGCGTCGTCGAACTCGATGTTCCAGTGCTGGCGCAGCGCCTGCGCGAGGCCCTTGGCCTTCGGGGACAGCTCAGCGTTGCGGGACAGCGGCAGGACGGCCGCCTTCACCGGGGCGAGGCGGTGGTCCAGGCGCAGCACGGTGCGCTTCTCCATCTTGCCCTTGGCGTTGGGCGCCTCGTCCTCGACGTACGCGTCGAGGAGGAAGGCCAGCATGGTGCGGCCGACGCCGGCCGCGGGCTCGATGACGTACGGCGTCCAGCGCTCGCCGGCCTCCTGGTCGTAGTAGGCCAGGTCCTGGCCGGAGGCCTTGGAGTGCGCGGTGAGGTCGTAGTCGGTGCGGTTGGCGACACCCTCCAGCTCGCCCCACTCGCTGCCGCCGAACTGGAAGCGGTACTCGATGTCGGCGGTGCGCTTGGAGTAGTGGGAGAGCTTCTCCTTGGGGTGCTCGTACCAGCGCATGTTCTCCTCACGGAGACCCAGGCCGGTGTACCAGTTCCAGCGCTGCTCCATCCAGTACTCGTGCCACTGCTCGTCCTCGCCCGGCTTGACGAAGAACTCCATCTCCATCTGCTCGAACTCGCGGGTGCGGAAGATGAAGTTGCCCGGCGTGATCTCGTTGCGGAACGACTTGCCCATCTGGGCGATGCCGAACGGCGGCTTCTTGCGCGAAGCGGTGTGCACCAGGGCGAAGTTGGTGAAGATGCCCTGGGCGGTCTCGGGACGCAGGTAGGCGACGGAGCCGGAGTCCTGGGTCGGGCCGAGGTGGGTGGAGAGGAGACCCGAGAACTGCTTGGGCTCGGTGAACTGGCCCTTGGTGCCGCAGTTCGGGCAGTTGATGTCGGACAGGCCGTTCTCCGGGGCGCGGCCCTTCTTCTCCTCGTAGGCCTCCTCCAGGTGGTCCGCGCGGTAGCGCTTGTGGCAGGAGGTGCACTCGGTGAGCGGGTCGGTGAAGGTGGCGACGTGGCCGGAGGCGACCCAGACCTCGGGGGCGAGGATCACGGACGAGTCGATACCGACGACGTCCTCACGCGACGTCACCATGTAGCGCCACCACTGGCGCTTGATGTTCTCCTTCAGCTCGACACCGAGCGGCCCGTAGTCCCAGGCGGCACGCTGACCGCCGTAGATCTCACTACAGGGGAAAACGAAGCCACGGCGCTTGCTCAGGCTGACGATGGTGTCGATCTTGTCGGCGGCCACGGTGCTCTCTTCATTACGACGACGGGCGACGAAGCGAGATGCTTCCAGCGAATGCTTCAGGTTACCGGCGTGCACTCCCCCTGAACCAAATCGGGATGCCCTCGCGGCCGGGACGACCGTTTGTTGACAACGGTTTCCACTTTTGTTGAAAATGACTCTCATGAACGTACGACGACAGCTCATACCCACCGCAGCGGTGACCGCCCTCGGTCTCGCTGCCCTGACCGCCTGCTCCAGCGACTCCGCGAACGCGGGCAACACGGACAAGTTCGATGTCGTCGCGTCGTTCTACCCGATGCAGTTCCTCGCCGAGCGGATCGGCGGGGACCACGTGAACGTCACCACCCTCACCGAGCCCGGTCAGGAGCCCCACGACCTGGAGCTCTCCACCCGGCAGACCGCCGCCCTGCAGGAAGCCGACGCGGTCCTCTACCTCAAGACCCTCCAGCCGGCCGTCGACGAGGCCGTCGCCCAGGCCGACGTGAAGACGAAGATCGACGCGGCCTCCCTCACGAAGCTGGAGGACCACGGCAGCGTCGAGCACGACCACGGCCACGAGGGCGAGGAGCACGCGGACGAGCACGCGGACGAGCACTCCGAGGCCCCCTCCGAGGAACACTCCGAGGAAGAGGAACACGCCCTCGACCCCCACCTGTGGCTGGACCCGGTGAAGTACGCCGAGGTCGCCAAGGGCATCGGCGCCGCCTTCGAGAAGGCCGACCCGGACCACGCGGCCGACTACAAGAAGAACACCGACGCGCTGGTCGGCGAGCTGAACGAGCTGAACACGCGGTTCGAGGACGGCCTGAGGAACACCAAGACGAAGGTCTTCTTCACCAACCACGCCGCCTTCGGCTACCTCGCCGAGCGCTACGGCCTGACCCAGGAGGCCATCTCCGGCCTCGACCCGGAGTCCGAGCCGAGCCCCGCCCGGATCAAGGAGCTCCAGGAGGAGGCCAAGGCGGACGGCGTGACCACCGTCTTCTACGAGACACTGGTGAGTGACAAGACCGCGAAGACGCTCGCGAAGGACGCCGGCCTGAAGACCGACGTGCTCGACCCGCTCGAGGGCATCACCGACAAGTCCGAGGGCGACGACTACTTCGAGGTCATGGAGTCCAACCTCAGCGCGCTGAAGACGGCCCTCGGCGCGAAGTGATCGCCAGTGATCGCGAATTGACCGTTACGGAGGCCACATGGTGAGCGAGCCCGTCATATCCCTGCGCGGCGTACGCGCCGAGCTGGGCTCGCGCCCCGTCCTGCGCGGTATCGACCTCACCGTGTCCCGCGGTGAGGTCGTCGCGCTGCTCGGCGCGAACGGCTCCGGCAAGTCGACGGCCGTGCGCACCGTCATCGGCCAGGTGCCGGTCAGCGCCGGCGAGATCGAGCTGTTCGGCACACCCCGCCGGCGGTTCGGGGACTGGGCGCGCGTCGGCTACGTCCCGCAGCGCACCACGGCCGCGGGCGGCGTGCCCGCCACGGTCGGCGAGGTGGTCTCCTCGGGCCGCCTGTCCCGCACCCGCTTCGGCGTCTTCCGCAAGGCCGACCGCGAGGCCGTCCGCCGGGCGCTGGACCTGGTCGGCATGGCGGACCGGGCCGGGGACTCGGTGAACGCGCTCTCCGGTGGCCAGCACCAGCGGGTGCTGATCGCCCGCGCGCTCGCCGCCGGCCCCGAGCTGCTGATCATGGACGAGCCGATGGCGGGCGTCGACCTGGCCAGCCAGGAAGTGCTGGCCGCGACGCTGCGCGAGCAGGTCGCCCAGGGCGCGACCGTGCTGGTCGTCCTGCACGAACTGGGCCCGCTGGAGCCCTTGATCGACCGGGCGGTCGTCCTGCGCGACGGCTGTGTGCTGCACGACGGCCCGCCCCCGAAGGCGGTCGGCCAGCACGCGCTGCCCGGCCACGACCACGTCCATCCGCACGCGGCCCACGACGCCGAACCGATCCGGACGGGACTGCTGAGCTGATGGAACTCCTGAACTACGACTTCATGCAGCGGGCCCTGCTCGCCGCCGTCCTGGTCGGCATCACCGCGCCCGCGGTCGGCATCTACCTGGTGCAGCGCCGCCAGGCGCTGATGGGCGACGGCATCGGCCACGTCGCGATGACCGGCGTCGGGCTCGGCTTCCTGCTGTCCTGGTCCCCGGTGTGGATGGCCACCCTCGTCTCCGTCCTCGGCGCGGTCCTGATGGAGCTGATCCGCTGGTACGGCAAGACCCGCGGCGACATCGCGCTGGCGATGCTGTTCTACGGCGGCATGGCCGGCGGTGTGATGTTCATCAACCTCGCGCCGACGGGTTCCAACGCCAACCTGACCTCGTATCTGTTCGGCTCGCTGTCGACGGTGTCGGAGTCGGACGTGACGGCCATCTGCCTGCTGGCGGCCTTCGTGATGCTGGTCACCCTGGGTCTGCGCCGCCAGCTCTTCGCGGTCAGCCAGGACGAGGAGTTCGCGCGGGTCACGGGCCTGCCGGTGCGGGCGCTGAACCTGCTCACGGCGATCACCGCGGCCGTGACGGTCACGGTGGCGATGCGCGTGGTCGGCCTGCTGCTGGTGTCCGCGCTGATGGTGGTGCCGGTGGCCGCCGCCCAGCAGCTCACCCGCAGCTTCGCCGCGACCTTCGCGGTCGCGGTGGCGATCGGGGTGACCGTGACCCTCGGCGGCACGGTGACCTCGTACTACCAGGACGTTCCGCCCGGCGCGACGATCGTGCTGCTGACCATCGGCGCGTTTGTCGTGCTGACCGCGCTGGCGACCCCGCTGGCCCGGCGCCGGGCCCGGGCACTGGCCGCCGCGCAGCCGTCCGGGGACCCGGCGGAGTGCGCGATTCCGGCCAGCCGCCGGACCGAGGACGAGATCGGCGTCTGACCGCTGCCGGTCCGGGCTGGCACAATGGCCCGGACCGCAGCAGACGTGAGGAGGCAACCGGTGACGACCGCTGGACCGCCCGTGAAGGGCCGCGCCACCCGGCAGCGTGCCGCCGTGGCGGCAGCCCTCGACGAAGTCGACGAGTTCCGCAGTGCGCAGGACTTGCACGACATGCTCAAGCACAAGGGCGACTCCGTCGGGCTCACCACGGTCTACCGCACCCTCCAGTCCCTCGCCGAGGCCGGCGAGGTCGACGTGCTGCGCACCTCCGACGGCGAGGCGGTGTACCGGCGGTGCTCGACCGGCGAGCACCACCACCACCTGGTCTGCCGCGTCTGCGGCAAGGCGGTCGAGGTCGAGGGCCCGGCCGTGGAGAAGTGGGCGGACGCCATCGCGGCCGAGCACGGCTATGTGAACGTGGCGCACACGGTGGAGATCTTCGGCACCTGCGCGGAGTGCGCCGCCGGTTGAGCGGGGCTCGCGGGTTCGCCGTGGGAGGTGCGGTGCGTGGGCGGCTGCGGGTTCGTGGTGGCTGGTCGCGCGGTTCCCCGCGTCCCTGAAGACCTCGCAGCCGCCCCGTGCACGGTCAGCCTTCTGTCCGGCCCTCCATGGCCAGCAGTTCCTCGTTGGGGATCGCGCCGCCGAAGCGGCGGTCGCGGGAGGCGAACTCCAGGCAGGCCCGCCACAGGTCACGGCGGTCGAAGTCCGGCCACAGCACGTCCTGGAAGACCATCTCGGCGTACGCGCTCTGCCACAGCAGGTAGTTGGACGTGCGCTGCTCGCCGCTCGGGCGCAGGAACAGGTCGACGTCCGGCATGTCCGGGTAGTACAGGTACTTCTGGACGGTCTTCTCGGTCACCTTCGACGGGTCGAGCCGCCCGGCCTTCACGTCCTCGGCGATGGCCCGCGCCGCGTCGGCGATCTCGGCGCGGCCGCCGTAGTTCATGCAGAAGTACAGGGTCAGCCGGTCGTTGTCCTTGGTCTGCTCCTGGGCGATCTGCAGCTCCTGGGCGACCGACTTCCACAGCTTGGGCATCCGGCCCACCCAGCGCACCCGCACGCCCAGCTCGTCGAGCTGGTCGCGGGACTTGCGGATGAAGTCGCGGTTGAAGTTCATCAGGAAGCGCACCTCCTCGGGGGAGCGCTTCCAGTTCTCGGTGGAGAAGGCGTACAGGGAGATGGCGCCGACACCCATCTCGATGCCGCCCTGCAGCACGTCCAGCACGCGCTCGGCGCCCACCTTGTGGCCCTCGGTGCGCGGCAGGCCCCGCTCCTTGGCCCAGCGGCCGTTGCCGTCCATGACGATCGCCACATGGTTCGGCACCAGCTCGCCGGGGAGCTTCGGCGGCCGCGCGCCGGACGGGTGCGGCTCCGGCGTCCTGTACTCGCGGCGCTGGCGCCCCAGGAACCCGCGTACGACCATGAGCGTCTCGTCTCCCTTGCTTCTCTTACTTCTCGACGTACCTCAGGGAACGCAGCCCGCGCTCCAGGTGCCAGTGCAGATAGGCGGACACCAGCCCGCTGCCCTCCCGCACGTACCGCGGCTCGCACGCGTCCGCGGTCTCCCAGTCTCCCGTAAGCAGCGCGGCCAGCAGCTCCAGGGTCCGCGGCGAGGGTACGACACTGCCGGGCACCCGGCAGTCCACGCAGACCGAGCCCCCGGAGGCCACCGAGAAGAAGCGGTTCGGACCGGGCATCCCGCACTTCACGCAGTCGCTGAAGCTGGGGGCGTAGCCGTTGACGGCGAGGGAGCGCAGCAGGAACGCGTCGAGCACCAGGTGCGGGGCGTGCTCGCCGCGGGCGAGCGTGCGCAGGGCCCCGACCAGCAGCAGGTACTGCTGCACGGCCGGCTCGCCCTCGTGGTCGGTGAACCGCTCGGCGGTCTCCAGCATCGCCGTCCCGGCGGTGTACCGGGCGTAGTCGGTGACGATGGCGCCACCGTACGGCGCGATGGTCTCGCTCTGCGTGCACAGCGGCAGCCCGCGCCCCACCAGCTCGCTGCCGCGCGCGAAGAACTGCACGTCGACGTGGGAGAACGGTTCGAGGCGCGCCCCGAACTTGGACTTCGTCCGGCGCACGCCTCTCGCCACGGCGCGTACCCGCCCGTGACCGCGCGTGAGCAGCGTGATGATCCGGTCCGCCTCACCCAGCTTCTGGGTGCGCAGCACGATGCCGTCGTCGCGGAACAGACTCATGGACCCATTCTCGCCTACGCGCGCGGGTCCCCGGCCGGGTACGCCCGCGCCGCGTCAAGGGACCTCGCCCCGGCTGCGCGCGTTGGCGTACGCGGTCGCGGCGCGCAGGCGCTCCGCGGGGGTGGCGTTGCGTACGCTCCGTGGGTCCGCGTCCCACTCCCTGCCGCCGCCGTACGGTCTCAGCTGTACGTAGGGTCCCTCGTGGCCCATCACGATGCCCACCTTCCCGGTGCGGGTGTCGACGACGTACGAGCCGATCGGCGGCTTCGTCGGTGTCATTGGTTTCCGGCCTTTTCCTGCGGTTCGCATTTCCTGCAATCGGTGCTGTGCCTCCACGTGGCTCCCCTGGGTATTCGGGTTTCACTCTTTCCCTCTCCAGCATCGTCCGCCGGCCCTACACTCGACAGAAGCTTGTGCGCTACAAGTGCGGGGCAGGACAAAGGGGTTGGCCATGGCCAATGGTTCACGGCAGGCTGCCTGGGAGTTCTTCGGAGCGGAGCTGAGGCGACGCCGCGAGGACGCGGGCATCACCCAAGTCGACCTGGGGGCGCGGGTATTCGTCTCCGGTGCTTATATCGGTCAGTTCGAGCAGGCCATTCGAAAACCTCAGCTGGATATCGCCCAGCGCATCGACGAGGTCCTGCAAACCGACGGTATTTTCGAGCGGTTGTGCAGGAAGCTCATCAATGACCGGCGTTATGCGGAGTACTTTGCCCAGGCGGCCGAGTTGGAGGCGCTGGCGACCAAGATCTGCGAGTTCGCACCGGCACTTGTACCGGGCCTGCTCCAGACGGCGGCGTACGCCCGCGCGGTCACGCTGGCGATGAACCCGCTGGCGCCGGAGGAGCACATCGAGGACAAGGTGAGCGGTCGGCTGGAGCGGCAGCGGATCCTGCGGGACGCCGCCCGGCCGACGTACTGGGCGATCCTGCACGAGAACGTGCTGCGCACCCCGGTCGGCGGCCCAGCCGCCATGGCCGGCCAGCTGGAGCACATCGCGACGCTGGCACGAGAGCGCACCGTGCTGCTCCAGGTGCTGCCGTACACGGCAGGCGCGTACGCCATCATGACCGGATCTTTGAAGTACATGGAGTTCGAGGACGCTCCCCCCACGGTCTATACAGAAGCCGTGTATTCGGGGAGCCTCCTTGACGATCCGCCTGTGGTGAAGCGCACGCAAGCCACCTACGATCTGCTGAGGGCCGCCGCGTTGTCGCCTGACGCGTCCCTGGCCCTGATCGAATCGGCGGCGGAGGACCACAGACGATGCGCGAGTACGACCTGACCCACGCCCGCTGGCGCAAGAGCACCCACAGCGACGGCAATGGCGGCGACTGCGTCGAGGTCGCCGACGGAGTCCCCGGTGTCGTCCCCGTCCGGGACAGCAAGGTCCCGGACGGGCCCGTGATCCTTGTCGGACCGGCCGCCTGGACCGCGTTCATCCGTACGGCGCGCACCGCCGGCTGAGGGACGTCCCGGAGGAGTGGCACTGGGGTAAACCCCCGTGAAAACCGGGCCGTTGCCCGGATGTGGGAGCGGGCGGGGATCGGCGAGGCTCGTGGGCATGGAGAAGACCACGCGCACCGTCGGCCTCGTCGCCGCCTCCGCCGCCCTGCTGTTCGCCGGGCTCGCCGCCCCGTCCGCCGCCGCCCCGCGGCCCTCCCTCGACTGGGGTGCGTGTGCGGGCGGCGCGCCCGACGCCCGGCAGCAGTGCGCCACCGTCGAGGTGCCGATGGACTACGCCGATCCGGGCGCCGGGACGATCGAGATCGCCATCTCGCGCATCCGGAGCGAGGACCCGGCCGAGCGGCGGGGTGTCCTCCTGCTGATCCCGGGCGGCCCCGGCGGCTCCAGCCTCGACGACCCGTCGAAGAAGGGGCAGAAGCTGCCGCAGGAGGTGCGGGACCGGTTCGACCTGGTCGGCTTCGCGCCGCGCGGTCTCGCCCCGTCCACTCCGGTCGGCTGCGGCCTGGACCACGGTGACCTCGCCCCGGTGAAGCTGCGGCCCTGGCCCGCCCCCGACGGCTCGATCGACGGGAACCTGGCCGACGCGCGGCGGATGGCGGACGCCTGCGCCCACCACGGTGGCGAGCTGATCCGGCATCTGAGCACCGCCAACGAGGCCCGCGACCTCGACCGGGTGCGCGCCGCGCTGGGCGAGCGCAAGGTGTCCGCGTGGGGCGTGTCGTACGGCACGTACGTCGGCGCGGTGTACAGCCAGCTGTTCCCGCACCGCACGGACCGGATCGTGCTCGACAGCAACGACGACCCCGACCCCGCCCGCGTGGCTCGCGCCTGGCTCGCCGGGTACGAACAGGGCGTCGAGGACGTGTTCCCCGAGTTCGCCCGGTGGGCGTCGCACCCCGGCAATCCGGACCGGATCGCCGGGACGGCCGCCGAGGTCCGCCCCCTGTTCCTGCGGCTGGCCGCCCGTCTCGACGCCGAGCCGATCCCCTGGCCGGGCGCCAACCCCGAGGAGCTGAACGGCAACGTACTGCGCCAGACCATGCTGGAGAGCCTCTACTCTCCCGCCCGTTTCCCCCGTCTCGCGCGGCTGATGCTGGCCGCGCAGCGCGGCACCGTGCCGCCCGCCCCCGCGTCGCCGCCGGACGAGGTGCTGCAGAACGTGACCGCCGTGGCCGCCGGGACCCTGTGCAACGACGTGGCCTGGCCCGAGGACCCGGCCGGGTACCGGAAGGACGTCGCCCGCAGCCGGGCCGCCCACCCGCTGACCGCGGGCATGCCGCGCAACGCGATGCTCTGCGCCGCCTGGCCCTTCCCGCCCAGGGAGCCCGCGGTGCGGATCACCGACCGGGGGCCCTCCAACATCCTGCTCGTACAGAACGAGCGTGACCCGGCCACCCCGCTCGCCGGGGCCCTGAAGCTGCGCGCGGCCCTGGGTGACCGGGCGCGCATGGTCGTCGTCGACTCCACGGGCCACGACGCCTACCTCGCCCACGGCAACGCCTGCGGCGACGCGACGGTCTCCCGATTCCTGGCGTCGGGCGAGCGGCCGGTACGGGACAGGCACTGCGACTAGCGGCGGCAGCGCGACCGGGCGCGCGGTCCAGCCGCAACCGAGGCGGGCCGCGACGGCGTCGATCACGGGCAGAGACGATCACGAAGGAGCCCTCGATGTCGTTACGCCGCCGTACCCTCCTCACCGCCGGTGCCGCCGGTACCGCCGCCGCGCTCATCCCCGCCGCGGCGCACGCCTCCGGCGCGCCGGCCGGGGTCACCGGACGCCTGCGCGACCTGGAGCGGCACTACGGCGCCAAGCTCGGCGTCTACGCCCGCAACCTGCGCACCGGACGCACCGTCCGGCATCACGCGGACGACCTGTTCCCGATCTGTTCCGTCTTCAAGACCCTCGCCGCCGCCGCGGTCCTGCGCGACCTGGACCGGGACGGGGAGTTCCTGGCCCGCCGCATCCACTACACGGAAGCGGACCTGGTGGACGGCTCCGACAAGACGCGCGAGCACCTCGCCGAGGGGATGACCGTCGCCGAACTGTGCGACGTGACCATCCGGTTCAGCGACAACGCGGCCGGAAACCTGCTGCTGCGCGAGCTGGGCGGCCCCACGGCGATCACCCGGTTCGCCCGCTCCCTCGGCGACCCGGTGACCCGCCTGGACCGCTGGGAGACGGAGCTGAACTCGGCGGAGCCGTGGCGGGTCACCGACACCACCAGCCCGCGCGCGATCGGCCGCACCTACGCCCGGCTCGTCCTCGGCGACGCCCTCCCCGGTGCCGACCGTGAGCTGCTGACCCACTGGCTGCTGCACAACACCACCAGCGGCGACCGGCTGCGCGCCGGTGTCCCGCCCACCTGGACGGTGGCCGACAAGACGGGGGGCGGCGCCTACGGCACCAACAACAACGTCGGCATCGCCTGGACCCCGGACGGCACCCCGGTCGTCCTGGCCGTCCTGTCCCGCAAGTTCGACCCGGCGGCGGTCCGCGACAACGCCCTGATCGCGCAGACCGCGGCCGTCCTGTCGGAGGTGCTGGCCTAGCCACTCCCGCACCGCCCCGGAAATCCCTCGGACCCTCCGGGCAACCGATTCCGTCCGGACGGTGGTCTGGAGGGCGAGGAGGGTGCTTGATGAAGGCCGAACACGAGGCCCAGTACCAGGAGTTCGTCAGAGCACGGTGGTCACACCTGGTGCGGACCGCCTATCTGCTGACGGGTGACGCGCACCACGCCGAGGACCTGACGCAGACCGCGCTGGCGAAGGCCTACCGCTCGTGGCGGCGGATCTCGCGCAGCGACAACCCGGAGGCGTACGTCCGCCGGATGCTCGTCAGCTGCAACAGCGACCGCTTCCGCAAACGGCGGGTCAGCGAGGCGCTGACCGCCTCGCCGCCGGAGCGGGCGGGGCACGACGAGACCGTGGGGCGCGTGGTGGAGCGCTCGCCGCTGCTCACCGCGCTGGCCGGACTCCCCGCGCGGCAGCGGGCGGTGGTGGTCCTGCGCTACTGGGAGGACCTGTCCGAGGCGGAGGTCGCCGACACCCTCGGCTGCTCGCCCGGCACGGTCAAGAGCCAGGCGGCCAAGGGACTGGCGAAGTTGCGTACGTATCCGGGGCTCGCCCAGGCGATGGGTGTGCCGTCCAGGCAGGGAGACAGCAGGTGAACGGGGACGAGCGGGTGGACGCGTGGCAGGGAGCCGACGGCGAGCGGGAGTTCGCGGAGCGGGTGCGGGCACTGCTCACCGATGACGCGCTCACCCTCCAGCCGTCGATGGCGCCCTACCCGGCGATCCGGCGCCGGGGCGTGGCGGAGCGGCGCCGGCGGGTGGCGGCGGCCGGGGCGGCGCTGGTGACGCTGGCCGTGGCGCCGGTGGGGGCGTACGCGCTGGGCGGCGCGGACCGGGGCGGGGAGGGCGCGTCCCCGGCCGTGTCCGCGACGGCCTCGCGGTCGCCCGTGCCCACGGCCTCGGCGACTCCGTCCGGCCCTTCGGGTCCGGCCACCGACGGGCAGCTCCTCGACGGGGTGACGCGGGAGTCCGCGGTGTCCATGCTGGAGGACTGCCTGGGCTCCGACCTCGGGCGGGGACCGCACCAGGGGCTGGGCGTTGCCGGGGAGTACCGGATCCTGCTCGCCATGCGCAGCACCGGCGACAGCAACTCCCCCGGGAACGGCCACTTCGTGGTCGCGGCCCGCGACGACGCCGCCAGGACCCGGGTGATCTGCACCGTCAAGGACGGCGAGGTGGCCGGGGTGAACAGCGGAGGCGTCGCCGAGGGGCCACCGGACCAGGGCCCCGTCGTCCCGGACATCAACGCGCTCAAGCTCTACGCGCAGTCGGCCATGGACAGAGGGAACTGGAAGCTGCCGTTCCGCTGGGGCAGCATCGGCCTCGTCGACCCCTCGGTGGCCAGGGTGACCGTCTCCTACGGCGACGGCGAGACCCGGCCCGCCGTCCTGGACCACGGCTGGTACATCGCCACCGGCGAACTCGACCAGCAGGTCACGCGGGCGCCGCGGATCAAGGGCTACGACGCGGCGGGCGAGCTGGTCTACGACTCCGACCGGGACAAGTACTACATGGCGGAGCTGCCCTGACGGGCCGTGGGCCCCCTTCCCGGGGCCCTCGGCACCCGCGTCCGGGTGGCGCCGTACAGGGGGCGGCGCCACCCGGATGCCCGGTTTCCCGACCGGCGCCCTGCCGGGGCGCCGCCCGCGGTGCCACCATCCGGAGAGGAGCACGAGCCGACCGGCGCCGTCGGGCGCCGGTCCCGTCAGCCGAGGGAGCCGCCATGCCCGTCCCCGCCCCGCTCACCGGTGTCGTCCCGCCCGTCTGCACCCCGCTGACACCGGAGCGGGAGGTGGACGTGGAGTCGCTGCACCGGCTGCTCGACCACCTGACGGCGGCCGGCGTGCACGGCCTGTTCGTGCTGGGCTCCACATCGGAGGCCGCGTATCTGACGGACGCCCAGCGCGGGCTGGTGGTGGCGGAGACCGTGCGGCACGTCGCGGGACGGCTGCCGGTGCTCGCGGGCGCGATCGACATGACGACGCCCCGGGTCCTGGAGCACGTGGCCGCGGTGACGGCGGCGGGTGCCGACGCCGTGGTCGTCACCGCGCCGTTCTACGCCCGCACCCACCCCGCGGAGATCGCCCGCCACTACCGCGCGGTCGCCGCCGCGTCCCCCGTCCCCGTCCTCGCCTACGACATCCCGGTCGCCGTCCACACCAAGCTCCCCGCGGACCTGGTCCTGGACCTGGCCGCCGACGGGGTCCTCGCCGGGCTGAAGGACTCCAGCGGCGACCTGGCCGCCTTCCGCGAGGTCGTCACCGGCGCCCGCACCCGCGCCGGCCTGACCGGCTTCACCGTCCTGACCGGCTCGGAACTGATCGTGGACGCCGCCCTCGCCCTCGGCGCGCACGGCGCCGTCCCCGGCCTCGCCAACGTCGACCCGCACGGCTACGTCCGCCTCGACCGCCTGTGCCGCGCCGGCGACACGGAACGCGCCCGCACCGAGCAGGAGCGGCTGTGCGCCCTGTTCGGCCTCGTGCACGCCGGCGACCCCGCGCGCATGGGCCCCGGCTCGTCCGCGATCGGCGCGTTCAAGGCGGCGCTCCACCTGCGCGGCGTGATCGCCTGCCCGGCGACGGCGGAGCCGCAGGTGCCGCTGTCGGAGGACGAGGTGCGGCGGGTGGGGAAGTGCCTCTCGGCGGCGGGACTCCTGTAGGGCGGGCCTCCAAGGGCCTCCATGAGCCTTCGAGGGCGTCCATGAGCCTCCAGGAGGAGGCGCCCTTCACGCCAGGCGTGCCCCGTCCCGACCCGTGCGCCACGCTCACCGGCGCGCCCGGTCGCGGGCCCGGCGCGGGAGGGGCGCCTCGTCGCGCGTGAGGCCGAGGCCGCGGCCACCGCGAGGGGCGTCCCCGGGGCCGGGTCGCTGGCGCCGGGGCACGCGGGGAGATCAGGAGGGCGTACGCGCCGCCGCGAGCAGCCGGTTCACCTCGTCGCCGCCGATGGTGAGCGCGGCGCCCACCGTGGCCAGCGCCTCGCGTTCGGCGGTGGTGTACGGGCCGTCGGCCAGGGCGATCCGCGCGCCCTGGAGCAGGATCGATTCACGTCCGGCGGGAGCGAGGTGCGGGGCCAGCGGATCCAGCGCCTCGTGCAGTTCGATGGCCAGCCCCGGCCCGCAGGGCTCGCCGGTGATCCGGCCGGTGTCCGCCTCCAGCGCCTCGACGAGGGCGGCCAGCTGCTCCTCGGTGCAGTCCGGGAAGCCGGCCGCGCGCACCGCCTGCGCGGCGGTCTCCAGGGCCGTACGGGAGCCCGTGCCGCCCGCGGCGAGCACCGCGAGGGCGACGGTGTGCACGGCGTCGCGCAGCATCGCGGAGAAGCGGGTGGTGGTGGGGTGGTCGAGCACGTCGGTGCCGTAGTGGCGGCGGCAGGCCGCGCACTCCACGACCGGCCCGCACGCCCCGCGCGGCAACACCGGCACGCCGAGCAGGGTGAACCGGCGGCGCCCGGCCAGCCGCTGGTAGTTGCGGTCACCGCCGCAGCCGGGGCAGAAGAAGTCCCCGTCGGTGAGGGCCGTCCACGCGGTACGGGTGCCCACCATGCGCGAAAGCCCGGTGACACGGCCGTCTCGTCCCCGTCCTGGCAGCACGTCGCAGCACCTCCGTAACCCCGCGGCAACATCGCCGCGCTGGCGTGATGTTAGCCACATCCGTCAGGGCTAGTCAGCACCCGGGACGAGACCTTTCCGTGACCTGGTCGGGTCAGTGGCCGGTAAACGACCGGCCCCGCCCGCCGGAGCGCACCGCGATCCGGCGGGCGGGGTCCGCGAAACCCCCGGTCCGGACGGTCAGCGCGCGGCCCGGTTGACGGCCGAGACGACCGCCTTCAGGGAGGCGCGGGTGGTGTTGGCGTCGATGCCGATGCCCCACAGCACCTTGCCGTCGATCGCGCATTCGATGTAGGAGGCGGCCTGCGCGGACGCGCCCTCGCTCATCGTGTGCTCCTGGTAGTCCAGCAGGCGTACGTCGATCCCGATGGACTGCAGCGCGTCGAAGAAGGCCGAGATCGGTCCGTTGCCCTGACCGGTCAGCACGGTGTCCGCGCCGTCCACGGTGGCCTCCACGGTGAGCGTGTCGACGCCGTCCCGGTCGGTGGTGGACTGGCCGTTCTTGACCTGAATCCGACCCCACGGGTTCTCCGGGTTCGGCAGGTACTCGTCCTCGAAGATCGCCCAGATGTCCTTCGGCGTGACCTCGCCGCCCTCGGCGTCCGTCTTCGCCTGGATGATCCTGGAGAACTCGATCTGCATCCGGCGCGGCAGGTCCAGCTTGTGCTCGTTCTTCAGCACGTACGCGACGCCGCCCTTGCCGGACTGCGAGTTGACGCGGATCACGGCCTCGTAGGAGCGGCCGACGTCCTTGGGGTCGATCGGCAGGTACGGCACCGCCCACTCGATGTCGTCGACGGTGACGCCCTTGGCCTTCGCCTCGGCCTCCATGGCGTCGAAGCCCTTCTTGATGGCGTCCTGGTGGGAGCCGGAGAAGGACGTGTAGACCAGGTCGCCCACGTACGGGTGGCGCGGGTGGACCTCCATCTGGTTGCAGTACTCCCACGTACGGCGGATCTCGTCGATGTGGGAGAAGTCGATCTGCGGGTCGACGCCCTGCGAGAACAGGTTCATGCCCAGGGTGACCAGGTCGACGTTGCCGGTGCGCTCGCCCTGCCCGAACAGGCAGCCCTCGACGCGGTCGGCACCGGCCATCAGCGCCAGCTCGGCCGCCGCGACGGCCGTGCCCCGGTCGTTGTGCGGGTGCACGGACAGGCAGACGTACTCGCGGCGCGACAGGTTGCGGTGCATCCACTCGAAGCGGTCCGCGTGGGTGGACGGCGTGGAGCGCTCCACGGTCGCCGGCAGGTTCAGGATGATCTCGCGGTCCGGGCCGGGCTGCCAGACGTCCATGACGCCCTCGCAGACCTCCAGCGCGAAGTCCAGCTCGGTGTCGGTGAAGATCTCCGGGCTGTACTGGTAGCCGAACTCGGTCTCGGGGCCCAGCAGCTTCTCGGCGTACTCCATGACCAGCCGCGTGCCGTCGACGGCGATCTGCTTGATGTCGTCCCTCGAGCCGCGGAAGACGACCCGGCGGAAGACGGGGGCGGTCGCGTTGTACAGGTGCACGGTGGCCCGGCGGGCGCCCTTCAGGGACTCCACGGTCCGCTCGATCAGGTCCTCCCGGGCCTGGGTGAGGACGGAGATCGTCACGTCCTCGGGGATCGCGCCCTCGTCCTCGATGATCGACCGGACGAAGTCGAAGTCGGTCTGGCCGGAGGCCGGGAAGCCGACCTCGATCTCCTTGTAGCCCATCTTGACCAGCAGGTCGAACATCGCCCGCTTGCGCACCGGCGACATCGGGTCGATCAGGGCCTGGTTGCCGTCCCGCAGGTCGGTCGAGAGCCATCGGGGGGCCTGGGTGATCCGCTGGTCCGGCCAGGTGCGGTCCGGGATGTCGACCTGCTCGTAGCGGCCGTACTTGTGGATCGGCATGGAACTGGGCTGCTGGCGATTCGCCATGATGCGGGGGCTCCTTGAGGTGTCCGGGAAGGACGGCCGACGGCAACACCGAGCTCCGCGGGGAGGGAGTCGACCTGGACTACAGGCCCTCGCCGCGGCAGCTAAGAAGAAGCAGCCCGAAACGCATGATGCGCAGCATGCTAGCGGAGCCCCTTCGGATGCGCGGGTGTGTTTCAGTATGCGGGACTGCGGCGGCATAGCGGACAAAAAGTGCGCCATACCACTCGACGGGGGCGGGCGGAGCCCTCCGTCGCCGCATTTCCCCCATCATAGTTGCCGCTCGTGACAGCGCGGTCACGCGGTGCGATGGTGCCTGGTATGAGCACCCACGGGGGCCACGAGCCCGTCTTCTGCACCGTCGTACCGCCGCACATCCTCGACCAGCTCGCCCGCCACGACGACCCCGCCCTCTCCGGACCCGCCCGCCGCACCCTGGTCCGCGACAGCGCGCTGCGCGGCCACCGCCGGGTCACCACCGAGTTCCGCCTCGCCGCCGCGCCGCGGGCCAAGGCACCGTCGGACCAGCCGCTGCGCACGATCTACGACGCCGGGCACAAGACCGCCCTGCCCGGCACCAAGGTGCGCGGCGAGGGCGAGGAGCCCGGCCGGGACGCCACCGTCAACCGCGCCTACGCCGGCCTCGGCGCCACCTTCGAGCTGTTCCTCAAGGCCTACGGCCGCCACTCCATCGACGGCGACGGCCTGCCCCTGGACGCCACCGTCCACTACGACGAGAACTACGGCAACGCCTTCTGGAACGGCGAGCAGATGGTCTTCGGCGACGGCGACGGCGAGGTCTTCCTCGACTTCACCATCCCGGTCGACGTCATCGGCCACGAACTCGCCCACGGCGTCACCCAGTACACGGCGAACCTCACCTACTACGGTCAGCCGGGCGCCCTGAACGAGTCGATGTCCGACGTCTTCGGCTCGCTGATCAAGCAGTACACGCTGGGCCAGACCGCCGGCGAGGCCGACTGGCTGATCGGCGCGGGCCTGCTCGGACCGGCTGTCAGCGGGACGGCGCTGCGCTCCATGAAGGCGCCCGGCACCGCGTACGACGACGACGTCCTCGGCAAGGACCCGCAGCCCGCGAGGATGGCGGACTACGTCCGCACCGGCCGTGACAACGGCGGCGTGCACATCAACTCCGGCATCCCCAACCACGCGTTCTACCTCGCGGCGACCGCGATCGGCGGCCACGCCTGGGAGAAGGCGGGGCAGGTCTGGTACGACGTGCTGACCGGCGGCGAGCTGACCGAGCGGGCCCGCTTCACGGACTTCGCCACCCTCACCGTCAGGGCCGCCCGCGAGCGCTACGGCGACGGCGGCGACGAGCACGAGGCGGTGCGCAAGGCGTGGGAGCAGGTCGGCGTCCGCACCCTGTAGTCCGCACGCTGTACACACCACCTTGGAGTTCCCACCCTGGAGTGAGCACCCTGTAGTTCGCGCGGCATCCGTACTAGACAGGGACCCATGCGAATTCAGGTGAGGCGCACGGGCGGCTTCGCGGGCATCGAGCGGAGTGCCGAGATCGACACCGCGGGCCGCCCCGACGCCGCCGAGTGGCAGGCCCTGGCCGGGCGGGCGCTGGCCGCCGGGCAGGGCACCCGCCCGGCCGGGGTGCCGGACGGCTTCCACTACGAGATCACGGTGGACGGCCGGACCGTCCACGCGAGCGACCCGGGGCTGCCGGAGGACCTGCGGGCGCTGGTCACCCGCGTGCTGAAGGAGGGAGCGTGACGACGGCCCCGATACCGCGCTTCCCCGACGGTTTCCTGTGGGGCGTGTCGACCTCCGCGCACCAGATCGAGGGCGCGGCCGACGAGCGCGAGCCGTCCGTGTGGGACGCGTTCACGGCCGAGCCGGGCCGGGTGAAGGACGGCTCGACGGCGGCGGTGGCCTGCGACCACTACCACCGCCACCGCGAGGACGTCGCCCTCCTCGCCGGCCTCGGCGTGGCCGCGTACCGCTTCTCGGTGTCCTGGCCGCGCGTACGGTCCCCGCGCGGCCTGGACTTCTACGACCGGCTCGTGGACGACCTGTGCGCGGCGGGCGTCCGCCCGGTGCCGACACTGTTCCACTGGGACCTGCCGCTCGGCCTGGACTGGCTGCGGCGGGACACGGCGGAGCGCTTCGCCGAGTACGTCTCGGTCGTCGCCGGCCGCCTCGGCGACCGCGTACGCAAGTGGATCACCCTCAACGAGCCCGCCGAACACACCCTGCTCGGCCACGCCCTCGGCACCCACGCGCCCGGCCGGCGGCTGCTCTTCGACGCGCTGCCGGTGGCCCACCACCAGCTGCTCGCCCACGGGCTGGCCGTCCGCGCGCTGCGCGCGGCCGGCGCCACGGACATCGGCATCGCCAACTCCCACGGGCCGACCTGGGCGGCCTCCGAGGACGGCGCGGACGTGGCGGCGGCCGAGTTCTACGACGTCCTGCTGAACCGCCTGTTCGCCGACCCGCTGCTGCTCGGCACCTACCCGGCCGGGCTCGGCGAGCTGATGCCGGGGGACGTCGAGGCCGATCTGTCGGTGATCGCCGAACCGCTCGACTGGTACGGCGTGAACTACTACGCGCCGGCCCGGGTGGGCGCCCCGCGGGACACCGAGACGGACTTCAGCGGCGTCCGCATGCCGGCCGAGCTGCCCTTCTCGCTCCGCGAGATCGAGGGCCGCCCGGTGACCGACTTCGGCTGGCCGGTGGTCCCCGAGGGGCTGACCGAGCTGCTGACCGCGTTCCGCGACCGCTACGGCGACCGGCTCCCCCCGGTGGTCGTCACGGAGAACGGCTGCGCGTACGACGGGCTCGACGACCAGGACCGCATCGCCTACCTGGACGGCCACATCCGGGCCCTGCACGACGCGCTCACGGCCGGGGTGGACGTGCGCGGCTACTTCGTCTGGTCGCTGCTCGACAACTTCGAGTGGGCGGAGGGCTACGCCCGCCGCTTCGGCCTGGTCCACGTCGACTTCACGACGCTGGCGCGCACGCCGAAGGCGTCGTACCGCTGGTTCCGCGACGTGCTGCGGGCCCAGCGGTGAGACCGGGCCCGCCGGGTGAAACTCAGAAGCCGAGCTTGCGCAGCTGCTTGGGGTCGCGCTGCCAGTCCTTGGCGACCTTCACGTGGAGGTCGAGGAAGACCGGCGTGCCGAGCAGGGCCTCGATCTGCTTGCGGGACTTGATGCCGACCTCCTTCAGGCGCTTGCCCTTGGGGCCGATGATGATGCCCTTCTGGCTGGGGCGCTCGATGTAGACGTTGGCGTGGATGTCGAGGAGGGGCTTGTCGGCGGGGCGGTCCTCGCGGGGCAGCATCTCCTCGACGACCACCGCGATGGAGTGCGGCAGCTCGTCGCGGACGCCCTCCAGGGCCGCCTCGCGGATCAGCTCCGCGACCATGACCTGCTCGGGCTCGTCGGTCAGGTCGCCCTCGGGGTAGAGCGCCGGGCCCTCGGGCAACAGCGGGATCAGCAGGTCCGCCAGCAGGTCGACCTGCTTGCTGCCGACCGCCGACACCGGGACGATCTCCGCCCACTCGAAGCCCAGCTCCTTGCCGAGCTGGTCGATGGCGATCAGCTGCTCGGCGAGGGACTTGGAGTCCACCAGGTCGGTCTTGGTGACGATCGCCACCTTCGGCGTCTTCTTGATCGCCGCGAGTTCCTTGGCGATGAACCGGTCGCCGGGGCCGATCTTCTGGTCGGCGGGCAGGCAGAAGCCGATCACGTCGACCTCGGCCCACGTCGTGCGCACGACGTCGTTCAGCCGCTCGCCGAGCAGGGTGCGTGGCTTGTGCAGCCCCGGTGTGTCCACCAGGATCAGCTGCGCGTCGGGGCGGTGGACGATGCCCCGCACGGTGTGCCGCGTGGTCTGGGGGCGGTTGGAGGTGATGGCCACCTTCTGCCCGACCAGAGCGTTCGTGAGGGTGGACTTGCCCGCGTTGGGGCGGCCCACGAAGCAGGCGAAACCGGCCCGGTGGACTGCCTCGGCCGACTGCTCGGATGACTGGGTGCGAACGCTCATGCCGCCCATTCTCCCTGATCCCCGGAGCGCCGCCGTACCGTGACCGTCCGCGGGCCCGCGCTCCTCGCGGCGCGCGCCGCGACCGCCGGCCGGTCACGGGGTCCTGCCGCCGGCCGGTGCGGTCAGTCGAAGACGAACGGGCCCGGTGCCTGGGGCGCGGTCGCCGTGCAGGTGACGGTGATGCCGAAGGCCGTCATCCGCAGGGAGCCGCCGTAGCCCTCCAGGCGGTCACCGAGGGCGACGGTGCCGGTGAGCGGGCCGACGGTGACGGGGCCGCCCGCGGCCATGGCCGGGTTCCTCGTGCCGCTGAAGGTGACGGTGGTGCCGTCCGGGCGCACCAGGGTGAGCCGGGAGGTGATCGAGTCGGCCGCGAGCCCGATGGGGGCGGTGATCGCCGTGGACTTCAGGGTCATCGTGGCGGTGGTTCCGCTCTGGGTGGCGGTCAGGGTGCCGGGGCCGCTGCCGTGCGTCCGGCAGTCGGCCGTGAGCGTCGCCGTCCGCGGGGTCACGGCCGCCGCGGGCGCGACGGCGAGCCCGGTGACCGCGAGGGCCCCGGCCGCCAGGGCCGCGCCCGTGCCGAGGTGTCCCGCGCGCTGGTGCCCGCTCGTCGGGTGGTGTCGGTCCGTCATCGGCTCCCGGCTCCCTTGCGTCGTCGGGGCGCGGCGGCCCCGTCCGTGCGTCAGCCCGCCGTCACCGTCGCCCGGACCGTGCCGTCCGGCCCCGCGACCAGCACCGGCGTCTTGGGTCCGCCCAGGTCCCGTACGGCGGCCCGGTCCGCGTCGGACGCCGACTCCGCCTCGGTCACCACGGCGGCGGCCTCCAGCGACTTCGCCCCGGACGCCACCGCCATCGCGACCGCCGTCTGCAGGGCGCTCAGCCTCAGCGAGTCCAGGTCGACGGTGGCGGCGACATAGGTGCGGCCCGTCTCGTCACGTACGGCCGCCCCCTCGGGCACCCCGTTGCGGGCCCGCGCGGAACGGGCCAGGGTCACGATCTTGCGGTCCTCGGGGTCGAGCGCGCTGCTGTCGGTCATGGACCGAGGATACGTAGGAGCACGGCCGGTGGCCCGCGGTGGGCCTCAGGGACGGTCCAGGCGGAGCCGGGCTGCGCGCGGCAGCCCGGCGACGACCAGGTCGTAGGAGTCCTCGACCAGCTCCCGGACCAGCCGGTCCGGGAGCCCGGCGTCGACGGTGACCGTGTTCCAGTGGCGCTTGTTCATGTGCCAGCCGGGGACGATCAGGTCCGGATGGGCGGTGCGCAGCCGCACCGCGTCCTCCGGGTCGCACTTGAGGTTGACCTTCAGGGGCCGCGCGTCCAGGTACGACAGCGCGAAGAGCTTGCCGTGGACCTTGAACACCGAGATGTCCGGGCCGAAGGGGAAGTCCTCCTCGGCCGCGGTGAAGGACAGGCACAGGGCGCGCAGCTCCCGCGGGGTCACTCCGGCTTCTCCTCCGCGGTCTCCTCGGCCGGGGGCACCGGCTCCACCAGCACCGTGACGATCTTGTTGCGGCGGCCGGCGGCGGCCTCGGCGGTCAGCCGCAGGTCGCGGCCGTCGGGCAGTGGCACCACGGCGGACGCGCCGGCGATCGGGACCCGGCCGAGGGCCTTGGCGAGCAGGCCGCCGACGGTCTCCACGTCCTCGTCGTCGTACTCGTCGAGGCCGTACAGCTCGCCGAGGTCGGTGATGTCGAGGCGGGCGGTGACCCGGTAGCGGTCCTCGCCCAGCTCCTCCACCGGGGGCAGCTCGCGGTCGTACTCGTCGGTGATCTCGCCGACGATCTCCTCGAGGATGTCCTCGATGGTGACGATGCCGGCCGTGCCGCCGTACTCGTCGATGACGACGGCGACGTGGTTGCGTTCCTTCTGCATCTCGCGCAGCAGGTCGCCCGCGTTCTTGGTGTCCGGGACGAAGAAGGCGGGCCGCATCGCCGTGGAGACCAGTTCGCTCTCCGCGTCCCGGCTGATGTGCGTCTTGCGGGCCAGATCCTTCAGGTAGACGATCCCGACGATGTCGTCCTCGCTCTCGCCGGTGACCGGGATCCGGGAGAACCCGGAGCGCAGGGCGAGGGTGAGGGCCTGGCGGATGGTCTTGAACCGCTCGATGACGACGAGGTCGGTGCGCGGCACCATCACCTCGCGCACCAGGGTGTCGCCGAGTTCGAAGACGGAGTGCACCATGCGGCGCTCCTCGTCCTCGATCAGCGACTCGCGTTCGGCGTAGTCGACCAGGGCCCGCAGCTCCGCCTCGGAGGCGAACGGGCCGTGCCGGAAGCCCTTGCCGGGGGTGAGCGCGTTGCCGATGAGGATCAGCAGCCACGGGACCGGGCCCATGATCCGGGCCAGCGGCAGCAGCACGTACGCCGCCGCGGTCGCCGTGTGCACGGGGTGCTGGCGGCCGATGGTGCGCGGGGAGACCCCGACGGCGACGTACGACAGCAGGACCATCACCGCGATGGCGATGAGCAGGGCCTGGGTGACGCTGCCGAACTCGCGCAGGCACCCGTAGGTGATCAGCGCGGCGGCGGCCATCTCGCAGGCGACGCGGACGAGCAGCGCCACGTTGAGGTAGCGGGTGGGGTCGGCGGCGACCTGGGCGAGCTTGTCGGCGCCGCGCCGGCCGGACCGTACGGCCTCCTCGGCGCGGAAGCTGGAGACGCGGGCCAGGCCGGCCTCGGCGCAGGCGGCGAGCCAGGCGACGATCACGAGGGCGATCGCGCCGGTGACGAGCGGAAGGCTCATGACACGGTCGGGGCCGGGGACGGGCCGGTCAGGCCCTTCTCCGCGCGCCAGCCGTCCACGATGGCGGCCTGGAGGCCGAACATCTCGGCCTTCTCGTCGGGTTCCTCGTGGTCGTAGCCGAGCAGGTGCAGCACTCCGTGGACGGTGAGCAGCTGCAGCTCCTCGTCCATGGAGTGCTTCGTCGGCGCCTCGGCGCCCTGCCTGGCGGCGACCTCGGGGCAGAGCACGATGTCGCCGAGGAGGCCCTGCGGGGGCTCGTCGTCGTCCTTCGACGGCGGACGCAGTTCGTCCATCGGGAAGGACATGACGTCCGTGGGCCCCGGCAGGTCCATCCACTGGATGTGCAGCTGCTCCATGGCGTCGGCGTCCACGACGATCACCGAGAGTTCGGAGAGCGGGTGGATGCGCATCCGCGCGAGCGCGTAGCGGGCGATGTCGAGGATCGCCTGCTCGTCGACCTCGGTTCCGGATTCGTTGTTGACGTCGATCGACATGGTCGTGCTGGTCTACTTCCCCTTGGAGCCCTTGGCGGCGGACTTACGGCCCTTGTGGGCGCCGTTCTCCGTGCCGTGCTTGCTGTCGTACTTCTCGTACGCGTCGACGATACGGCCCACCAGCTTGTGCCGGACGACGTCGTGCGAGGACAGCCGGGAGAAGTGGACGTCCTCGACGCCTTCCAGGATGTCCTGGACCTGACGGAGACCGGACTTGGTGCCGTCGGGGAGGTCGACCTGGGTCACGTCACCCGTGATCACGATCTTCGAGTCGAAGCCGAGGCGGGTGAGGAACATCTTCATCTGTTCGGGGCTGGTGTTCTGGGCCTCGTCCAGGATGATGAAGGCGTCGTTGAGGGTACGGCCGCGCATGTACGCCAGCGGGGCGACCTCGATCGTGCCCGCCGCCATCAGCCGCGGGATCGAGTCGGGGTCGAGCATGTCGTGCAGCGCGTCGTACAGCGGGCGCAGGTAGGGGTCGATCTTCTCGTAGAGCGTGCCGGGCAGGAAGCCCAGGCGCTCTCCGGCCTCGACCGCGGGGCGGGTCAGGATGATGCGGTTGACCTGCTTGGACTGCAGGGCCTGCACCGCCTTCGCCATCGCCAGATACGTCTTGCCGGTACCGGCGGGGCCGATGCCGAAGACGATCGTGTGCTTGTCGATCGCGTCGACGTACCGCTTCTGGTTGAGGGTCTTGGGGCGGATGGTGCGGCCACGCGAGGACAGGATGTTCTGCGTCAGCACCTGGGCCGGGGTCTCCGAGCCCGCGTCCCCTGAGGCCTCACTCGCCTTGAGCATCGCGATCGAGCGTTCCACTGCGTCCTCCGTCATCGGCTGCCCGGTGCGGAGCACCAGCATCATCTCGTCGAACACGCGCGAAATGAGGGCGACGTCCGCCGGGTCGCCGACCGCGCTGATCTCGTTGCCCCGGACATGGATGTCGGCCCCCGGGAAGGCCTTCTCGATCACGCGCAGGAGGGAGTCGCCGGAACCCAGCACGGTCACCATGGGGTGCTGGGCGGGGACGGTGAACTGCACTCTCGCCTGCCCCTGCGCGGGGGTGTGCGGTGTGGGTGTCTGAGTCATGGGCCGGCGCTGAAGGCCTGCGGTTCCTCCTCGTCACGGCCGCGCAGCTGAGGGCGGCCTCGCGACTCCCAGGGTACGACGGAGCACCGACAACCCCGTAGGCCTTTTCGCACGGGGCTCGGTGAGGGAAGACACGTGCGGGGTTCCGTTCCGCGGGGCGGCGGTCGGAGCCGCCTCGTGCCGGGGGGTCGGAGCCGCCTCGTGCCGGGGGGTCGGAGCCGCCTCGTGCCGGGGGGGGCGGGGGCGGGTCGTGCCGGGGGGCGGGGGCGGGTCGTCAGGCCGGGCGGCGGAAGCCGATGGTGGGGACGGCGCGGCGCAGCGGCCAGGGGCGGCCGGAGTCCTCGGGGACCAGACCGGCCAGGAAGGCGTAGCGCTGCAGGGCGGTGGGGTCCTGGTCGTCGAGGGAGCGGACCTTGCGCCACCAGGCGGCGATCTCGGCCCAGCCGGGCGCGGAGAGCGAGCCGCCGAACTCCTGGACGGACAGGGCGGCGATGAGGCCGGCGAAGGCGAGGCGGTCGGCGAGGTCCCAGCCGGCGAGGGTGCCGGTGACGAAGCCGGCCACGAAGACGTCCCCGGCGCCGGTCGGGTCCAGGGCCTCGACCTCGATGGCCGGGACCTCGGCGGTCTCGCCGGTGCGCCGGTCCACCGCGTACGCGCCGTCCGCGCCGAGGGTGACGACGGCCAGCGGCACGTGCGCGGTGAGCGCGTGGGCGGCGGCGCGCGGGCAGCTCGTGCCGGTGTAGCGCATCGCCTCCTCCGCGTTGGGCAGGAACGCCTCGCAGTGCGCGAGGTCGGGCAGGGCCGCGAGGTCCCAGGCGCCGGTGTCGTCCCAGCCGACGTCGGCGAAGATCCGGGTGCCCCGCGCGGCGGCCTGGGCGATCCACGGCGCGGAGGTGCCGGGCACCAGGGACGCCACGGCCGCCCGGGCGCGCGGCGGGCAGTCGGGGGCGGGCTCCTCCGGGGGCGGCTCGTGGCCGTGGGACACCATCGTGCGCTCCCCCTCGTAGGCCATGGAGACCGTGACCGGGGAGTGCCAGCCGGGGACGGTGCGGGAGGGGGTGAGGTCGATGCCCTCGCCGCTCTCCAGCGCGTCCCAGCAGTAGTCGCCGTAGTGGTCGTCGCCGAAGGCGGCCGCCAGGGACGTCTTCAGGCCGAGCCGGGCCAGCGCCGTCGCCATGTTCGCCACGCCGCCCGGGCTGGAGCCCATGCCGCGCGCCCAGGACTCGGTGCCGCGCACCGGGGCGGAGTCGAGGCCGGTGAAGATGATGTCGAGGAAGACGGTGCCGGTGAGGTAGACGTCCCAGGGCGGATCGCCGGGCGCGCGCAGCGCGGCGAGGGGGTCGACCTGCGGCGGGCAGCCCTGCGGGGCGGGCGCGGCGAGCGAGGCCGGCACGGTGGAGGCGGTGGCTCCGGCGGACGCGTTCACGGTGCACTCCCTGAACGTGGTGCGGGTCAGGCCAGTGTGCACCACGCCACCGACAGCACGTCTTCCGTCACACCCGGCACCCCGGTGACGGCGTCGACCAGCCGCCTCGCCGTCACCGCGAGTCCTCCAGCAGTCGGTCCCTCCCTCGGTCACCCGCCCGTCCCGCCGCGGCCCCCCTACCACCGGGGCATCGCCGGCGCCCTCCACCCCGGTTCGGCGACCCGCATCGCCGCCGCGTCGTCGCGGTCCCGCAGCGTGCCGTCGTCGCGTGCCCACCGTTCGTGCAGCAGGGCCAGCCGGTCGCGGTCCAGTTCCACGCCCAGGCCGGGCGCGTCACCGACGCGGACGGCGCCGTCGTGGAACGTCAGGCGTTCGGTGAGGACGTCCTCGGACTGCCAGGGGTAGTGGGAGTCGCAGGCGTGCAGCGGGCCGGGCACGGTGGCCGCGACCTGGGTCATCGCGGCGAGCGAGATGCCGAGGTGGGTGTTGGAGTGCATGGAGACGCCGACGCCGAAGGCGCGGCACACCGCGGCGAGCTGCTGGGTGCGGCGCAGGCCGCCCCAGTAGTGGTGGTCGGAGAGCACCACCTGGACGGCGTCCCGTGTGAAGGCCTCCTTGATCTCGGCGAAGGTCGTCACGCACATGTTGGTGGCGAGCGGCACCGGCGTCCCCGCGGCGACCTCCGCCATGGCGGCCGTACCGAGGGCGGGGTCCTCCAGGTACTCGAGGACGTCCTCCAGTTCCCGCGCCACCTTCAGCGCCGTGGGCACGGACCAGGCGCCGTTGGGGTCGAGCCGCAGCGGGTGCCCGGGGAAGGCCTCGGCGAGGGCGCGGACGGCGGCGATCTCCTCGTCGGGCGGGAAGACGCCGCCCTTGAGCTTGAAGGAGCAAAAGCCGTACCGCTCGGTGAACCGGCGTGCCTGCGCGACGATCCCCGCCGGGTCGAGGGCGGCGCCCCAGTCGTCGGGCTCGGCGGCGACGCCCTCGGGGTGCGCGGCCCACCGGTAGAAGAGGTAGGCGCTGTAGTCGACGGTGTCGCGCACCTTGCCGCCGAGCAGGGCGTGCACGGGCAGCCCGAGCGTGCGCCCGAGCGCGTCGAGGCAGGCGACCTCGTAGGCGGAGACGACGGACAGCCGCAGTTTCTCGGCGCTCTGGACGCCGCGCAGCCCGCCGACGTCGAGGGCGCCGTCGACCCGCGCGGCGTCCACGGCGACCCGGTCGGCGAGCGCGGACAGCCCGTTGAGGTCGTCGACCCGGTGCCCGGTGAGCAGCGCGGCGAGGGGCCGGGCGAGGTCGAGGTACTGCGTGTCGCCGTACGTCTCCCCGAGGCCCGTGATGCCGTCCTCCGTGGTCACCTCCACGATCAGCCGGGGGGTGTACGGCTGGTGCACGCCCTGGGTGTTGAGCAGGGGCGGGTCGGCGACCAGCACGGGGGTCAGGGTGACCCGGGCGATCCGGAGGTCACGGTCACGAGCCACAGCCATCTCCCTACGTAGACGACGTTCCCGTATGAAGATATCGGGGCGCGGTGCTCGCCGCACTACCATCTCCCCATGTCCGAGTCAGGCGGCGGCGGAGTCCGCGAGGTGAAGTCGGCCGCGCGCACGGTGGAGTTGCTGGAACTGCTCACCGCGCGCGGCGACCGTCCGGCGCGCCTGCAGGAGCTGGCGGACGCCCTCGGCGTCCCGCGCAGCTCGATGTACGCCCTGCTGCAGACGCTGGTCTCGCGCGGCTGGGTGCGCACCGACATCACCGGCTCGCTCTACGGCATCGGCATCCGCGCCCTGCTGACCGGCACCGGCTACCTCGACTCCGACCCGCGCGTACGGCTCGTACGGCCCTATCTCGACGAGGCGTCGGACGCGCTCGGCGAGACGATCCACATGGGCCGGCTCGACGGCCGGGACGTGGCGTACCTGGCCACCCGGGAGTCGCACGAGTACCTGCGCACCATCAGCCGGGTCGGGCGCCGGCTCCCCGCCCACGCGGGCGCCCTGGGCAAGGCGCTGCTGGCCGAACGCCCCGACGCCCAACTGCCGGACGAGCCGTACGCCGCCCTCACCCCCCGCACCCGCACCACGCGCGCCTCCCTGGCGGCGGACCTCGCCGAGGTGCGGGCGCGCGGCTACGCGATCGACCGCGAGGAGGGCGTGCCGGGGATCGCCGGCTTCGGGTTCGCCCTGCGGTACGACTCCCCCGCCCAGGACGCGATCAGCTGCTCGGTGCCGGTGGTCCGGCTGACGCCGGGGCACGAGCAGCGGATCGTCGCCGTGATGCGGGAGGTCCGGGCGAAGATCGAGGCGACGGCACCGGCGTCCGGGGGCACCGTCCGCTGGCGCTAGCGCCATCCTCGCCCCACCCGCGCCGTCTACGGCACGGCGGGTCCGGGCCGCGGGAACGCGTACGCCTCCACCTCGGCGAGGTAGCGCGCCCGCCGCTCCTCGTCGTCCTCCAGGAAGGAGGCGAGGAAGGAGTTGCGGGCCAGCTCGCGCAGCCGCTCGTCGGAGAGGCCGAGTTCACGGCGTACGGCGTCGAAGTTGTCGCCCGCGTAGCCGCCGAAGTACGCCGGGTCGTCGGAGTTGACCGTGCACAGCAGTCCGGCGTCGAGCATCGCGGGCAGCGGGTGGCCGGCCAGGGTGTCCACGGCGCGCAGCCGGACGTTCGACAGCGGGCACAGGGTGAGCGGGATCCGCTCCCGCACCAGCCGCTCGACCAGCGCCGGGTCCTCCATGGCGCGCAGGCCGTGGTCGACGCGCTCGATGCCGAGCACGTCCAGGGCCTCGGTGATGTACGCCGCCGGCCCCTCCTCGCCCGCGTGCGCGACCCGGCGCAGTCCGAGCGCGGCCGCGGCCTCGTAGACCTCGCGGAACTTCGCCGGCGGGTGCCCGACCTCGGCGGAGTCCAGGCCGATGCCGGTGATCCGGTCCAGGTACGGCTTCGCCGCCTCCAGGGTGGCCAGGGCCGACTCGGCGGACTCGTCGCGCAGGAAGCACATGATGAGCCGGGTGGAGACGCCGTGGTCGGCCTCGCCGCGCCGCAGCGCCCGCCACAGGCCCTCCACGACCGTGCCCATCGCCACGCCGCGCGCGAGGTGGGCCTGCGGATCGAAGAAGATCTCCGCGTGCCGCACGCCCTGCGCGGCGGCGCGGGCGAGATAGGCGTCGGCCAGGTCCTCGAAGTCCCGCTCGGTGCGCAGGACGGCCATCAGCGCGTAGTACAGGTCGAGGAAGGACTGCAGGTCCTCGAACCGGTAGGCCGCGCGCAGCTCGTCCGTGGTGGCGTACGGCAAGGTCACCCCGTTGCGGGCGGCCAGCTCGAACGCCAGCTCCGGCTCCAGGGTTCCTTCGATGTGCAGGTGCAGTTCTGCTTTGGGGAGGGGCATTCGGGCATGGTACGCCCCGTTTACCTGCGTTTCGGGACCGGTACGCGCAGCAGGTCGGACGCCACCGTCAGCTCGCCCTCGAACCCGGCGGCGCGCGCCTGGCGCTCGAACTCGCCGGGGTCGGTGTAGCGCTGGCTGAAGTGGGTGAGGACGAGGTGGCGCACCTCGCTCGCCCTGGCCACCCGCGCCGCCTGACCCGCCGTCAGATGACCGTGCTCGGTGGCGAGATGCTCGTCCTCGTCAAGGAACGTCGACTCGATGACGAGCATGTCGCAGCCGTCCGCCAGCGCGTACACCCCGTCGCACAGCCTCGTGTCCATGACGAACGCGAACCGCTGCCCTCGGCGCAGGACGCTGACGTCCGCCAGGGTCACCCCGCCGAGCGAGCCCTCCCGCTGGATACGGCCCACGTCCGGGCCGGTGATGCCGTGCGCGGCCAGCCGCTCGGGCAGCATCCGGCGGCCGTCGGGCTCGACGAGCCGGAAGCCGTAGGAGTCGACCGGGTGGGAGAGCCTGCGGGCCTCCAGCGTGTAGGAGGGGGTGCGGGCGAGGGTGCCGTCGGCGTCGACCGGGGCCTCGGTCACCCCCACCGTCTCGCGGTAGGCGGTGGCGTAGCGCAGCCGGTCGAAGAAGCGCTGGCCGGAGCGCGGGTAGTGGGCGGTGACCGGGTGCGGCACCTGGTCGAGGTTGATCCGCTGGATCACGCCCGGCAGGCCCAGCGAGTGGTCCCCGTGGAAGTGGGTGACGCAGATCCGGTTCAGGTCGTGGGCGGCGACGCCGGCGCGCAGCATCTGGCGCTGGGTGCCCTCGCCGGGGTCGAAGAGGATGCCCTCGCCGTCCCAGCGCAGCAGGTAGCCGTTGTGGTTGCGGTGCCGGGTCGGGACCTGGCTGGCGGTGCCGAGGACCACCAATTCACGGACGGACACGATCGCGTACCGCTTACCCGGGGGGCCATTCCAGGCCGCGGCCGCCGAGGACGTGCGCGTGGACGTGCCAGACGGTCTGGCCGGCGCCGCTGCCCGTGTTGAAGACGGTGCGGTAGCTGTCGAGCTTCTCGTCGTCGGCGACGGCCCGGGTCTCGTGGAGCACGTCCGCGGCGAGGTCGGGGCGGGCGGCGGCGAGTTCGGCGGCGTTCGGGTAGTGCGCCTTGGGGATGACCAGGATGTGGGTGGGTGCCTGGGGGTTGATGTCCCGGAAGGCGAGGGTGGTCTCGGTCTCGCGGACGATCGTCGCCGGGATGCGGCCCGCGACGATCTTGCAGAACAAGCAGTCGTCCTGTGGCTCCCCTGCCATGGTCCCTCCGGGGGTTGAGCGGGTGATCGTCTGTGGGGGCATCGTATCGTCGGTGGGGGGTTGTGGGGGTTGTTCGCGCAGTTCCCCGCGCCCCTGGGGGGCGTGTGGTGGGGCGTCGCTTTCCGGGTGCGGGTAGTGGGGGTTGTTCGCGCAGTTCCCCGCGCCCCCAAGGGGGACGGGGGCCGGGCGTCGTGGGCCGGTGCGGGTAGTGGGGAGCGTTCGCGCAGTTCCCCCGCCCCTAAGGGGGGCCGGGCGTCGTGGGCGGGTGCGGGTGGGGAGGGCAGGCCTCTGTGCGGTCGGCGCGGTCGTCACGGGAGAGGTGGGGGGACCTTTGCCGGGGTGGATTCCAGGGATTGCAGGGCCAGGCGGACGGCCTCGTCGAGCTGGGGGTCGCGGTCGGCGGCGTGGTCCTGGGGGCGGTGGACGACCTCGACGTCGGGGTCGACGCCGTGGTTCTCCACGCCCCAGCCGTACCCCTCCAGCCAGAAGGCGTACTTCGGCTGGGTGACGAGGGTGCCGTCGACGAGGCGGTAGCGGCTGTCGATGCCGATGACGCCGCCCCAGGTGCGGGTGCCCACCACAGGCCCCAGCCCGAGTGCCTTGATCGCCGCGTTGACGATGTCGCCGTCGGAGCCGGAGAACTCGTCGGCGACGGCGACGACGGGCCCGCGCGGCGCGTCCTCGGGATAGCTGTACGGCCGCATGCCGCGCGGCACGCCCCAGCCGACGATCCGCCGGGCCAGCTTCTCCACCACGAGCTGGGAGGTGTGCCCGCCCCGGTTCTCGCGGACGTCGACGATCAGGCCCTCGCGGGCGACCTCGACCCGCAGGTCGCGATGGATCTGGGCCCAGCCGGGGGCCTGCATGTCCGGGACGTGGAGGTAGCCGAGCCGCCCGCCGGAGCGCTCGCGGACGTACGCCCGCCGGCCGGCCACCCACGCGTGGTACCGCAGCGGCTCCTCGTCGGCGAGCGGCACGACCACGGTGTGCCGCACCTCGCCCCCGCCGGCGGGCAGGACGGTCAGCTCGACCGGCTTGCCCGCGGTGCCGGCGAGCAGCGGCGCCGGCCCGGTGACCGGGTCCACCGGCTGCCCGCCGACGGCGACGATCGCGTCCCCGGCGCGCACCGCGACACCGGGCGCGGCGAGCGGGGAGCGGGCCTCGGGGTCGGAGGTCTCCGAGGGCAGCACCCGGTCGACCCGCCAGGTGCCGTCCGGGTGCCGGGAGAGGTCCGCGCCGAGCAGGCCCTGCCGGTCCCCGTGGCCGTGTCCGCCGCGCGGGATGACGTACGCGTGCGAGGTGCCGAGTTCGCCCTGCACCTCCCAGAGGAGGTCCATCAGGTCGTCGTGGGTGGCGACGCGGTCGAGGACGGGCCGGTAGCGGTCGAGGACGCCGTCCCAGTCGACGCCGCTCATGTCCGGCCGCCAGAAGTGGTCCCGCATGATCCGGCCGGCCTCGTCGTACATCTGCCGCCACTCGGCCGCCGGATCGACGGTCTGGCGGACGCGGGAGAGGTCGACGGTGATGTTGCTGTCGCTGTCCTCGTCGCCGGAGGCGCGCCGGTCGCTGGGCACGACCTTCAGCCGGCTGTCGGTCCACAGCAGCACCCGCTTGCCGTCGCCGCTGACCTCGAAGTGGTCGGCGTCGGCGGCGAGGTGTTCCAGGCGCTGCTGGGCGAGGTCGTAGCGCTCCAGCTCGGTGTGCGGGTCGGGGTCGTCCGGGGTGGCGCGGGAGGCGCCGAGGACGCCCTGCACGGGGTGGCGCAGCCACAGCACGCCGTCCTTGGCGGCGCGCAGGGTGGAGTAGCGGCCGGCCTCGACGGGGAACGGCACGATCCGGTCGGCCAGGCCTTCGAGGTCGACGCGGGTGGCGGGGGTGCCCTCGCTGTCGGGGGTCTCGTCCTTGTCCGGCGCGTCGAAGGCGCGGCCGTGCCGCTGCGGGCCGAACGGGGAGGGCGTGGTCGCGGCGAGGGTGATCAGGTACGGGCGGTCGCCGGTGACGAACGCCAGGTCGAAGACGTGCTCGTCGTAGACCGGGTCGAAGGAGCGGGTGGAGAGGAACGCCAGGTGCTTGCCGTCGAGGGTGAAGGCGGGCGCGTAGTCCTGGAAGCGCAGCGGGGTCGCCTCGGTGACGGTCAGGTCGGTGGTGTGGGCGATCCTGATCTGGCAGAGCGGGCTGGGACCGGGGTGCGACCAGGCCAGCCAGGCCGAGTCCGGTGAGAAGGTGAGCCCGGAGACGTCGCCGTGCTCGCTGCGGTCGGCCTCGCGGACCTCGCCGGTCTCCCGTTCGACGAGCAGGACCCGCCCGTCGTGCGCGGCGACCGCGGCGCGGCTGCCGTCCGGGGCCATCGCCAGGCCCAGTACCCGGCCGAGCCGGCCCGCGGCCAGCCGGCGCGGGGTGGCGCCGGGCGCGAGTCCGGTGGCGGGTGCGAACTCCAGGGCGTCCTCGCCCTCGGCGTCCGTCACCCACACCACCCACTCCTCGCCGTCCACCCGGAAGGTGCGCGGCAGCCGGGCCCGTACGCCG
Organism: Streptomyces sp. JB150; assembly: GCF_011193355.1. Classification (GTDB taxonomy): domain Bacteria; phylum Actinomycetota; class Actinomycetes; order Streptomycetales; family Streptomycetaceae; genus Streptomyces. The sequence continues at coordinate 2,354,527 of NZ_CP049780.1, forward strand.
GGGGTGGCGGCGAGCGCGCGGGCGGGGCCGGCGCGGTGGGTGACCCAGTGCACGGCGCCGCGCACGGCGACGGCGCTGCCCCGGGCGGTGTGGTCGGGCGCGGCGCCGCCGACCCAGCGGGCGGCGTTCACCTGGTACGGCTGCCGGTCGGTGCGCTGCCCGCCGAGGCGGATGTCGAGGCGGCGCGGCTCGGCGCCGTCGAGGTCGTCCAGCAGCCACAGTTCACCGGCGCGGGAGTAGACGACGCGGGTGCCGTCGCCGGCCGCGTGGCGGGCGTAGAAGCCGCCCCCGGTCCCGGTCCCGGCCGGGTGGGAGGTGTCGCCGAGGGGGGTGTGGCGGCGCAGGTCGGATCCGTCCGCGAGGGAGGAGTAGACGGCTCCCGTGCCCTCGTGGTCGGAGAGGAAGGCGATCCTGTCCCCGGTCCACAAGGGGTACTCGATGTTCCCGTCCAGGTCCTCGTGGAGCCGGACGAACTCGCCGTCGCCGTCCCGGTCGATCCACAGCTTGCCCGCGGTGCCGCCCCGGTAGCGCTTCCAGCGGGCCGCCTCCAGGCCCATGCCCGCGGAGAGCAGCACGGTGCGCGGCCCGTACGCCACCCCGGAGACCGGCCCGTACGGCAGGGTCACCGCCGGTCCCCCGTCGAGCGGGACGGCGTGCGCCCAGGTGCGGCTGGTGCTCGCCTGGCCGTGGCTGCCGGTCACCAGGACGTGGCCGTCGGGGGTCCAGCCGCGCACCTTGGTGGTCCGGCTGCCCCAGTGGGTCAGCCGCTTGGACGGGCCGCCGTCGACGGGCGCGATGTGCCCCTCGGGGGCGCCGTCGCGGGTGGAGGTCCAGGCGACGGTGGTGCCGTCGGGCGAGATGCGCGGGTGGCTCACCGGCACGTTGTCGGCGCTGACCCGCCAGGCCCGGCCGCCGTCGAGCGGGGCGAGCCACACGTCGTCCTCGGCGGTGAAGGCCACCAACTCGCCGTGCGGATGCGGAAATCGGAGATACCCCGGCGTGGAAGACTGCGTCACCCGATCACCCTACGCAAGCGGCGGCGGCCCGGACAGGGTTCTGGATCACTTGCCCTCCGGCCAGCACTGCGGATCGCGCTGACACCAGACGGTCTTGGTGACCGTCACCGTGACGTCCGGGTCGGGACCGGCACCGGACGGCTGGTTCACCGGCGGGGTGCTCGGGGCGTCGCAGTCGCCGAGGCCGTTGACGCGGAACCACTCCTTGCCGTCCACCTTGGCGACGATGTCCCCGCGCACGCAGCGGCCGTTGACCGCGCGGGTCACCTTGCCGTCGACGGTGATCTCCTTGCCGTCGGTGGTCTCGCCCTCGCACCGCACGTCGGCGACGGTGTCCTCGCCGGCACTGGGCGTCGAGCGCCCGCCGTCCCCGACGTTCGCCGTGCAGCTCAGCCACCGCACGTCCGCCTTCTGCCGCTCCAGCTCCCGGGTCACCGTCTCGTCCGTCGTGTACGCCACGGTCGCCGAACTCAGCCCGCCCGGCTCACACGCCACCACACCACCGACACCCACACCGAGCGCCACCACGGCAACCGCCCCACGCCCGAAGGACCGACCCCAAACCCGCCTCAACGCCCCCATGGGGGGCATGCTGCCACCGACCGCCGGGCCACGGAAGAGCGCATACGGCCACGCACCGTCCGCCGTGCTTCCGCTCGGGCGCCGCCCAACCACCGCGACCAGCAGGGCTGTCACCGGCCGCCGCATATCCCGTGCCCCGGCGCTGCTCTGCCCTATCGCATCAACGAGCGCGCCGGGACAATTCGCCGGACTTCGCCGGCACGTGAGTGACTTGTGCCATCCTCGGCCACGTGGGGGACACATCAGGACTTGGAGCGGTGCTGGCCGGTGGCCGCTACCGAATCGAGGCGAAGCTCGGCAGCGGCGGCATGGCGGACGTCTTTCGGGCCTACGACATGAAGTTGGCCCGGATGATCGCCCTCAAGGTGATGCGGACCGGCCTGTCGTTCGATGCCGGGTATCCGGCCCGGTTCCGGCGTGAGGCGCAGGCCATGGCCGCCATCAGCCATCCACATGTGGTGGCGGTGCACGACATGGGGGACGAGCCCGTCCCGTACATCGTGATGGAACTCGTCGACGGCCACAGCCTCGCCGATCTGCTGCACGCAGGGCGTCCCCTGCCGGTGGCGCAGGCTCTGCATCTCGCATCGCAAGTGCTGGCCGGGCTCGCCGTGGCCCACGCGCAAGGGCTGGTCCACCGCGACATCAAGCCGGGGAACGTGCTGCTGGCGGCCGACGGGACGGCGAAGGTGGCAGACTTCGGCATCGCGCGGGCCGCGGAGGGGGCGGGGACCGCCCTCACCCGGACCGGCCTGCTGATCGGCACTCCGCACTTCATGTCGCCCGAGCAGGTGCTGGGCCGCTCAGACATCGATGGCCGGTCGGATCTCTACTCGGTCGGCGTGATGCTGTTCCAGATGCTCGCCGGGCGGCTCCCCTTCGAGGCGGACTCCGCCTATGCGATCGGATACCTGCACCTCAGTGCTCCGCCACCCACCCTTGCCTCCTTGGGCATCGCGGCAGACCCGGCGCTGGAGTCCGTACTGGCTCGCGCCCTGGCGAAAGATCCGGCCCACCGATACCCGGACGCGGAGTCGATGCGCGCGGCGCTGCACCAGGCGTCGCCCACGGCCCGCACGCAACAGGCCCCCTATGTGCCTCCGCGACCGCCTCAGCCCCCGACGACCGCTGTCCCCCGTGGTCGGCTGTCACGCGCCCGTCGGCTACTCGTCGCCCAGGCAGCCTGCCTGTTCGCCTGGCTGCTGGGAGCCCAGAACGAGGCGGTTTGGCTGGCGGTCCCCGGGGCCTTCGGAGCTCTCATCGTCGCACCGCCGGGGCTGTGGATGTCATGCTCGGCGGCGCGCCGGCAGAGCAGACCATGGAGCATGGCCGTCAAGATCAAGACAACTCTCGCCGTGATTCTTCACGGAGGAGTGGCACTCTTTCTCCTGACTGCCCTCGTGGTTGCGCTGGTGGCTCCGGGCGGGCTGTGACCGCATCAGTTTCCCGCTCCGACCGCCAGCCCGGCGAAACCCGTGCGGTCACCGCGCTAGCCTGCCCGGATGCGCAAGAAGGGCAGTCTGCGACGGCTCGTGGTGGACGAGACGACGACCTATCTGTGGAGTGTCCGGCACCGGCACGGTCAGGGGCGGCCCTGTGAGGAGGTGGTCGGGCTGCTGCGGGACGGGCGGCGGACGCGGATCGTCTTCCGGGCGGGGCCCGGGCGTGCCGTCGAGGGCGGCTATCAGCCCGGCGGCTACGTGAGCGACGAGCACGGCAACGGGCTGAACCTCAACGAGCCGGGCAGCGTGCGCGCGCTCGTCGACGAGGCCGCGGGGCGCGGGCTGCTGCCCGGTCCCCGAGAGCAGCAGGTGGACGGCTGGGCGCTGCTGCCGGGCGCCGCCGCCCGCCGCGCAGCAGCAGCCACTCCCGCGACTCCACCAGGTACCCCTCCGGGTCCTTGAGGTGGGCGACGCGCGTCCGACCGGCCGGGAGCGGGGCCGTGGAGCCGGGTCGCGCCCCCCGGGCGGTGATCTCCGCGCAGCGGGCGTCGAGGTCGTCGGCGCGCGGCACGACAGGGAGCGGTGCCCGTTCGCGGCCTCGCCCGGCTCGACCGGCACCTGAGCCGTCGTGGCCCGGTCCTGGAGGGCGATGCCCGCCGAGCCGGTGGCGGGGCTGAACCTCTCGTACGGCCCGTCCCCCGCCCCGGACTGCGGTTGCAGGCCGAGGAGAATCGGCGTACAAGCGGTGGCAGGCGGCGAAGTCGGTGACCAGCGGGCGGACTCGGGCGAGTTCGGCGGTGCCTTCCGCGCGGCGTCAGGACCAGCGGCCGGTGCGGCCGAGGAGGAGGGCCGCGGCGGCCGTGCCGGCGGTGGAGGTGCGCAGCACGCTCCGGCCGAGGACGTACGCCTTGGCGCCCGCCTCCCGGAACAGCGTCAACTCGTCGGCGGCGACGCCCCCTTCGGGGCCGACGACCAGCACGATCTCGCCCTCGGCGGGCAGTTCGGCGGTGGCCAGCGGCTCGCTGCCGTACTCGAAGTCGGAGTGCAGTACGGCGGCGAAGTCGGCCTTGGCGAGCAGCGCGGCGACCTGCTTGGTCGACGCGAGGTCCGCGACCTCGGGGAAGCGGACCCGCCGGGACTGCTTGCCCGCCTCGCGGGCGGTGGCACGCCACTTGGCGAGGGACTTCAGTCCGCGGTCGCCCTTCCACTGGGTGATGCAGCGGGCGGCCTGCCACGGCACGATCGCGTCGACGCCGACCTCGGTCATGGTCTCGACGGCGAGTTCCCCGCGGTCGCCCTTGGGCAGGGCCTGCACGACGGTGATGCGGGGCTGCTCGGGCGGCTCCTGCGAGTAGGAGTCCAGCTGGACGATGAGGCGGTCCTTGCCCTCGGTGCCGAGGACCACGCAGTCCGCCCAGCGGCCGGCGCCGTCGGTGAGGATGACGTCCTCGCCGGGCCGCAGCCGCTTCACGGAGACCGCGTGGCGCCCCTCGGGGCCGTCGAGGACGTACCGGCCGCCGCTTCCCGCGTCGAAGTGGTCGACCACGAACACGGGTGCCGTCATCGCCGGCCGCCTTCCGACAACGCTGTCCGGGCCGCCGCCAGCTCGGCCGCCAGCACCTCCACCAGCTGCCCGGCGGGCAGTTCGCGGGCCATCCGGTGGCCCTGCCCGGCCCACAGCGCCATGCCCTGCGCGTCACCGGCCTTGGCGGCGGCCTTGCGCAGCGGCGAGGTGAGGTGGTGGATCTCCGGGTAGGCGGCGGGGGCGTACGGCCCGTGCTCGCGCATGAACCGGTTGACCAGGCCGCGCGCGGGGCGGCCGGAGAAGGCGCGGGTGAGTGCGGTGCGGGTGAACAGCGGGTTGGTCAGCGCCTGCTTGTGCACGGCGTGGGCGCCCGACTCGGGGGTGGCGAGGAACGCGGTGCCGAGCTGCGCGGCGCTGGCCCCGGCGGCGAGGACGGCGGCGATCTGGCTGCCGCGCATGATGCCGCCGGCGGCGACGAGGGGCAGCCGGACCGCCTCGCGGACCTGGGCCGTCAGGGAGAGCAGTCCGATGCCGGAGCCGTCGTTCTCGGGGATGTCCCGGTGGGTGCCCTGGTGGCCGCCCGCCTCCACGCCCTGCACGATCACCGCGTCCGCCCCGGCCCGCTCGACGGCGCGGGCCTCGTCGACGGTGGTGGCGGTGACGAGCGTGAAGGTCCCGGCCCGGCGCAGCGCGTCCAGGACGTCCCGGCCGGGCACGCCGAAGTGGAACGAGACGACGGGCACCGGGTTGTCCAGCAGCACGGCGAGCTTGGCGTCGTAGCCGTCGTCGCGGCCGCTGTCCGGGTCGCCCAGCTCGGTCTCGTACCAGGCGGCCTCACCGGCCAGCTGATGGGCGTAGACATCGACGGCGGCGGCATGAGGGGACGCGGCGTCGGTCGCTGCGCCGGAGCCGGTGCCCGCGCCGGGGTGCTCGGGCTGCGGCATGAACAGGTTCACGCCGAAGGGGCGGTTCGTCAGCCCCCGCAGTTGCTTGATCTCCTGGTACATGCCGTCGGCCGTCTTGTACCCGGCGGCCAGGAAGCCGAGCCCCCCTGCCTCGGACACGGCGGCGGCGAGCTGCGGCACGGAGACGCCGCCCGCCATGGGGGCCTGCACGATCGGGTGGGGGAAGAGATCGGTCAGTGCGGAGGACATGACGGCATGTTGTCACGTCCCCCGAACAAGTCCGAAACCGGGCGCCCGGCTGGCATAGACCACCGGCACCCACGGGACCCGGCTTGCGCGAAACCGGGCCTCAGCGGCCGTCGAGCGCGTCCTTGAGCCAGGAGAACGGGCCCTCCTGACCCGGCTGACCGCGCCTGCCCGGGGCCGCCCCCGGGCCGGCCCCCCGGCCGCCTCGACGCCGCGTCCCGGCCCAGCCGCGCCCGCGCGCGCCCGCGCCCGCCTCAGCGGCCGTTAAACGCGTCCTTCAGCCGCGAGAACAGGCCCTGCTGCCCCGGCTGGAACTGGCCCTGCGGGCGTTCCTCGCCGCGCAGCTTGGCCAGCTCGCGCAGGAGGCGTTCCTGCTCGGGGTCGAGCTTGGTCGGGGTCTGCACCTCGACGTGGACGATCAGGTCGCCCCGGCCGCCGCCGCGCAGGTGCGTGACGCCCCGGCCGTGCAGCGGGATCGACTGGCCGGACTGGGTGCCCGGACGGATGTCGACCTCCTCCATGCCGTCCAGCGTCTCCAGCGGCACCTTGGTGCCGAGGGCCGCCGCCGTCATGGGGATCGTCACCGTGCAGTGCAGGTCGTCGCCGCGCCGCTGGAAGGTCGGGTGCGGGAGTTCGTGGATCTCGACGTACAGGTCACCGGCGGGGCCGCCGCCGGGGCCGACCTCGCCCTCGCCCGCGAGCTGGATCCGGGTGCCGTTGTCGACACCGGCCGGGATCTTCACCGTCAGGGTGCGGCGGGAGCGGACCCGGCCGTCGCCGGCGCACTCCGGGCACGGGTTCGGCACGACCGTGCCGAAGCCCTGGCACTGCGGGCACGGCCGCGAGGTCATGACCTGGCCCAGGAAGGACCGGGTGACCTGCGAGACCTCACCGCGGCCGCGGCACATGTCGCACGTCTGCGCCGAGGTGCCCGGCGCCGCGCCCTCACCGCTGCAGGTGGAGCAGACGATCGCGGTGTCGACCTGGATGTCCTTGGTGGTGCCGAAGGCCGCCTCGTCGAGCTCGACCTCGATCCGGATCATCGCGTCCTGGCCGCGGCGGGTGCGCGAGCGCGGCCCGCGCTGCGACGCCGTGCCGAAGAACGCGTCCATGATGTCGGAGAAGTTGCCGAAGCCGCCCGCGCCGAAGCCGCCGGCACCCGCGCCGCCGCTCTGCGACAGCGGGTCGCCACCGAGGTCGTAGACCTGCTTCTTCTGCGGGTCCGACAGCACCTCGTAAGCGGCGTTGATCTCCTTGAACCGCTCCTGGGTCTTCGGATCGGGGTTGACGTCCGGGTGCAGCTCGCGAGCGAGCCGCCGGAAGGCCTTCTTGATCTCTTCCTGCGACGCGTCGCGGCGCACGCCGAGAACGGCGTAATAGTCCGTGGCCACCTACGACTCCGCCAGGATCTGTCCGACGTACCGTGCCACCGCTCGTACCGCTCCCATCGTTCCCGGGTAATCCATGCGGGTCGGTCCGACCACGCCGAGCTTGGCGACTGCCTCGCCGCCCGAACCGTAGCCGACCGACACCACCGACGTGGAGTTGAGTCCCTCATGGGCGTTCTCGTGGCCGATGCGCACGGTCATGCCCGAGTCCTTCGCCTCGCCCAGCAGCTTGAGGAGCACGACCTGCTCCTCCAGCGCCTCCAGGACGGGGCGGATGGTGAGGGGGAAGTCATGTCCGAAGCGGGTGAGATTGGCGGTGCCGCCGATCATCAGCCGCTCCTCGGTGCGCTCGACCAGCGTCTCCAGCAGGGTGGAGAGCACCGTCTGAACGGTACCGCGATCCTCCGGTTCGAAGCCCTCGGGGAGATCCTGCACCAGTTGCGGCACATCCGTGAAACGGCGGCCCGCGACCCGGCTGTTCAGCCGCGCCCGCAGATCCGCCAGGGACGTCTCGCCGAACGGCGCCGGGCAGTCGATCATCCGCTGCTCGACCCGTCCGGTGTCGGTGATCAGGACCAGCATCACCCGCGCGGGTGCCATCGACAGCAGCTCCACGTGCCGCACCGTGGACCGGGTCAGCGACGGGTACTGCACGACCGCGACCTGCCGGGTCAGCTGCGCGAGCAGCCGCACCGTGCGGGCCACGACGTCGTCGAGGTCGACGGCGCCGTCGAGGAAGTTCTGGATCGCGCGCCGCTCGGGCGCGGTGAGCGGCTTGACCTCGGCGAGCTTGTCGACGAAGAGCCGGTAGCCCTTGTCGGTGGGGATCCGCCCGGCGCTGGTGTGCGGCTGGGCGATGTACCCCTCGTCCTCCAGGGCGGCCATGTCGTTGCGGACCGTGGCCGGCGAGACGCCGAGGTTGTGCCGCTCGGTGAGCGCCTTGGAGCCGACCGGCTCCTCGGTTCCGACGTAGTCCTGGACGATGGCGCGCAATACCTGAAGCCGTCGTTCACTGAGCATCCGCGCACACCTCCAGCGGTCGGTCCCCTTGGCGCTCCCCCTGGCACTCGCCCTGTGTGAGTGCCAGCCTTACCGGCCCAGTGTACGGCCGTCGGGTACGGCCCGGGCAAGGCCGGTCCTGCGAGGTCGTGCGGCCGGGGCCGTCCCCGTTAGCGTCGCGGGTATGACGGTGACTTGGGAAGAGCTGGGGTGGGAACGGCTGGCGACCGGGGTCGGCCGGTGCCGCCTGCCGGGCTGGGACTGCACGGCGGGCCTGGTCCTGGGCGAGGGCACGGCGCTGCTGATCGACGCGGGATCCGGCCTCGCGGAGGGCGCCCGGCTGCGGGCCGAGGCGGAGGAGATCTCCGGCCGGCGTGTGACCCATCTCGCGCTCACCCACCCCCACTTCGACCATGTCTTCGGCGCCGCCGCGCTGGCGGGCGCGGAGGTGTACGGGGCGGTCGGCGTGGACGCGGCGCTCACCTCGCGGCGGGCCCGGGAGGAGCTGCGGGCCGACGCCGTACGCAACGGCCTGGACGAGGCGACGGCGGCCGAGGCCGCGGGCGCGCTGGCCGCGCCCCGCCATCACGTCTCCGGCGAGTGGACCCTCGACCTGGGCGGCGGCCGCCAGGTCCTGCTGGCGAACGTCGGCCCCGGGCACACCGCGCACGACCTGGCCGTCCTCGTCCCCGGCGAGACGGAGGTCGTGTTCTGCGGCGACCTGGTCGAGGAGTCCGGCGAGCCCCAGGCCGGCCCCGACGCCGTCCCGTCCCGCTGGCCGGACGCCCTGGACCGCCTGCTGGCCCTCGGCGGCGAGGACGCGCTCTACGTGCCCGGCCACGGCGCGGTGGTCGACGCGGCGTTCGTGCGGCGCCAGCGCGACGCCCTGGCGGCCCGTTTCGGCGTGTCGCGCTGAACCCGTCCGGCGCTGTCCATATCGTCATCCGAATGCGCCAGTACTCCCCCGACCTGACCCCGCCCTGGAAGAAGCCCCAGCCGGTCCCCGAGGTCCCGGCCGAGCCCGGCCTGGTGGTCGAGGAGCCCGCGACCGGCTTCTGCGGCGCGGTCATCCGCTGTGAGGCGGGCACGGTCACCCTGGAGGACCGCTTCGGCAAGCACCGGGTGTTCCCGCTGGAGCCGCGCGGCTTCCTGCTGGAGGGCAAGGTGGTCACCCTCGTCCGGCCACCGTCCGGCGCTCCGGTACGGCCCGCCCGCACCGCCTCCGGCTCCGTGGCCGTCCCCGGCGCCCGCGCCCGCGTGGCCCGCGCCGGCCGTATCTACGTCGAGGGCCGCCACGACGCCGAGCTGGTCGAGAAGGTGTGGGGCGACGACCTGCGCATCGAGGGCGTCGTCGTGGAGTACCTGGAGGGCGTCGACGACCTCCCGGCGGTCGTCGACTCCTTCGCCCCCGGACCGGACGCCCGCCTCGGCGTCCTCGTGGACCACCTGGTGCCGGGCTCCAAGGAGTGGCGGATCGCCCAGTCGGTCACCAGCGAACACGCCCTCGTGGTCGGCCACCCGTACATCGACATCTGGCAGGCGGTGAAACCGTCGGCCCTGGGCATCCCGGCCTGGCCCGAGGTCCCGAAGGGCCAGGACTGGAAGACCGGCGTGTGCCGGGCCCTGCGCTGGCCGTCGGACAACACCGGGGCGGTGTGGCAGGCGATCCTGAAGCGGGTGGAGTCCTACAAGGATCTGGAGCCGGAACTGCTGGGCCGGGTGGAGGAATTGATCGACTTCGTCACGGCACCACCGGCCTAGCCGGGGTCACGGACGCCGGGGCGTGTCCTCCGCCGGGCTGCCCTGGTCAGGGGGGAGGCCTGCGCTTCCGGCCGCGGGCGCGCCGGACCGGAAGCGCTCCGGGCCGAACCGCCGCAGTGCGGCGTCCACCTGCTCGGCGGGGATGTCCATGGCTCCCTTGGAACGGAGGGTGGCGATGCGCAGCTCGACTCCCTTCAGGTGCGCTCCCAACCGCCAGTAGCCGCGGTAGCCGGAGGCGTCCTCGGGACGAAGCCACAGGACCACGTCGTCGGGCGTGTTCTTGCCGGACCCCGAGGTGAGGCGCTCCGTCGCGTCGACATGGTCCCAGGGGATGGTCAGCCGGCGGGCGCGTGACTCGAGGACGAACGTCCGGTGGTCGATCCGCACGGTGAGCCGGGAGCGCAGCACGAGGAACGGGAGGCAGCCGGCGAGCAGGAACGTGTAGGCCATCACTCCGCCGAGCCAAGGGTCGGTGGAGTGAGGGTCCCCGACCAGGTTCCCGGCGATGCCGCCGAGGACGGACGTCGCTGTGACGGCACCGATCGCCGCCACCCAGCTACGCGGCCCCGCGAAGTCGCCTTCGTAGTGGGCCGCGTGCTGGTCGTCCCGGACGATCCCGTGCGGGCGGGGGTGGGGGTCCCACAGGTCCCCGGCATACCGGCGGACGACAGTTTCGAATTCCTCACGGGAGATCCCCATGGAGAAAAGGTCGCAGACGAGGACGCCACCGAATCGGGCTTCCAGGGGGGCGAGCAGCGCGTCGACGCCTTTGGCCGGACGGGACGACGGCAGGTCGCGCGGCCTGAGGAACACGGCCCCGCTCGCCGGGGTGCGCCGCCGCCAGGACACGATGCCGACGCGGTCGATCCGGTCCCAGGTCCAGTGCCGGGTGCCGCGCCTGCTCGAGTGAGAGATGCCGTCGGGACCGATGGACAGGCTTCCGCCATGCCACAGCAGCAGGGCCGGCAGCAGCGCGGGGACCAGCAGGAAGAGCGTCCACAGGGTCATCGGGACGAACGCCCATCCGTACCGTGCGGGGACGGTGGCGGGGACGATCACGGCGGGGATCAGGGCGATGGCGGTGAGGACAAGGGTGAGGACGCCCAGGAGTGCGCGGCGCGTCGTGCCGTGCAGCGTCGTCGCCGGGCGGATCTCGGTGGGCGTGGGGGCGGTGTATCCGGCGCGTTGAGCCGCCTGCGTCCGGGTCCACACGTCGCGGGGAGCGAAGCGTTCGAGGGCCTGGTCGACCTCGTGCGGTGTGCAGGCGAGACGGCCCAGATCGGCGACGCAGGAACCGTCGAGCCCCCACCGTCGCCCGGCGCGCCGGGCCGCCCGCGGAAGCTGGGCAGGCGTTCCCTCACGCAACCGGAGCAAGAGCAGAAACGGTCCGTGCCCGTGTCGACGTGCCGGCACCCACTCGACGCGGGCCTCGAGGACGCGGTGCCAGGAGTAGCGGGCCACCCACCGTTCGTCCGATCTACGCCGCACCTGAACACCCTCCGCGGAGATACGCAGCTCGTACGGGGCGAACAGGAACCGGAAGCCGAGCCAGCCGACTGCCAACACCGACAGCACGCTGTAGGCGATCACGTCCTCACGCGGATCTCCGGCGGGGATCCGACCTCTGAAGCCCTTGTAGACCAAGAGGGGATCACCGACGGTGAGGCCGCCGGCGGCCAGGACCAGAAGGAGGGCGAACAGCAGGAGCAACCCGGCCAGGCAGCTGTGGCGTCGGGTGAAGTGCACCGTGGTGTCCTCCGCCTCGACCGGTGGGCTGGAAGGCTGCTTCCGTGCCGGTTGCCGTGGGACGTCGGCGGGCGACGCGTACTGCGTATTGCAGGCCAGCGGCACAGCGGCGGCCGTGTTGCTCGTTTTCATGGTCGGCCTGGGCTTTCCACGCCGGACCAGGTTGTCGCGGGCGACCCGGAACACGCTGTCGGCGTCCAGCAGCGGGGGCCCGCCCGGAACGCCATGCGTCAGGATGTCGAGCAGCTCCCCGGTGAAGAAGGTGTGGCGCTCCGCCTCTTCGAACCGGGCTTTCCCCGCGGCTGCGGCCAGGACGCAGGTGCCGTCGGCCGCGGCTTTCTCGGCCAGGTCGATGTCCTCACCGCTCATCGTGGCGCGATCGGCGTAACAGCAGTCCAGGATGACTATGCGCGCCCGGGCTCTCGACTTCTGGATTTCACGGCGCAGATACCGGTACTCGATGCCGGTCCACATGGTGTGGGGCCGGCTGCCGGGGAGAGTGAGGAAGAACTCCTCCTCGTCGGAGTCGATCTGGCCGTGGCCCGCGTAGTAGACCAGCAGGGCATCGGTGGCCTGCTCCGCGGCCTTCTGCACTGCCACGAGCACCTGCTGGTCATCGGCGGGGTCGGGGATGACGAGGCAGTTCTCCTCGGGCAGGTTCCACGACCGGGGGCTGGTCAGCAGGCGCCGCAGGTCCCCCAGGTTGCGCTCCACGTTGGGCACGTCGGTCAGGTGGTCGTAACGGCTGACGCCGATGAGCACGGCACGGCTCCCGGCGGGGCTGGGCATCGACGCCATGGTCGCCTACGCGCTCGCGTCCTCGCCCGCGCCGGTCGCGGCGGCGGGATCCTGGCCGTCGTCCACCTGCGCGCACACGGCGACCAGACGCCGCACCTGCTCCTCGTCGGCGCCGCTGATCTCGATCTCGGTCTGCCCGACGCGCAGCGTGGCCCGGCCCGGGCCCGGACGCGTCTGTCTCCACGCCATCACGGCCACCGCCAGCGACGCGGCCGACCAGGCGTTGTCCAGAAGCACCTCGATGACGTCCAGGGCGGAGCCCATCTCACCCGGCGCCGCGTCCGTGCCGGACAGGCTGATGCCGGCGGAGCGCAGCTCCTCGTCCGCCCTCAGCCACCGGTACAGGGAGCGAAGCTCCGCCGACTCCGCATCGACCCGCACCTCGACTCGCATGTGGCCCCCCTGGCAACCGCTGGTGGCCCACATCGTGGCATCCGGAGGCGTCCCCCGACCAGCGTTCGCAGACATCTGACGGGCACGTGCGCCGCTCCCGGACCGATGGTCGGATGGTCGGGTGGTCCGGGGATACCGCCTCAGTCCACCAGATCCCTGACCACCGCGTCCGCCAGCAACCGCCCCCGCAGGGTCAGTACCGCGTGCCCCCGCTCGTACGGTTCCGCCTGGAGCAGTCCCTGGGACAGCGCTCGGCGGGATGCCTTCAGGCCCTCCTCGTGGAGGAGGCTCAGCGGGGCGCCCTCGCGCAGGCGCAGTTCCAGGAGGATGCGCTCGACCCGGCGGTCCTCCTCGGAGAGCAGTTCCCGGCCGGCGCCCGGGGAGCGCCCCTGCGCGAGTGCCGCCGCGTACGCGCCGGGGTGCTTCACGTTCCACCAGCGCACGCCGCCGACGTGCGAGTGGGCGCCGGGGCCCGCACCCCACCAGTCCGCGCCGCGCCAGTACAGCTCGTTGTGCAGGCAGCGGCCCGCCTCGGAGGTGGCCCAGTTGGAGACCTCGTACCAGTCGAAGCCCGCGGCCGTGAGCCGCTCCTCGGCGATCAGGTAGCGGTCGGCGTGGACGTCGTCGTCGGTCATCGGGATCTCGCCGCGGCGGATCCGCCGGGCCAGCTGGGTGCCCTCCTCGACGATCAGGGCGTACGCCGAGATGTGGTCCGGGCCGGCGCCGAGGGCGGCGTCCAGGGAGGCGCGCCAGTCGTCGTCGGACTCGCCGGGGGTGCCGTAGATCAGGTCGAGGTTGACGTGCGCGAAGCCGGCCGCGCGGGCCTCGGCTACGCATGCCTCGGGGCGCCCGGGGGTGTGCGTGCGGTCCAGCACCTTCAGCACGTGCTGCCGCGCGCTCTGCATGCCGAAGGAGATCCGGTTGAAGCCGCCCTCCCGCAGCTCGGCGAGGTAGGCGGGGTCCACGGACTCCGGGTTCGCCTCCGTCGTCACCTCCGCGTCGGCCGCGAGCCCGAACTCGTCGCGGATCGCCCCCAGCATCCGTACGAGATCGGCGGCGGCCAGCAGGGTGGGCGTACCGCCGCCGACGAAGACGGTGCGGACCTCGCGCGGGTCGTCGCCGAGGACCTTGCGGGCGAGCCGGATCTCCTCGACGAGCGTGTCGGCGTAGTTGTCGCGGGAGGCGAGGACGCCGCCGGTGCCGCGCAGCTCGGTGGCGGTGTAGGTGTTGAAGTCGCAGTAGCCGCAGCGGGTCGCGCAGTAGGGGACGTGCAGGTAGAACCCGAGGGGGCGGCCGGCGGCCCCGGCGAGCGCGGACGCGGGCAGCGCGCCGTCGGCGGGGACGGGCTCGCCGTCGGGGAGTGCGGAAGGCATGTCCTCCATTGTCCCGCACCGCCGGCCCGTCCTGACCCGTCCGGTCCCGGCCCGTCCGGTCCCGGCCTGTCTGCCAGGTCTCCTCCTGTCCCGGCCTACGACGGTCGCTCCGCCTGGAGGACGAGCAGCGCGAGATCGTCCTCGGGCGGGGTGCCGCCGAAGTCGTGCACCTGCTGCCGGATCCGTTCGGCGATCAGCTCCGCGCTCAGCCCCGCGCAGCCGGCCAGCGCCGCCGCCAGCCCGTCGCCGTCGTCGAACTGGCGGGTGCCGCAGCGGCGCTCGGTGACGCCGTCGGTCACGCAGAGCAGGGTGTCGCCGGGGCGCAGCTCGAAGGTCTCGCCGGTGTACGTCTCGTCCTCGACGACGCCGAGCAGGGTCTGCGGGCGGGCGACGGTGCGGACTGCGCCGTCGGGGCCGAGGAGGAGGGGCAGCGGGTGTCCGGCGGCGGCGAGGGTGCAGCGGACGCCGCCGTCGAAGGGGACCAGCTCGCCGTAGAGGAGGGACAGGAAGCGGGTCTGCGGGCCGTCGCCGGGGGCGACCGGGCCGGCCAGGGCGCGGGCGGCGGCGTCCGCGGCCTCGGTGGCGTCGTCGAGGAGGAGCTGGTTGAGGCGGTCGAGGACGTCGGCGACGCGGTAGCCCTCGCGGGCGAGCAGCCGCAGCCAGGGGCGGGCCAGTCCGATGACGACGGCCGCCTCGGGGCCCTTGCCCTGGACGTCTCCCACGGCGAAGCACCAGCGGCCGTCGCCCGCGGGGAACAGGTCGTAGAAGTCGCCGCTGGGTCCGCCCTTGTCGCAGGGCTCGTGGACGAGGGCGCTGCGCATGCCGGGGATCTCGGCGACCGCGCCGGGCAGCAGTCCGCGCTGGAGCACGGCGCTGATGGTGACCTGCCGGGCGTACTGCCGGGCCGCCCCGATGGCCAGCGCCACCCTGCGGCTGAGGTCCTCGACCAGCCCGGTGACCTCACCGGGCAGCGCGTCGGTCCCGGCCCGTCCGACGACGAGCGAGCCGAGGGGACGCCCGCCGGCGACGAGCCGGAAGGCGAGGGCCGTGCCTCCCTGCCCTTCGGCGCTCGCTGTGCCTCCGCCACCGTAGGTGGTGCCCTCGGAGGGGGCGGTGCCCTCGGTGGCGGGGGCGGTCGGGCCTGTGGCGGGCCGCGGTGGGCCCGGCCGGGCGGGCGGGTCCAG
This sequence comes from Streptomyces sp. JB150, assembly GCF_011193355.1. GTDB lineage: Bacteria > Actinomycetota > Actinomycetes > Streptomycetales > Streptomycetaceae > Streptomyces. The sequence continues at coordinate 2,369,885 of NZ_CP049780.1, forward strand.
CGCCTCGGCCGGCCAGGGATAGGGCATCGGGCCGCCGGCGTCGGGTTCGTCGTTCACCGGGGGCGGTTCCTTCTCCAGGGCCAGGCGCAGGTTCTCCATGTGGTCCTCGCTGGCGTGCCAGACGCGGGCCAGGCGGGGGCCGGGGACGCCGGTGCCGGCGTCGGTGCGGCGGCCGCGGCCCATGGACTCGTCCTCCAGCCAGATCGCGCACCAGTCGGCGAGCCGGGGCACGAGCAGCTGGCCGGTGAGCGCGGCGACCAGGTCCTCGTCGAGCTGCCCGGCGAGCAGGTCGGACGCCTCGGCGAGGAAGGAGAGCGCACCGCGTCCGAGCCACTCGCGGTCGCGTTCGGCGCGTACGGGGGCGAGGAGCCCCGCGGTCGCGAGGGAGTCTCCGGTGCCGGAAACGGAGCCGGAACCCGACCCGGGACCGGAGTCGTCCGGGTTCGGGTGGTCCTCGCCGGTCAGGCGCGCCCACACCGTCTTGGCGCCCCGGCGGTAGGTGACGCCCCAGGATTCGCAGAGGGCGGCGACGAGGCGCAGGCCGCGGCCGTACTCGGGGGTGCCGTGGCCGGGGTCGGCGGCGCCGTCGCGCGGGGCGCGGGAGGGGTGGCGGTCGGAGATCTCGACGACGAGCGCGCCGGTGTCCGGCTCCAGCCGGCAGACGAGGTCCACGTCGGTGCCGGCGTGCACGACGGCGTTGGTGACCAGCTCGCTGACGACCACGGCCGCGTCCTCGCCGGCCCGGTCGGCGCCGGGCAGTCCGAGGTCGGCCCACTCGCGTAACGCGGTGCGCAGCAGCCGGCGGGCGGCGCCCGGCGCGTGGGGGCCGCCGGCCAGGGTCGCGCGGGCCTCCCACCGTTCGGGCGGGTGCGCGAGGACGGCGTCGGTCTCCGAGGGCCTCGAAGACTCCCGCTGTGTCGGTATGGCCCCCATCTCCAGCTCCCCGGGCAGTCGGTCGATGCTGCCGACAGGGTGACAGACCGAGCCCGCCCGAACGCGTGGAGTTATCGAAGTGGTCCGTCATGAGTGAGAAGCGTGCGCCGCACCTGGTCGAATCCGGACTGTTGACGGCCGGATCCGAGCGTCTGACCTATGCCCCTGGCCCAGTCTGTTCCGGACGGGACCGGACCGGGCCGGGCCGGGGGGGCGAGGCCGGAGCGAGCCTGGCGGCATCGGCGCCTCGGGGGCTACGCCTCGCGGGTGCCCTCGTACATCTCCTCGATCAGGTGCTTGTACTCCCGCTCCACGACCGGCCGCTTGAGCTTGAGGCTCGGGGTGATCTCGCCGTGCTCGACGTCGAGGTCGCGCGGCAGCAGCCGGAACTTCTTGATGGTCTGCCAGCGCTGAAGGCCCTCGTTGAGCTGCTTGACGTAGCCGTCGACCATCGCGACCGTCTGCGGCGCGGCGACGATCTCGGCGTACGACTTGCCCTCCAGGCCGTTCTCCTTCGCCCAGCCGAGGAGCGCCGTCTCGTCGAGGGCGATCAGCGCGGTGCAGAAGTTGCGGTCGGCGCCGTGGACGAGGATGTTGGAGACGTAGGGGCAGATCGCCTTGAAGGAGCCCTCGATCTCGGTCGGCGCGACGTACTTGCCGCCGGAGGTCTTGAACAGGTCCTTCTTGCGGTCGGTGATCCGCAGGTAGCCGTCTGCGGACAGCTCGCCGATGTCGCCGGTGTGGAACCAGCCGTCCGGCTCCAGCACCTCGGCGGTCTTCTCGGGCAGCCCGTGGTAGCCCTCCATGATGCCGGGGCCGCGCAGCAGGATCTCGCCGTCCTCGGCGATGCGCACCTCGGTGCCGGGCAGCGGCTTGCCGACCGTGCCGGTGCGGTAGGCCTCGCCCGGGTTGACGAAGGAGGCGGCGGAGGACTCGGTGAGGCCGTAGCCCTCCAGGATGTGGATGCCGGCGCCGGAGAAGAAGTAGCCGATCTCGGGGGCGAGGGCGACGGAGCCGGAGACGCAGGCGCGCAGCCGGCCGCCGAACGCCTCGCGCAGCTTGGAGTAGACGAGCGCGTCGGCGACCTTGTGCTTGGCCGACAGCCCGAAGGGGGCGCTGGCGGTGCCCGTGCGGCGGAAGTTGTCCTGGGTGACCTTGGCGTACTCGCGGGCGACCTCGGCGGCCCACTGGAAGATCCTGTACTTGGCGGCCCCGCCCGCCCGCGCCTTGGCGGCGACGCCGTTGTAGACCTTCTCGAAGATGCGCGGGACGGCCGCCATGTATGTCGGCTGGACGACCGGCAGGTTCTCGATGATCTTGTCGACGCGGCCGTCGACGGCGGTGACGTGGCCGACCTCGATCTGCCCGGAGGTGAGCACCTTGCCGAAGACGTGCGCGAGCGGCAGCCACAGGTACTGCACGTCGTCGGGGCCGACCAGGCCGGTCGCGGCGATCGCCTTCGCCATGTACGACCAGTTGTCGTGCGGCAGCCGCACGCCCTTGGGGCGGCCGGTGGTGCCGGAGGTGTAGATGAGGGTGGCCAGCTGGTCCTTGGTGATCGCGCCGACCCGCTGCTCGATCAGCTCGGGGTCCTTCTCCAGCCGGGCGGTGCCGCGGGCCTGGAGTTCGTCGAGGGTGAGCACCCAGTCGCCGGTCTCGACGCCGGCGGGGTCGATGACCACGACATGGGTCAGCTCGGGCAGCTCGGCGCGCTTCTCGCGCGCCTTGGCGAGCTGCTCGGCGTTCTCCGCGATCAGCACCCGGCTGCCGGAGTCGGCGAGGATGAAGGCCGACTCGTCGGCGTTGGTCTGCGGATAGATCGTGGTGGTGGCGGCGCCCGCGCACATGATGCCGAGGTCGGCGAGGATCCACTCGATGCGGGTGGCGGAGGCCAGGGCGACCCGCTGCTCCGGCTGGACGCCCAGCTCGATCAGCCCGGCCGCGATGGCGTGCACCCGCTCGGCGGCCTGCGCCCAGCTCAGCGACTTCCAGTCGTCGGGCCCCTGCCCGGAGGCCGGCGGCACCGGGTAGCGGTAGGCCTCCGCGTCCGGGGTGGCGGCCACGCGCTCCAGGAAGAGGCCCGCGACGGACGGCGGACGGTTCTCGATCAGGGTCTGTGTGTCGGTCACGACATCCTCCGGGGCCCGCGACGGTGCGGCTGGCTCAGTGGGGCTGACTCAGTGGGGCTGGCTCTATGGGGTGGCTCTGTGGGGGCTGGCTCTGGGTGGCTCTGCGGGGGGTGGCTGTGTGGGACTGGCTCAGTGGGCTGTTCTGGGTGTCCGTACGGCTATATCGGTGGGGCTTTTCCCTCACGGCGCGTTGTTTAACTCGCGAGTAACCACGAGCAGGGACAGGGTAGAGCCCGACCGGCCGCTGCGTAAGAGCCCGAGGCCTGTCACTTTCACCTGAGCTTTCCCCGCCGGGACACCCCGCTCATACGGCGGGGCCCGCCGCACTTTCGTACGACGGGCCCCTGAGCGTCCGGTTTGCCGGTGAACCGGCACGGTTACTCGCGGTTACTTCTTGCCCTTGGCGGATGCCGCACCGTCATCGCTGGAGAGCACCGCGATGAAGGCCTCCTGCGGAACCTCCACGGAACCCACCATCTTCATCCGCTTCTTGCCCTCCTTCTGCTTCTCCAGCAGCTTCCGCTTACGGGAGATGTCACCGCCGTAGCACTTGGCGAGGACGTCCTTGCGGATGGCGCGGATCGTCTCGCGGGCGATCACCCGGGAGCCGATGGCGGCCTGCACCGGCACCTCGAAGTTCTGCCGCGGGATCAGCTCCTTGAGCTTGGCGACGAGCCGCACGCCGTACGCGTACGCCTGGTCCTTGTGCGTGATCGCCGAGAAGGCGTCCACCTTGTCGCCGTGCAGCAGGATGTCGACCTTGACCAGGGAGCTGGACTGCTCGCCCGTGGGCTCGTAGTCGAGGGAGGCGTAGCCGCGGGTCTTTGACTTCAGCTGGTCGAAGAAGTCGAAGACGATCTCCGCGAGGGGGAGCGTGTAGCGGATCTCGACGCGGTCCTCGGAGAGGTAGTCCATGCCGAGCAGGGTGCCGCGGCGGGTCTGGCACAGCTCCATGATCGCGCCGATGAACTCGGTCGGGGCGAGGATCGTCGCCCGCACGACCGGCTCGTACACCTCGGCGATCTTCCCCTCGGGGAACTCGCTGGGGTTGGTGACGACGACCTCGGTGCCGTCCTCCATGATCACGCGGTAGACCACGTTGGGCGCGGTGGCGATCAGGTCCAGGCCGAACTCGCGCTCCAGGCGCTCGCGGATCACGTCCAGGTGGAGCAGGCCGAGGAAGCCGACGCGGAAGCCGAAGCCGAGGGCCGCGGAGGTCTCCGGCTCGTAGACGAGCGCGGCGTCGTTGAGCTGGAGCTTGTCCAGCGCCTCGCGCAGCTCGGGGTAGTCGGAGCCGTCCAGCGGATAAAGACCCGAGAAGACCATCGGCTTCGGGTCCTTGTAGCCGCCGAGCGCCTCCGTGGCGCCCTTGTGCTGGCTGGTGACGGTGTCACCGACCTTGGACTGGCGGACGTCCTTCACACCGGTGATCAGATAGCCCACCTCGCCGACGCCCAGGCCGTCGGCGGGCAGCATCTCGGGCGAGTTGGTGCCGATCTCCAGCAGCTCGTGGGTGGCGCCGGTCGACATCATCCGGATGCGCTCGCGCTTGTTGAGCTGGCCGTCGATGACCCGGACGTACGTCACGACGCCGCGGTAGGAGTCGTAGACCGAGTCGAAGATCATCGCGCGGGCGGGGGCGTCCTTGACGCCGACCGGCGGCGGGATCTCGGCGACGACCTTGTCCAGCAGCGCCTCGACACCCAGACCGGTCTTCGCGGAAACCTTCAGCACGTCGCCCGGCTCGCAGCCGACCAGGTTGGCCAGCTCCTCGGCGAACTTCTCGGGCTGCGCGGCCGGCAGGTCGATCTTGTTCAGGACGGGGATGATCGTGAGGTCGTTCTCCATCGCCAGGTAGAGGTTGGCGAGGGTCTGCGCCTCGATGCCCTGGGCGGCGTCGACGAGGAGGATGGTCCCCTCGCAGGCGGCGAGCGACCGCGAGACCTCGTAGGTGAAGTCGACGTGCCCCGGCGTGTCGATCATGTTGAGGATGTGCGTGTTGTTCTTGTCGTGGGTCGGGGCCCACGGCAGACGCACCGCCTGGGACTTGATCGTGATGCCGCGCTCGCGCTCGATGTCCATGCGGTCGAGGTACTGGGCGCGCATCTGCCGCTGCTCGACGACGCCGGTCAGCTGGAGCATCCGGTCGGCGAGCGTGGACTTGCCGTGGTCGATGTGCGCGATGATGCAGAAATTGCGGATCAGAGCCGGGTCGGTACGGCTCGGCTCGGGCACATTGTTAGGGGTCGCGGGCACGCAGGGTCCTGTCTCTTGAGGCGCCTTATGCCTCGGGTCGGATCGTTACGTAGCCTCCATGGTCCCACGGGTGCGGCGCGGCGACCGGTTTGGGCCACTGGAAGGGCCGCTGGTAGTGTAGGGAGCTGTGTCTCATGCCCTCTCAGCGCGAGGCACGACCCCAAGAAATCACCTGGCACGGGACGCGGGATCCACTCCGGATCCCTCTCGCCCCGTGCCTGAACCTGAAAAGGCTCATTCGTGGCGAACATCAAGTCCCAGATCAAGCGGATCAAGACCAACGAGAAGGCCCGGCTGCGCAACAAGGCCGTCAAGTCCTCCCTGAAGACCGCGATCCGCAAGGCCCGTGAGGCCGCTGCCGCGGGTGACGTCGAGAAGGCCACCGAGTACCAGCGCGCCGCCGCGCGTCAGCTCGACAAGGCCGTCTCGAAGGGCGTCATCCACAAGAACCAGGCCGCCAACAAGAAGTCGGCCCTGGCTGCCAAGGTCGCGTCCCTCAAGGGCTGAACCCCTTATCTGGTCTGATCGCCGGGCGGACCCAGGGCGGGCCCTCTCTCATCCGCTCCCGACCGGCACCCCGAGTCCGTTCGCGGCCTGCGTTCGCCACGCGGGAACGGCCTCAGCAGCTTGATCCGAAGGCCCCGCCGCCTCGTCCTTCCCCAGGGCGGGCGGCGGGGCCTTCGGCTGTTCCGTGACGGTCAGGACCAGAAGTCGTTGCTCGCGTCCATGTCCTGCACGCACTCGTCGATGTCGCTGATCTTGTCACCGACGATACGGAAGACGAGGGCACCGAAGTCCTCGATGTGCTTGCCGTCGCGGTCCGCCGTGAACAGGGCCATGCCGACCGCGTGTCCCCGGCCGTCCACGGCGACGCCGCGCAGCTCGACCCGCATGTTCCCGCCGGTCGTCTCGCCCATCCGGCGATACATGTCGATGATCGCGTCCTGGCCCTTGAAGTCACCGGACATCGGGTGGGTGCCGGGCACGTGGTGGGTACAGTCCGCGGTCATCAGTCCGCGCAGGGTGTCCATGTCCCCGCGCGTGAACGCTTCGAAGCCCTTGCGTACGAGTTGGGCGTGCGGGTGTTCAGCCATGGCGATCGCCACCTCTCCGTCGTCGGCGATGTACGGCTGATACGGCCGATTGTCCTCCTCCCCCGCTACGCCCGCCCTCTGGAGCGCGCGGCCCGCGCGATCGTCACGACCGCCTTCTCCAGGGCGTACTCCGGGTCGTCGCCGCCGCCCTTCACGCCGGCGTCGGCCTCCGCGACGGCCCGCAGCGCGACCGCCACCCCGTCCGGGGTCCAGCCCCGCATCTGCTGGCGGACCCGGTCGATCTTCCACGGCGGCATGCCCAGTTCACGCGCGAGGTCGGCGGGCCGGCCGCCGCGCGCGGAGGACAGCTTGCCGATCGCGCGGACGCCCTGGGCGAGCGCGCTGGTGATCAGCACGGGGGCGACCCCGGTCGCCAGCGACCAGCGCAGCGCCTCCAGCGCCTCGGCCGTCCGGCCCTCGACCGCCCGGTCGGCGACGGTGAAGCTCGACGCCTCGGCGCGGCCGGTGTAGTACCGCCCGACGACGGCCTCGTCGATGGTGCCCTCGACATCGGCGACCAGCTGCGACACGGCGGACGCCAGCTCGCGCAGGTCGCTGCCGATGGCGTCGACGAGCGCCTGGCAGGCCTCCGGGGTGGCGGAGCGCCCGGTGGCCCGGAACTCCTGCCGGACGAACGCCAGCCGGTCCGCCGGCTTCGTCATCTTCGGGCAGGCCACCTCCCGCGCGCCCGCCTTGCGCGCGGCGTCCAGCAGGCCCTTGCCCTTGGCGCCGCCCGCGTGCAGCAGCACCAGCGTGATCTCCTCGGCCGGCGCGCCGAGGTACGCCTTGACGTCCTTGACCGTGTCCGCGGACAGGTCCTGCGCGTTGCGTACGACCACGACCTTGCGCTCCGCGAAGAGCGACGGGCTGGTCAGCTCGGCGAGGGTGCCGGGCTGCAGCTGATCCGGGGTCAGGTCACGTACGTCCGTGTCGGCGTCGGCGGCCCTGGCGGCGGCCACCACCTCCCGCACGGCACGGTCGAGCAGCAGGTCCTCCTGACCCACGGCGAGCGTCACCGGGGCGAGGGGGTCGTCATTCGCGGATTTCCTGGCCATCGGGACAAGCATGGCACGCCCCACTGACAACGGCGGACCGGCGGCAAAGGCCGGCCGGCCCGCGGCTCACGTCCTACGGCTCCTCACGCCACCCCTCCCACTGCCCGGCGAACTCGTCCAGCTCGCGGGGGTCCAGCCGCTCGTCCTCGTCGGCCACGACGACCAGCCACTGGGCGTCCTCGGCGTCGTCCTCCCCGGCCAGCGCGTCCCGCACCAGCTGCGGCTCCTCGTCGAGCCCGAACCGCTCCCCCAGCGCCTCGGCCGCCTCCTCCGCGGCGTCACGGTCGGGCAGTACCAGCACATGTCTCACATCACTCACGGCAACATTCTCCGCCACGGTCCGGGGCAGTCCGCCGTCGCCCGGCACCCGCCCGCGGCTGGGGGCTCGGGCGGCTCGGGCGTGCGGAGGGCACGTACTTCCAGCCAGGGTGGCGCGCCCTCCTCCACGGTCGCCTCACGCGGCCCCGGCCACCCTCGGCACGCTCTCCAGCTCGATGCCGAACCGCTCCCGGTACACCGCCAGTACCGCCTCGTCCTCCCCCTCGCCGTACTCGCGCTCCTCCCGCGCGCCGTCCGCCGCCGTCACCTTCAGCGTGCGTCCGCTGAGCGTGATCCGGCCGCCGTCCTCCGTGACCCGCGTGCACACCAGCTTCCGCGTGAAGGGGGACTCCGGCGAGGTGCTGTGCCACCAGGCCCCGGTCACGAAGTCGGCGAGCAGCCGCGGCCGGGTCTCCAGCCGGTACTGCCGCTCGCCGTCCTTCAGCAGCTCCAGGTCGCCCGTCTCCCCCGCGCCGCCCCCGGCCCCCGCCGCGTCCGGCCCGGCCTCCGCGATACGGAAGGAGCCTGCGGGATCGTCCTGTTCCCGACGGTCCTGCCACGCCAGCGGGAAGTGGCTGTGCGCCCCGAACCCGACGTCGGCCAGCCAGTCCCCCGCGTCCGCCGTTCGCACCCGCAGCGCGAGATGGTCGTACGGGATGCCCAGCCGCCCCCGCGCCCCGTGGACCCGAGCCGCCAGCAGCGTCACCCCGAAGCCCAGCGCGTCCAGCAAGGCGCCGAACAGCCCGTTGAGTTCGTAGCAGAACCCGCCCCGCCGCGCGCCCACCACCTTGTCCAGCAGACGCTTCTCGTCGAGCGCGATCTCCTCACCGAGGTGGATCGACAGGTTCTCGAAGGGCACGGTCCGCAGATGGCACAGATGCAGCTCCCGCAGGACATCGAGGGTGGGCCTGACCGGGCGGGCGGCGCCCAGCCGGCGGAGATACGCGTCAACCTCAGCCGAGTTCATGCCCTCAGTGTGTCGCGCCCTCGACGCCGGCTGCCTCGACCACAGCCCGCGTCAGCCGCACGCGCCCTTGGTGACGGGCTTCGTGGCATCGACGTTTGCTTCGCTGAGCGAGGTGATCACCTGGTTCACGGTGCCGGCGGGCGCATCGGCCGCGTCCTTCGCCATCTGGCCGGACAGGATGCTGGTGCCCGGGAACCACCGGGTGAGCACGCAGACTCCGCGGTCGTGCGAGGGCAGCGGCGCGTCCGCGCCACCGCACTGGTTGAGTGCGCTGCCCACGGGGAGGCCGGCGAGGTTGCCGTCGGCGGTGCCGGTGCCGTGGGTGGTCGCTCCCCGCGCGTGGGCGCCGGTGTGGTGGTTGACGCAGGAGGTGCCGAAAGCGGGCGGGACGAGGTGTCAGATGCCGCCGGCGGAGGCCGAGGCGGGGCGGTCAGGGCCGTGGCCGTGACGGTCCGGGCCGTGGCGGTAGCGGTCCGGGCCGTGGCGGTGGCGGTGGTCCGTCGGTTGATCATGCCCGGTCCAACGACCTGCGGCGGCCGCGTGTCACGGCGCGGCTGACCGGCTGGCCCACCGTCCGGCTGGCCGGCTGGCCGTGCCCTCAGTCCCGCGCCACCCGTATCTCGCCGCCCGCACCGATCACCGCGACCGTCCCGTGCCGGTCTGTGCGCAGCACCGCCGCGCCGGTCGCCCGCAGCGCGGCCAGGGTGCTGGGTGCGGGGTGCCCGTAGGGGTTGTCCGCGCCCGCGGAGACGAGCGCCAGGCGCGGCGCGGTGCGGCGCAGCAACTCCGGGTCCTGGTAGGCGGATCCGTGGCAATGCCTTAGTCGCTGTGCACATTGTGCATGGGCAGGTGGACTCGCGTGTGCTCATTGGGAAGTTGTCGGGTTGAGCGGCCCGAGCCGGAGGCTGCGAACGGAAGAGCCCACTCCGGCGGAGGCTTGCGGACCTCCGCCGGAGTGGGCGTCTGGGGGCGACTCGGCTCAGCGGTCGCCGTGAACCACACCCGGCAGCGTATGGATCTCGCCGGTGTGGCTTGGCTTCACATTACATGGAGCGTGCTATGGCGTACTAGGCATGCCCTATCTCGCCTGATGCACCGCAGCACGCCTAGCTTGTCTCGGTGATCGACTTCGCCCCCGACGTGCCGCGCTGGCGCCAGGTGTACGAGGTGATCCGTCAGCGCATCGCCGACGGCACCTACCCGCCGCGCACCCGTGTCCCCTCGGTCGTCCAGTTGCAGCAGGAGTTCGGGATCGCCGGGGCTACCGGACAGAAGGTCCACCGGCAGCTCCGGGAAGACGGGCTGATCTACACCGAGCCCGGCCTCGGCAGCTTCGTCGCCCAGCCTCCAGGCGAGGCGCGCGACAGCTGATCCGTCGAGGTGGGAAGCCCCTGCCATCCGGCCCCGAAGTGGAGCGGGCGGGCAGGGACTGGTCTCGCAGCACCCATGGCTCAGGGCCGTGACGTGTCCGGTCGGCGGAACACCTCGGTCGGCCGCCATGGCTCCGGTGCCGGAGGAAGCTTGCTGAACGCGGGCAGAGGGACCCGGCCGGCCCGAGCTGACGCGTCCTCGCCGGCCTCCTGTGCAGCGGTCGGGAAATCCTCCGCGACGCCGACCGGCACCCACTGGCACCCGTCCCATTCCTGGATGCCACGCGGCGCGGCCGGGTCGACGTGAGCCCCTTGCTCGGCCTGGTCGCCGAGCGGGGCGAGCCTGCGCTCTCCAGGGACAGGGCGGCGGCGCTCGCGGCGCTCCGCCCACTGCTCCAGGGGCTCGTCGTCCATGCGGTGCTCCCTCCTCTTGAAGTCGTCCAGTCTGCCGCGTCGGCGGGGTGGCGGGAACCGGCAGCCGCCGCTACAGCGTTGCCGTCCACCCGCCGCGAGACAGAGTGGTCGTGCCGTCGGGGCTGATGGTGACCTGGGCCCCGTATACGGGGAGTTCCCCGTGGTGCAGCCACCACCATCGGATGTCGTCGAGTTCGTCGTACAGGCGCCGCGGGCCGGACTGGTGCACGGTGGCGGTCTGCTCGCCCGGCTTGGTGGACGCTCGCGCCCACGACCCATCCGCGTGCAGCATCCACGTGCTGCGGCTGCCGTCGTCGCCGGTGCCGGTGCGGTGCTCGATGCCGGGGACCTTGAGGGACAGCATCGACCACACCTCCCAGGCCCGCATGACGTCGAGCACGGGGAAGGGCGACCGGGTAACCTCCTCGCCTTCCTGGTCGACGGCCTGGGCGAACACCTCGCTTAGGGCGGGCGGGTAGTCGTCGCCGGATCGGGTGGCCATGAACGAGCCGCGCTCCCACTCGACTCGCCCCCTCGCGCCGCCATCTTCGGTCTTGTCCGCAGTGATGATCAGCCCGGTCCCCGAGATGGTGGTGACCAGGCGTCCGCCAGGGGTAAGCGCGGCCAGCCAGTGCGCGGGGATCCGGGGCACGGACACCATGGACACGATCCGGTCGAAGTCGCCGGGCAGTTCTCTGTCGGCGTCGGCGGTGACAACGGTCGGGTGCCAGCCGATCCGGTCCAGGCGTACGGCTGCGGCCTCGGTCAGATACGGGTCGACATCCAGCGTCGTCACCATGTCATCGCCGAGTCGGTGACAGGCCAGGGCCGCGCTGTAGCCCGAGCCGGTGGCCACATCCAGCAGCCGCACCCCGGGGGTGACACGGCCCAGCCGCAGCATCGTCACGACCAGGCTCGGCAGCGTGGACGAGGATGTGGGGTGTCCCGTGACGACCTGGCCCGGCTCCGCCTGGTCGGCATGAGCGGGCCCGATCCGTGTGACCAGGGTGGAATCCGAGTAGGCCGCCTCCGCCCATGCCACTTCGTCGGACGGCCCGTCAACGACCGTCCAACCGCGCTCGCCGGGAGCGAACCAGCGCTCGACAAGCTCATGCCGGGGCGTGGCGGCGATCGGCGCCCACCAGTCCGACTCCGGATACGAGACCTGGGCCGCGAGGCGTTCCGCGTACCGCTCCCAGTCCATCAGCTGACTCCTTGCAACTCGTCGGCGATCGCCTCAACGATCGGCAGGCCGGTCGCGCCTTGAATCCAGTCCCACTGACCGCACGGGTTGACCTCGAGGAAAGTCCACCCCTCTGGGCCAACGATGAAGTCTGCCGCGCCGTAGCGGAGCTGTAGCCGGTTCATGAGGCGCCGCATACCGGCGGCGACTCCCGCCGGCACGGTCGTAGTGGTGTACGTCAGGGCGCCGTAGTCGCTGCGCCAGTCCTCGTGCGAGGCATCGCTGCCGGCGTGGATGGCCGCGGCGAACATCCGATCGCCGACCACGGTCAGGCGCACCTCGTATTCCTTGGCTATCCACTCCTGGAAGAGGTGGGCGGTGGTGCTGATGCCTCGCAGGTCGGCCAGGTCGGACGAGGTGAGGAGGCGCGTGTACACCGTCTTGAGCTGGCCCTCCTCGATCAGCACGGGCGAGGCGATCGGCTTGCAGACGATGTCGGCTCGGAGTTCGGCGGCGAAGGCCAGAACGTCTTCGGGGCGGTTGGTGATGAGGGTGGCCGGAATACGCAGCCCGCACGCGCGCGCGGCAGCGAGCTGCACCGGCTTGTACTCGGCGCGCGCCATCGTGGTCGGGTGGTTCACCCAGCGGCAGTCGAGCGCGGACAGGACACCGCCGAGGCCGGCGCGGGCCTGGGCGGCGGCGAACCTCTCCTCCGGGCCGGACATCCCCTGGGGGAAGCGGAACGCCCCGGGGGCGCGGTAGTAGACCGCGCCGACCCGGGACAGCTCCACCGTCCGGTGCTCGGTGGTGAGGACGCCCGTCCACGCCTGCCTCTGGTCGATCCGTCCGGCCAGGGCGAGCCGCTGCGGGAAGTCGGCGGTGTCCATGCGGAACACCTCGACCCCGCGGCGGTCCAGTTCGACGACGACCCGGTCTGTGGGCCAGTCGTCGGCAGCGGCAACGATCAGGACGGGCGCGGTCATCAGTCCTTCGGCCCCTCGTCCAGCGGCGGCGGGTTCGTCGTCGAGCCGTCCGGCACGGTCGGCGTGTGCGTGTTCGCCATGCACGTCAGCAGGCCGCCGTCGTAGGAGACGTTGACCTGGCGGCCGTAGTCGTAGGCGTGCGCCGGGATGCGGGCGGCGCCGGTGGAGTCGGGGATGCGGGCGAAGCGCAGCGCCCACGGCCTGGTCTGCGGGGCCGACGGGGGCTCCACGCTGTGCGGGGTGCGGCCTCCGGGCGGGGTGAGGGGGAACGCTGCGCGATCCAGTTCAGTCGTCATGGTCTCTCCAGTTGGTTGCGGGTGGTAGCGCGGAAGGGCCTGCCTCGGCGCTCGGTCTGTCCCGGTGTGCGGGGAGGCGGGCGGGGTGGAACCCGCCCCGCCGGAGGCTTGCGGTCCCCCGACGGGACGGGCGTCTGTGGGTGCGACCCTGACCCTGCGGTCGCCATGGGGCCCCTTACGCCGGGGCAGGCGACCGCAGGCTCTCGTAGCGGTCACAGAGGAAGTCGAGGGCGTAGGCCAGCTCCACGGCGTGCGCAGCCAACCCGCCCGGTCCCGGGTCTACGGTGGCGCTGAGTTTCTTGCGCGCTGACCAGACGGCAACCAGTCCACCGTCGCGGAGCGGGTAGTACTGGGGCAGCTTGCGGGCGGCTTGGTCGACCATGGGGATGATCAGCTCGATGTGGCCGCGCAGCGCGCTGGTCAGCAGGTCCAGGTCCTCGCCGGTCGGCGGCTGTGCGCCGGGACCGATCATGCGGCGGACCGTGTCGCGCATGGTCGCAAGGTCCGCCGGGGGGATGCCGTCCGCCACGTTCATCGCAGCCCACCCGCCTTCCGGTGGCAGGAGCACCCGCACCGCCGTACCAGCAGGACGCGGCTGGAGTGAGGCAGCGGAATGTCCTTGGTCCGGCGGCAGTCGCGGTGCATGTACCCGTAGTCCTGACGCTGTGCCAGCGTGCACTCCGCCGACAGGCCGTCGGCCGTGTCGGTCGCAAGGGTCGTGGTCACGGCAGCTCACCCCGCGATCGGGCGTTCGCCACCGACACGCCCGCGCTGAGTGCCTCGCCGATCGTGACCGGCCTCAGCATGTCCCGTTCCGCGTCCCACTCGGTGCCGCCACCGACCGGGCGCAGCTGCACGTACGGGCCGACGAAGCCCATCACCTTGCCGATCTTCTTCAGGCCGGTGTCCTCGACCAGGTCGCCGGGGATGGGGTTGTAGGTCACCACCACCGCTCACCCCCCGAAGGGCCCGCCTGGGCGGTCGCGTAGATATCCGCCCCCAGGCGCGCCACGTAGGGCCGGACGAGGACGTCCGTCGGCTCCCACGATGCTTCCGCGGGCGGGGTGTACCGCTTCCGGCGGTGACTGCGAGCGGTGACGAGCCGCGCGCCGCAGACATCCGGCGACGGCGGGGAGGGGATCGGCCGCACCGCGCGGGGGGTGGAGGTGCGGCGGTGCCGCCCCGTGACCCGCGGTCGGAACACGACCGCCCTTACCCATTCGAGTGCCTGTGATAGGAATTCCACTGTCGACGCTCCTTCGCAGCGTTGGCCATGCCCCGGGGCCGTTCGCCCGGCCGCCGGGGTCTATCGATGTCTTGCAGGTCAGCTCCGCTGCACAGCCATGGAGTCCGCTGCCTGCGGCGCGACGACCCGTAGCGCCTCGTCCAGGTGAGAGCGGAGATCCTGACCGTGCAGCAGAGGCAGCGGCTGGTGAGCCTGTTCGTGCCACGGCGGGGTGTCCCAGCGGACCCCGTGGCTCGGCGGCAGGGCCACCCATCCGGTCGGTCCCGACCGCACTTGAACCGCGGAGTCCGTCATGCCACCCACCGCGTACCGACCCGTGGACGGCAGGACGAGCAGCATCGCCCGGTCGCCCTCCATCAGGCACGGCACCGGCGCCACACGATCGAGAGAAATCATCGCCGCCATGCCGTACTCCCTAGGCAGCGCGATCGCGTCGAACGAGACAGTGGGGGCGATCAAGGCAGCGCCGGGAGAAGCGGCGAGTTCGTCGCCGAGCTGCTCGGCCGTACACACGGTGACAGGGCCGGGCAACGGATGCGCGCCCGGTGCAGGGCACGACTCGGGCGTGCCGCAGGTACAGCCGCCACGCGGCCGGTACCGGTACCCGACGGCGACGGGCCAGCGGAGGATGCCGGTGTACGCGGCTGCGCAGGATGCGGGATCTCGGGTATCGATCGGACCGTACATCACGCCCCTCGCGGTGATCGCCTGTTGACGGTCAGTGAGGTATCCACGATGGACCCGAGAAAAGGGCACGACCCTCAGAAATTCTGAGGGTCGTTATGAGGAGCCGTCAGCAGGCGCCCCTAGGAGACGAGTTCCATGCTCCTGATGAGCGACGACAGAGCAGCAGCCTGGGAAGGCACGCCCTTCTGCGCGAGGTTCTGCACCAGGGCGCGGGCCATCGGGTCCGCGTGCACGTAGTACGGGGCCTTGCTGGCCGCCGCCTTCAGCGTCACCACCGCCGCGGGGAGGCGGCCCATCTTCTCGTAAGCGCGGGCCCGGTCGATCTCGTAGTGCGTCTGCCGCTCCTTGCTGGGCACCGCCTTAATGTCGGCGTTCTTCACCTTATGAAGCCCGGTGTCCGGCTGCTGCACCTCGACACCGACCTCCGCCGCGTGAACTGCGACAGTGCCGCGCCCGAACACGGTCTGCTGCTCCAGGTCATGCCACGTGGGGCCCAGGCGATCGGCGTCCTCCAGCGCAGCGTCGATGCGCGCCCAGGCGTCATCCGCCCGAGAGCCGCGGGCTGCCGCCACAGCGGCCCGCAGGTGCAGAGCACCGCGCAGGGAGAGCACCCGGTTCTCAGGATCACGCGTGGTCGCCAGCGGCTCCAGGTCACGCAGGGCGGCATCGGCGACCGCCATCGCTTCCGGCAGCGACGCCTGGTGCAGGAGCGCCCCGCACCGGTCCCACGCCACGGCCGCCTTGACGATCGGGTCGTCCAGCACCGTCGCCGCGCCGGCAGCCACTTCGGCAGCCACCCAAGCCAGGTCCGGGTATCCCAACTGGTTCAGGCACATACGGGCCGTGCGGGCAGCGTCCACCAGCAGTCTGAGCGCCTCTTCGCGCGCCTGGCCTTCATGGGTCAGCAGCGCCGTGTTGAGATCCTCGATCAGCCCTGGGAGGACGGTAGCCACCTTCGGCAAGTTCGCAGCCTGGCGTGCCTCGTTCGCCTTGGCGGTCCGGGTGGTGAGGTCATCGGAGGCCACGGGTGTTCCCTGAGCGGGCAGGCCTGGATGCCCGGACAGGATGAGGCCGGCGCGGCGCAGGCCCGTACGCAGGGCGGGGATGTGAGCGTGCGCGAGGGAGCCGCCGTCGCGCTGGAGCCGGTAGGGCTGGCCAAGCAGCCACACCACATCCACGTCGGTGACATCGGCGATCGCAGTGATGAGGGAGTAGCGGTCCAGCGGCAGCTTTCCCGTCTCGACTTGCTGCACCCAGTGCTCGGTGCGGTCGAGGAAGCCGGCCATCTCGTTCTGGGTCAGCCCGGCCGCGTTGCGTGCGATCCGCACGCGCGTACCGATGTGGTTGTCCGTGCCGTCGGGCATACTGAAACTCCGTTCTGACTCGACACCAGAACGGTACCCCCGGAGCCGGTCTCCGGGATGCGCTCAATGGCCCCCGCTCTCACAGCGGGGGCCATTGCCGTATCGTGCGCGCGCTATGCGAGCCGGATACCCCGTGGACGACCTCGCTCACGGATGATCGCGCCCTTCCTCCTGGTCAACTGCTCATCAGGACAGAATGCGGGGTTGGGGGGTGGGGACACGGCAAGATACCTCCAGTCCCGAGCTGGGTGCCGGGGCCTGTACGACCCACCCCCCATGGCCGCGAGTCCCTCACGATCTCCGTCCGGCCCGTCACTTGGCACCGTATCCCGAACCACTGGCCACACGGCCGGTCCGCAGTCGAACAGCCCAGCCGAGGTGCCAGCCCCACCACCCGACGGCCCTGAGAACGCTCAGGGGCCAGCTACCGCGCTCAGTCACAGGCGAGGTAGTCCACCCGCCACCTTGCGACGACCAGATTAGATCGTGCGTTCGATTTTGTTCGCAAGTCGACGTAATCTTGGGCCGTGAGTGAAGAGCCGTCCCGTCTGGAGTTGCTGCGCTTCGCCCGGCGCGTGTTCGTACAGCAGGCGACGGCGGGCCTGGCGCAGATCGACCGCTGGATAGCCGCCGAAGAACGCCGGGAGGCCGAGCGGCACCTCGGGGAAGCGCGTCAGCCGCCTCCCCCGGATTGGCTACTCCAGCACGGCCTGAACCGGGACAACGTGGACGCCGTCCACACCGGGAACTGCTGGGCCGCAGCGAAGAGCGGGCGGTGCACCCCGGTGAGCCGGGAACAAGCGCTCGACGCCCTCCGCCAGCAGATCCCCCCGTGCACCTTCTGCCGGCCGGACACAGCCCTCGGGTTCCTGGACTAGCACCCTGTGAGCTGCCCGGGCACAGGGCGGGACGTACATTCGAGCACATGGACGGCAGACCGCAGCGCATCGATCCCTCGACAGACCGGACCGCTGCCGCGCGCCTGCTCGGCTGCCACCCCGACGAGGTGGGCTACTGCCCACGCTGCTCGGGGCTCACCCGCCGGTACGGGCGCAGCGCCGAGATCCTGTGCCCCGCCTGCCAGTGGGACGCCGCCCACCCGCCGAGCTGATCCGTGCCTCACCCAGCCGCCGGCACCGCGCCCTCCCCGAAGGCGGCCACGTCGCTGGGCTCCATGTCCACACGGAGCCGTACGAACCGCACCGGGTGCCGCCAGGCCCCTCGGTCCTGAGCGGTGTCCACGTCGATCTCCGCGACCAGGCTCGGCTGGACCAGGACCACGTCCAGCGGTGCCCGCGACCCCCACGACGTGGTGAACCGCACCCCCTCCCACCGGTGCCCGGGAGAGGCTGGCACCAGCCGCTCGGCCAGCTGCCCGGCCGCGTCCGGCCGCAGAGGCGTACTCCGTCCGACCGGCCGCAGGGAGCCTGTCTCGTCGAAGCGCCCCAGCACGAGCGTCTGCG
Source organism: Streptomyces sp. JB150 (assembly GCF_011193355.1). Taxonomy (GTDB): domain Bacteria; phylum Actinomycetota; class Actinomycetes; order Streptomycetales; family Streptomycetaceae; genus Streptomyces. The sequence continues at coordinate 2,387,643 of NZ_CP049780.1, forward strand.
GTCGCGCCAGGGTCCCGGTGATCGCACCGATCACCGCCTCGGTGGTGTCGCGGCGGCGGACCTTGAAGAGCGCGCGGGCGCCCGGCAGGTACCGCTGCTCCGTGCCTCGGATCATCAGGCCTTCGACCCCGGGGACCTGCGTCCAGGACGTCAGCCACTCCTGCGCCGTCGCCGGATCGCTCGTCTCCGGGCACAGCGTCCACGGAGGCATCAGCTCGTAGTCGGTGAAGAGCTGCTCCAGTCGGGCGCGGCGCTCCCCGTACGGCACGTGCAGCAGCTCCTGGCCGCCGGTCTGGAGGAGGTCGAAGACGATGAGGTGCGCCGGCAGCTCGGCGGCGAGGCGGGCCGCGGTCCGGCCGCCAGAGACTGCGCGCCGCTGGAGCGCCTCGAACGACATGCGGTCCTCGACCCACACGACCAGCTCGCCGTCGAGGACCAGGCCGTCGGGCAGCTGGTCGGCCGCGCGCACCAGCTCGGGGAAGCGGTCCTGTATGAAGCTGCCCCGACGGGACTGCAAGAGCACCGGGGCGAGCGGCGGCGACGGGGTGAAGAGCAAAGCCCGGTAGCCGTCGAACTTGGGCTGGAACCGCAGCTCACCCGGCAGCGCGCCGCGCGGCGGCACACTGTCGCGCGCCTGCGCCAGCATCGGTTCCACCGGCGGCTGGAGCACCATACGTCCGGTCTACGGCCCGGCCGCCGACTCCGCGACTCGGATCTCCCCATCGGCCAGCGCATTGGGTGACCAATCCCCTACTGTCTGCTTTCATCGACGGTGAGGGTGAGGTGAGGATGAGCGACAGGCGGACCCTGTTGGCCGCACTGCGGTCCTTTCACAAGCGCGAGCAAGCAGCCGCCCACGGCTGGGTACTGGACAGCGACCTGGGCCCCGAGCAACGGCGGGCAGTGAAGTCCGCAGCGAAGCAGGGTCTTGTGACGTTCGCGTCTATCGAGGAGCGAGCGGCGCTGCCCATGGAACGACGGGTGGCGTGGGCCGCCCGGCTCTCCCCTCTCGGTCAGGACGTGCTCGCCTACGCGGACGCCGGTCCGGCGCCAGCACCGATCCCCGATCAGCCAGCGCCGGGCGAGCTGCTGGTGCAACTCCGTCCTGCTCAGATGGACGCGCTGCGCCAGTACGTCAACCTTGGGGACCGGCTGCACCATCCCCCGGCGAAGGAACTGAGCGAGCGGGTCCGGGCCGCCCGCTTCAGTGGCCCGGACAACCGGTGGCGACTGATCCTGACACCCGAGCAAATGGCGTCCGTGGCGTACGCGTTCCATCTGCGCTCCCTGGGCGGTTCCGCTGCGGAAGCGAACCAGTTCGGCCGGGATTACGGCCTCGTCTACCGGCCGGATCCCACGACCGGCAGACCGAAGCTGATCTCCGTACGGACTGGCCGGTCGATGAGTTATCCACAGGCCCGCCTCAAGCAGGCATGACCGTCGTACGGTGCTTCCCTAGCAGATCACGAGCACGGGGTGCGTGATGACGTACAGGGTGGACTTGGTGCCGCGGGTGGAAGCGGTCCTGGAGGAACTGCCCGAGTCGGGCCACCAGGAGGTCATAGGACTGATCGCCGCCGTGCTCGTGCAGTCGGAGGTGTGGCCGGCGCCTGGTGGCTGGGACGTAGCCTTCGGGGCGCGGTCGTGGGTGGCCTTCACTACGTACGCGGACGGGATCGAGGTGTACGACGTGGGCTGGGCTGGCTGAGCGGCCATGCAGGCTGTTCAGCTCGGTGCCCCGGCCTGCGACGGGGGGAGCGCGGCCGGGGCACCGATGCAGCGCCCCTGCGTTGCCTCGCGCGAGGGGACGCCCCATCGCCCCCGGGAGGCGCCGGTACCCGGAAGGGGACGCCGGTGAGGCGATGGAGCGACCACAATGCGCCAAGGTGGCCTGAACGGCAATAGGTTGAGCGGATGTTTGCGACCCTCTTGACGGCATTCGCCCCACGGTCGTTAGATGGCCGCCCCAAGGCAGGGGGGTTGAAATGCGCCACGAAGTCCACCGTGTTCCCAGCCAGCCGCCGTGCGCGCGATGCGGCGCCGATGAAGTGATCGTCAGTGGGCAGATGCCCGTCACCGACGCGTTCGGGCAACCGGTCGTCATCCAGCTCTGTCGGCTGTGCGACGCCGACGCAGCCGCTGGGGGCCCGCTGGTGAAGTTCTTCCGTGAGGGCGGCGGTCATGACCCGGCGCGGATGGAAGAGGCCTCCGAGCTGATGCTCGCCTGGCAGGAGGAAGCCATGGCCGCGCGCGGATTCAGGAGGATGCCCATGCCGGGGGGCGGGCCGAGCCTCAACTGAACCGGCGCTGCTCCGGGCACGCCGAAGAGCCCCCGCCGTCGGCCCATCAGGGCGGACGGCGGGGGCTTCTTGCTTCAGCGGGTGACGATGAGGCCGATGACGCTGGCGAGCAGGGCGCCAATGGTGGCCAGTGCGCCGAGCACCGGCAGGGGGAAGCGGCGCTCCTCCAGGGCCTCGACCTTCGCTCGGAGGGGCCTGACCTCCTCGTCTCGGATCTTCTGGAGTTCCCCTTCCATGTCGGCCCTCAGCTGGCGGACGTGCGCGTCGGTGTCGGCGCGCAGCTGCCGGACATCTGCGGTGTTGCGGTCCGTGCGCTCGACGAGGACTCCGAGGGTGCCCTTGATCTGCTCCAGGCCCGTGTGGATCTCCCCTCGTAGCTGAGCGATCTCGACCGCGATGTTGGTCGTCGGGTCCGGGGCCGCGGTCATGCCGGGTCCTTCGGCTCCCGGTTCGGCACCCGCCATACGGCCCCGAGCGCGCCCAGCGCGACCAGCAGGGCGGTGACGCCCTCGGCTTGCGTGACAACGCCGTCCTGCATCGCGGTCCCCAGGGATCCGCCGCCGGCGACGATGGCGGCGACGAACGCCTTGGCGTAGCGAGACACCCTCATGTGTCAGCCCTCCCCAGTGGTGATGTCCAGGTGCACGGTGACCTCGTCAGCGAGGGCCTCTCGTACGGCCGCGGCAAGCGCCTGCGGAGAGAGCTGCGCGGCGAGCTGCTTCAGGACGGCAACTGCTTCCCGGCTGTGCTCGGCGGTCGTCTGGAGCGTGTACTTGGGGGTCCAGGTCTTGTTCTGCTCGTAGTCCGCGTTGGCGTACGGGGGCCGGGCGGCGGGGATGACGTCGCGGCTCCAGATACGGTCGAGGTCGCCGTTCTCCAGCGCGCCGCCTCCGGCGAGCAGCTTCGCCACCACGGCGTCAGCGACACGCCTCACGTCGTCTTCGGTCAGGGCCACGTCGTCCTCCTGGTCGGGGTTCCAGTTCGGCGGGTGCTTCAGGCGCTCGGCGACGCGGGCGCGGAGGGTGGGCATGCGGACGTCGGCGCCGCCCGGCGCGGGGCGCGGGTCGACCTTGCCGGGCTGCCACTCCATGTGCCCGATGGTTGACGTGTGCGCGCTGCCGTCGGTCTGGCCCCAGCCGTGCGCGCGACACAGGGCGGCGGACGCGCGGACGATCGCGTCGACCTGCGCGGCGGGCCACGGGTCCTGGCCGTCGCCCAGGTTCTCGCACTCGAAGCCGTAGAAGTGCCGGTTGCCGTCCGTGCTCGCCTCGTTGTCGGCGGGCAGCGCTCGCTCGTCAATCACCGCGCGGAGCACGTCGGGGTCGCCGGCGCCGGCGTGGTTGGCGCGGCCGTAGCCGACGAGGTGGATGCGGCCGTCCTTGGTGATGACGCCGTGGCACAGCGGGCCCGGCAGGTTGGTGTAGCCCGTGCGGCAGAGTTCGACGGTGCGGGCGCTGCCGGAGGTGACGGTGTGGTGGATCATCACGCCGTGCACGGGACCCCAGGCGCCGGCCTGGTTGCGGTTGTGGTTGCGCCAGTCGCCGACCTCGACGACCGTGCAGCCTTCGTCACGCAGTGCCTGAAGGAAGCGTGCTGCGGTGAGCGGGGTGGCCATCACGCACGCTCCGGCCACGACCAGGTGCCGGGCTCTTTGCCCTGGTGGCGGGAGGTCGCCCAGTGGGTGCCCTCACCGTCCAGCAGCACCTTGAGGTTGCAGACGTCGGCCGGGTTGCCGGTGAAGTTGCGGACGATGACGGCCGGGTAGCGGTCGCCCTCGCGCACGTAGTTGCCGTTCAGGCCGTGGTGGTGGCGCTGCTGGGTTATGTGCCGTGCGTCGTCCTCCGTCAGCCGGTACAGGACGATGCGCCCAGGCGTCGGTGCGGGCATGATCAGCTCCGATCGGGGGGTCAGGCCGCGGCTTCGTAGACGAACGTCATGCGCAGCTGGGCGGTGTCTGCGAGGGTCTCGGGGCGGGTGGCGTTCATGAAGTCGATGCGGGTGTCCGTGGTCGAGCGGGCGAAGTGCGCGGACAGCGTCGTCGCGTTCGGGGAGATGACCGTCTGGCCGCCCCACCGGGCGGTGCCGAGGAGCTGAGCGGAGCCGACGTAGGTGGCGCCGGCGTTGGCGGCCTGGAACGGGATGGTCCAGTTGTAGTTGCCGCTGCCGTACGTGGTGGTGCTGCCCATGATCTGGTTGATGTGGGTGATGACCGTGCGGCCGATCTTCATGTGGCGGCCGGTCAGCGTGCCGTTGCCCAGTGACGGGTTGGTAGTGCTGGCGGTCCAGATGGGGTTGTACGTCGTCCACGCCGCGAACATCGAGTTGAACTGGTCGCGGATCTCAGTGTTGAGCTGCGCGGCGGTGACGACCTCGCCCACGACCCACGTCCTCGGCGCGAACGTCACGGTGCTCCCCCGGCCAGCGCCTCGCGGACGGCTTCCTCGACGGGCTGGGGTGCAGTGCCAGACTCGTCCCCGTCGGGCGGCCGGTTCCAGGGGTTGGGGTCGTCGTCCTGCCACCAGAACCGCTCGGACGGGAGGTCGCTGGCGACCGCGGCCTCGGCAGCCGCGGTGTCCTCCGGGAATGCGACGACGAACCAGCCCGCGCCGCACTCGGGGCACGCGAACCGCGGGTCCGTCGGTGTGACGACCTGAGCCGAGCCGCACGGGCAGTCCGCCACCCAGCGGCCGGCGTCGATCCGCGCCCACAGTTTGATACCCAGCAGGGTGCCGGACGGCGCCTCGATGCGGCGCTGCTGCCGCATCTCGTACCAGCGCAGGCACAGCTCGGCCGGTGGCACCAGAGCCCACTCGTCAGGGCGCAGTGGTGGGGGCGGCAGGTAGAAGTGCTCCGCCCGCTGCACGGGTATGTCCGGCACCGGCTCGCTCCTCTCAGTAGGCCAGGCGCGTCGTGGATCCGAGCACGCTGTAGGTGGGGTCGTCGAGGAACCACACGCTGTCGGTCTGTGCGCGGGACGTGTGGAAGTCGAGCAGGTGCTGACCTGCTGAGATCCGCTCGCTGTACCCCTCGACGACGAGGGTTGCTGTCGGCGCCGGCGCCTGGTCGGGCAGGCTGGTCAGCCCGATCACGGTGGACACGTCGGCGTCCAGCAGGGCCCGGTAGGTGGTCAGGGGCAGCGAGTACGCCTGGACCGGCACCTGGCGGATCTCCGGTGGTGGGTCCGCGTACCGGCTGACGAGCCAGTTCGAGGCGTCCGCCACGGAGTTGTCGCTGGTCTTCAGTAGCGTGAGGTTCCGCGGCTTTGGCCCGTAGGTGTCGACGGCGGCCTGGTTGACGATCCGCTGGGTGGCGCCTTCCGGCCTGGACGCCACCACGGTGTTGACCATCTTCTGGTCGTCGTCGAGCAGGTCCAGGTCGTCGGTCTCCAGGTCGGCGAAGGCCAGCGTCACCGCTGGCGTGGGGTTGTAGCGGAGTCCTCTGGATTGGAAGACCAGGCCGACCGAGGCGCGTGAGGCGAGCAGCTTGCCGCTCTCCGTGGTTTCGATCTCTCGCATGTGCGTCAGCGCGGACTGGCCGAGCTGGGCCTGGCTGGCCATCGGATCGAACGTTGACCCCTGGGTAGTGACGGAGAGACCGACGTAGGACGCGATGCGGGCCATGCGCGCCGACGCGGACTCTCCGACGTGCGCGGTGGTGCCGGTGGTGTAGTGCCCGGCGAGTTCGGTCGCCGTGATCGACCGGCAGTAGACGGCGACGTGCGAGATCGTCCCGGACCACAGGCGGGTGCCCGCGTAGCCGCCGACGGTGAGCATCCGCATGTCGGTGCCGTTGTAGGCGAACAGGTTGTACGTCGTGCCGTCGATGACAAGGTCGTTGGTGAACTCGTTGTAGACGAGGTGGTGGAGCTTGCCGTCGGCGAGGTTCGGGGTGGGGAACACGTAGGTCTGGGTGCCGTTGCCGCCCTGGTCCTTCTCCAGGGCGAGCTTGCCGGTGCCGGACTCCAGCAGGACCACGACGCGGGTGGAGGCGTCGGTCGAAGCGAGCGCCAGGAGCACGCGCCCGTTGGTCGACGTGGAGAACCACGCCTCGATGCGCGCCCGGAAGTTCACGTTGGCGTCGACCATGGACTGCCCCAGGTCGGCCGACAGGTACTTCCCCGCGGACGTGGACGACGGTGTGAACACCGGTGCGGGGCAGCTGTTCGGGCCCGTCCCGGCCGCGAAGTCCAGGGTGCCGCCGGTGCCCGCCTGGGTGACTGCGAGGGTGCCGACTCCCGCCGTGCCAGACAGGTCGCCAGCGCTCGCCGCATCGGATGCCTCGGTCAGCGGGTAGTACGCGGTGGGCCTGTCCAGGAGGACCTCCTGCGACAGCATCGGCAGCAGCTCCCGCTCCAGGTCGCTCCACTTGAACACGTCCGTGCAGGTGACGGTCACCTTGGATTGCAGGCCCTGCCACTTGACGGGCCAGGAGTTGACCATGCCGACGTAGCGGGGGTGGATCTGCGCGCCGTCGACCAGCGTCTCCGCCGACGGCATGCTCCCCTCCTCCACCTGCACGCCGTCGATCCACACCTGGTGACCGGCCGTCGGGGTGGTGAAGGAGCGCACGCCGATCACGTGCTGAGGAGCGGTCGCCGTGAACGTCACCTGAATGCGCTGCCAGGTGTCGGTGAGCGTCGAGGCGGCGCCGTCGGCGACACCTCCGACCCGCAGGTGCACGTGGGTGCCGCCCGCCGGGACCCACACCCACGCGCTCGCGGTGTAGGTGGCGCCGATGTCCAGGCCGTACACCGTGGTGTGCGCGGTCTGCCCGCTCACCCCGACGCCGCCGAAGGTCAGCAGCATGCTCTGGGTGCCGACCTTCGCGCGCGCCGTGGACGGGTCGATCGTGGGGGTCGCCGACTTCGACCAGTCCGCGAGACCGCTCTCGAACGAGGGGTTCGTGATCAAGTTGCGGTCTGCGGTGACGACGCGCAGCCTGATCGGCACGTTCTTCTTGACGTTCGGGTAATACGGCGACGTCGTCCGGTCGGACGTGAACCGCCCGTCCGCGTTGTCGAGGACCAGTGACGCCGTGCCAGGCTGCGTCTCCGAGAGTTCGTCCTGGGCGCCGCGCTCGATGCTGACCCCGGCGAGCATGTCGACGTACTGGGTGATGTCCGTCCACACCGGCGAGGCGGAGGTGATGCTGTAGCCGAAGGCCACCTCAGCGATCAGCCGCACCACGCGTCCCTCCCCCCTCTCAGGCCAAGCCCAGGGCGCCGCCGCCCATGTCGCGCTTCAGCTGGAGCAGGCCCTTACGGACGGTGCGCCACACCTCGTGGGGGTCGGTCGCCGGGCCGGTCTCGACATGCAGGTGGACGATCATCGTCGCGCCGCCCCCGCCGGCGGCGGGCCGGCCGATGACCGGCCGGGCCGCGGCAACGCGCCCGGTCACCACGCCGAGGGCCCGGTCGAGTACAGGCATGCCGTCGACCAGGCCACGGGCCAGGCCCTCGGTGGAGTAGACGCCGAGCTGCGCCATGACCGCCGAGGGGCTCTTGATCCCGAGCGCCTTCTTGATCGCCCGCTGCATGCCCCGAGCGATGTCGATCATGAGCTTTTCGATCGACTTCTTCTGGCCCTCCAGCCCCTTCAGGAAGCCCTTGCCCGCGTTCTTGCCGGAGTCGTAGAGGAGGTCGGCCCCGGTCCTGCCGAGGTCGGTGGTGCTCTTGTCGAGCTGCGACTGGAGCCTGTTGATCTGCGTGAAGGTGGCGCGGTCCGCCCCGACCAGCGCGCTGGCGTACGCGTAGCCCGCCTCGGGCCCCATGTTCAGGATCTGCCTCAGCAGACCTTTGCTCAGGCCCCGCTTGGCGAGGATCTTGATGTAGGCGGTGAACTGCTTGATCTGCGACAGTTTCTGCGCCAGCCCGCCCTTGATCCCGCCGGCGGTGACCTGCTCGGCGTCCATGCCGAGGTTGGACAACGAGGACTGGTCCCGCGCGGTCTTGGTGACGTCGCCCGCGTAGGCCTTGGCCTCGGCGATCCGAGCGGCGATCTTGTCCCGTTTGCTCGCGTAGTCCAGCAGCTTCTTCGTCTGCCGGTCGACCATCCGCAGCAGGTCGCGCTCCTTCTTACCGGAGAACGCGGTGCGGATGTCGTTGGCGAGGTCCTTGGAGACGGACTTGATCTTGTCGCGGGAGCCGGTCAGGCCCTTGATGAACCCGGCCGCGATGTCCTTGGCGAGCGCCGCGGTCTTCTTCGAGGGCGAGGCGATCTCCAGCTCGGCCTTCACGCCGTCCGTGACCGCGGCCGCCATGCGTCGCGCGGCGGCGTGCACGGCGCCAGTGCCGCCTGCCATGCCGCTGATCAGCCCTTGCGCCACCGCGGTGCCGGCGGCGCCCGCGCCACCGCCGGCAGCGAGCCGACCGGCGCTTCGCGTGCCGTTCAGGAGCGCTGACGTGGTCTGCGCATCGAAGACCCGGGCGGCCTGCCCGAACACAACCAGCTCCGGGCCCTCTTCGCCGACCAGCGCCAGCTCGCCCGCCTTCGGCGTGCCGCCCTCCGCGTACCGGCCGGACGGGCCCAGGAAGTTGGCGCCGTCGCTCCGGTAGTGGACCGTCACCGTCTTGCTGCTGGGCAGGCTGGCCAGCTGGGACTGGGCTGCGGAGATCTTCCGCTGCCAGTCGGCGATGTTGGCCGTCAGCGACGCCCGCTTGCTGCCCTTGGCCGTCTTCAGCTGGTGCTCGGCCTGTGCGACGCGCGCCCGCCACACGTCGATGTCCGCGGTCAGCTTCGCCCGCTTGTCGCCCTTGGCGCGCTTCAGCTGTGCCTCGGCCTCCGCGACCTTCGTCTTCCAGTTCAGGATGTCCGCGGTGAGCTTGGCTTTCTTGTCGCCCTTGGCCGTCTTCAGCTGCTTCTCGGCAGCCGAGATCTTCGACTTCCAGTCGGAGATGTCTGCCCGGAGCATCGCCGTCTTGTTCGGCGTCTTCAGGATCTGGTCCGCCAGCTGCCGGGCCTGGGTCTCGGTGAGGCCCATCTGGATGGCGTTCTTGATGAGCTGCTGGCGGCCACGCTCGTAGATCCCGCTGACCTTGGACCAGGAGTCGCCGTTCTCCCGGGCCGCCGCCGCAGCCTCGTCGGTCCTGGCTGCCAGGTCGTTCAAAGCCTGCGCCGCGTTGCGGGCCTTCTCCGAGTTCAGGTTGAGCCTGCCGCCCGACATGGACAGCGCGCCGGCGTTGTCCTTCGCCGCCTGGGCGGCCGCATCGACGGCCGCCTCGAACGCGATCATCCCGCCGAGGCCCTGGCGCTGCACGTTGTTGAGGGCCTGGATGCTCTGCCTCAGACCGTCGGCGGACAGCTTCTGCGCGGCCAGCGCCTTCTGCGTCTGCTGCGCCTGCTTCCCGAACAGGCCCATCGACTGGGCCGTCAGCTCGGCCTCGAACTTGGCGTCCTCCAGAGCGGACTTGTACTCGTCCAGCTGCTTGGTGAACTCCTTGGTGTCCTTGCCGCCCTTGCCGTACTCGGCCGCCAGCCTCTTCAGCGCCGCGGCGGCAAGGTCGGCCTCCCCGTTCTTGACGAGGCCAGCCAGCGCCTTGTCGATCGCGTCGAGGTTCTCCTTTGCCTCCTTGACCGGCGTGCTGTCCCAGTCGCCCAGGCCCCCCAACGTGACGATGAACTGCTGCACCTTGTCAGCGGTCGACGGGTCCGTCAGGCTACGGACCTTGCCGTACAGGCCGTCGAGGTCGGTACCGAAAGCCTTGGCGGCCTCGCCGGTGACCCTGCCCTGAGCGCCGAGCTGGCGCAGCGATTCGGTCAGTCTGTCGACGTCCGGCGGTGCCTCCCTGCCGATCTGGGACAGCTCGACCAGGGCGAGAGCCAGCAGCCCGATCCCGGTCGCCGCCACGGCCATGCGCGCCTTCAGGCTCAACGCCATGAACATCGCGTTCAGCGTGCCCACCGCGCCGGACGCGCCGATCGCCGCCGTGCCCATGGCAGCGATCTGCGCGCGCACGATCGCGTACGCGCCGGCCGCCAGTTGGAGGCCTCTGCTGGCGAGACTGACCGCGCGGATCGCCACGGCCATCTGCAACAGGGTGGTGATGAGACCCACGGGCAGGGAGGCAACGACCTTCGCTGCGGCGTTGGCGACCTGGAGCAGGCCGACGCCGACACCAGAGGCGGCCTGGAGGAGGTGGACCGCGGCGGTCGCGATCTGGGTGAGCGTGTCGCCGACGAGGGGCCCCTGCTCGCGGGCGAAGTCCATGAAGTCGCGGATGCCGCCGCCGATCTCGCCGGTGTCGGAGACGCGCGACAGGTGCACCACACCGTCGACGGCCTTGCGTACCGAGCCGACCGCGAACCGCTCCACCTTGTCCATGAACCGGTCGAAGCCGGGGGTCTGCATGCCGCCGCCGGCGACCGTCATCAGCCGGTCCAGTTCGTCCGACGTCCCCCGGACGAGACCGCGGGTGTGGGGCAGCAGGGCGCTGAAGACACCCAGGCTCTTCGTGACGACGGGCATGGTGTCGTCGGCGAGCTGGTCGGAGTACTCGCGGTACTCCCGCTTGAAGACGGTCAGGGCGGCCGCCGCCTCGCGGGTGGCGGGCGGCATCTTCGCCAGTGTCCGCTGGCGGGCAAGATCAGCTGTGGCCGCTTGCTCGGAGGCGGCCCCGTACTCGGCGACGGCCTCCTTGTACTTCTTCTGTGCCTGGGAGGCTTCGCTGAGGTGGCTGATCTGCCCGCCGACCGCCAGGCCGAACGCGGCCACCGCGACGCCGGCGCCAGCGATCGCGCCGGCGAACGGAGCGATGGACGCAGCGGCGGGGATGGCCGCACCGAAGGCGGCGAGCTTCTTCTCGGCGCTCTTCGCCGAGTTGCCTGCCCGGTCCAGGACGCGTGACAGGCGGTCGCGACCTTCGAGGATGAAGGTCATGGTCTCCGCCACGGGGGGTCACCCCCCTTCGGCCTCCTCGGCCTGTACGGCGGCAGCCTGGGCGGCCTGATGGCGCTGGACGAAGATGACGGCCTGGTAGAACCGGTGGCGTGGCAGGGCCCCGAGTTCGGTGGGGCCGACGTGCAGGAGCTGGGCGATCAGGGGCCAGTACTGGTCGAAGAGGTCGCCGATCCGTCCTTCGGGGCGGCGGACGTACTCGACGCCGTCACCGGGCGGGCGGGCGCCGGGGCCTGTGCTTTTGGGTCCGCCATCTCGGCCAGGGCCCGGTCCACGTCGGCTGGGTCGTGTGCGAGGACCCGCAGGTTCTTGGCAGCGTCGTCGATCGCGTCGGCGCCGATCTGGAGCTGCACGCCTTCCAGAAGGTCGAGGATCTCCTCGTACTCGAGGCGGGCCTTCAGCCGCTTCTTCCACTGGGCGAGGCTGAAGTCGGCGAAGCGCAGGCCCGGGGTCTGACGGCGCCGGAACACCCAGATGATCGCGGACATGACCGCGGGCTTCTGTGACTTCAGGGCGGTCTCGACGTCGTCCCACTCCATGCCGGTGACCCGTTCGACCTCGGCCGACTCGATGGTCGCCAGGTCGTTCGTGGAGTACTCCTCGACCCGGTCGTCGTGGGCGTAGGAGACGATCATGTGGTGCTCGCTTTCAGCCGCCGAGGCGGCGCTTGACGTCGTCGAGGATGCGTGCCACGTCCGCGCGCAGGCGGGGCATGTGCGGGCGGATGGTGTTGAACCACCAGTTCTTGGTGGCGTACTGGTTGACCCAGCCGCCGCGGTGCTTGTTGCCGAAGGTGGGGTGCCGCCAGCGGCCCTCGTTGGTGTTCTTCGGCATGGACCGCCAGCCGGGCGGCAGGCGGCCGGGGTCGGACCACAGGCGGGCGCCGCCGCTGCTGGTCACCGACAGGCGGATCGAGTTCGCGATCGTCGCGCGCAGCGGCGGCCCGTCCGTCTTCGGCCGCCGCCGGCCGTCCTTGCTGCCGGGCCCCCAGATGCGGAGGTTGCGGGCGGTGCTCTGGAGGTCGCGGTGGATCGGCTGGGCGGCGCGCCGGATCCGGCGGTTGAGGTTGTCGCGCAGCTGCGGGCCGCCCGCGCGCTCCAGGCGCCGCTGGAGGTCGGTCAGCTGCTGCGTGTTGGTGATCCAGAAGTAGCGCTGTCCCTGAGCCACGACCGTCCCTCCCCGTGTTGGCGCGCGCGGTCAGAGGGTCGTGTCGGTGGACATGATCTCGATGGTGATCGGGGTGTTGGTCTCGTCGTCGTCGACCTCGAAGTTGTAGGTCGCGTTGACGATGCCGGGTCCGTCCACGGTCGGGGTGTCGCCGGTGAAGAAGATCGCCGGGGTCTTGAAGCTGACCCTCTCGTTGTGGGTGGCCTCGATGAGGTCGCCGGTGAAGTCCACCACCATGGACGTGCCGGTGGAGTTGTGGAAGCGGTCGGCGAAGTCGGCCTTGTTCTCGTAGTCGACCTCGACCGAGCCGGTGATCTTCGTCCAGTCGTTCAGCAGCGGCTCGCTCTTCTTGCCCGCGTTGCCGAAGTAGAAGCGTTCGGTGTCCAGGCCGCGCTCGATCTTCAGCGACCACTTCTTGACGCCGGACACCGACGCCTCGGAGCCGACCGCGCCCAGCTTGATCACGCCCTGGGCGAAGTGGAACGGCTTCAGGCCCGTGGTGTACGAGGGCGCCACCAGCGACTGCGTCTCCGACAGCTCCCGGCAGTCCCACTCGGTCGCCACCATCAGATGGCCGCCGACCTCGCACGAGAACTCCAGGCTCTTGACCTTGCAGCCGAGGAACGTGTGCGGGCGGACGGTGCCGCCCGTGTCCGGGACACCGGCCTGCCACGTGCAGAACTTGCCCGCCGGGTCCTGGAGCGTGTGCGTCTGGAGGTACGCCGTGGTCGTGGCCTGCTGCACGGGCGTGACGGTGCCGCCCATCAGCAGGTTGACCAGGCGGCCCATGCCCTTGTGGTAGACCTCGCTGGTGAACTGGCCCTCCGCCGAGTGGTGGGTCAGCACGCGGCGGGTCTTCCGCTTGAGCATCTTGCCCGCGGCCAGGCCGCCGGCCTGCGCGTAGTTCGGGACCTTCTTGAACGGGAAGCTGTCGAGCGGGTGCCACCGGGTGGGCGCCGCGTACGTCCCGTATGTGGTCTCCATGGCCATGCCGAGCGAACCGCCCAGGCCCGAGCCGATCGCCATCAGACGTCACCTTCCTTCGCGGCCCGCTTCACCGCGGGCTTCGGCTTGGGGGGTTCGACGGTCTGCCAGATGTCCTGGCAGACGTAGGCCTCGAACTGGTCGTCGGGGATGGTGACGACTTCGTCGGGCTGGACAGTGCGGTGGCCGAGCCACGGCACGATGCGCGGCTCGGCGTCGGCAAGGCGGACCTTCGCCATGGCTCTCCTTGAGGTGCGGGCTGGGAGGGGTCAGATACGGGCTTGGCAGGTGACACGGAAGGCGATGCCGACCGTCGCTCCCCGGTCGGTCTGCTGCTGGAGCAGGGAGCCCTGGGTGATCCCGCTGAACAGGACGGCCCCGCCCAGGTTCGGCGCGGACGGGTTGCCGCCGGAGGCGCGCAGATCGTTCTCGCACGCGGCGAACAGCTCGAAGGCGCGGGCGCGGCGGGCGTTGATGTCGAAGTCGCCGGTCCACGCCTCCAGGTAGCACAGGACGTCGAACCGCTCGTCGCGGGTGTGGCCGCCGATGTGCGCGAAGTCCTGCTGCATCTCGACGGCCAGGCCGTTCTCCGTGTTCGGCTGCCAGCCCACGAAGACGAGGTCCTGCACCTTGGTGAGGTCGCCGGTCGTGGGCCCGTCGAGGACCAGGACGCCGGGCAGGGCCGCAGTCCACCGGGTCACGAGCGCCTCGATCGCCGCGGGGATCCGTGAGGTCGCCATCTACGCCACCCCCGGCGGCAGTCGGTCGTCGAGGAGCAGTTCGAGCGCCCGGTTGGGTACCGCGAACCCCAGGCCGGGGATGGGCTCGGTGACGGCGTAGTCGTCCATGCCGCCGGGCGCCGGACGCCCTATGCCGCCGCCCTGCGTGCGCCACAGGTGCTGGAGGATGATCCGCGCCGCGTGGCTGATGTTCGCTCGGATGGTGGTCCGGCCGGCGACGTAGATGACGCGCAGCGGTCCGACCAGGAGGCCGCCGTCCTTGCGGCGCACGATGCCGGCCTCACCGTCCAGGTCCAGGTCCGCGACGGCGTAGGAGGTTCCGCCGGTGAGCACCGCGGTGACGGCCGTCACGGAGATGACGGGGGTCTTGCGCAGGGCCAGTGTGCGAGCGGACGCCCGGTCGTGAACCTCTGTGACGGTACGGCGGGCGACCGGCCCGACGAAGAACTCCACGGCGGCCGTGGCCGCCTCGACCCAGCCGCGCAGCTCCTCATCGTGGGTGGTGACCGTCGCCGGCATGTTCACGTGCTTACGCGCATCCGCGAGCGAGAAGATCAGCGGCGGGGCGGCCTCACGGACATCGAACACGTCCGTGTACGCGCCCGCGTTGATGCCGGTGGCGACCCATCGCACGACGTGCCGCCCGGGCTGCACGGTGGCGTAGTCGTACTGGTAGGTGCCCGTCGAGACCGGGGTGACCGGGTTCACCGAGACCGTGGTGTTGTCCGGGAGGGTCAGCGTGAGCGCCATGGATCCCGCGTTGGCCAGGTTCCCGGAGCCGTCCCGCACGGTTGTGCCGAGCGGGACGACGTCGCCGAGATCGAAGGGCACCGCTCACCCCCCGCTGATCATTGAGCCGGTCCGCTCCAGTGCAGCCACTGCCGATCCCGAACGGAGTGAGTCGGCGATGCTGCCCGGGCGGGTGATGTTGAGGTTCTCGACCTCGGCGAAGTCGTTGGTTCCGGTGTCGCGGTGGGCTTCCATCAGCAGCGACAGGTTGGTCTGTGCCGTCCAGGCCGGGGCCGTCGCCGTACGCCGCACGGTCCAGGACAGCCCGTCCGCGGAGGTCTCCCACCGCAAGGTGCCCGCGTCCTCCCGCAGTCGGACCCAGGCGTGCTGCACGGGGTCGTACACCGGGAAGGCAGCGCCGCCGTCGGCGTACCCGACCCGCAGGTAGAGGCCCATCGCGCCCTGCGCGCGGTCGATGAGGAACCCGGCGTCCGTCCCCGGCAGGTCGCTCAGCACGAGGAAGGAGACGGCAGCCGATGCGCCGCCGCCCGCGGCCGGCGGGTAGATGCGGGCGGCGACCTGGGACCAGGCCAGGGTGTAGATGCTGGCCGACCGGTACGCGGCGTAGCCCGTGGTGCACGGGATCCGCGCCCGGCCGCCGGCCTCCACCGGGTCGCCGTACGACTGCGACCACAGCACCGGATCCCGCACGTTGTCATTGAAGTCGTCGACAAGCATCCCGAAGCCGGGCATATCTCAGCCCCGGTCAGGTGTGGCTGACCGGGCCGCGGCGCGGTTCGCCGAGCAGGATGACCGCGCCGAGCGTGCCGCCTCCGGTGGCGCCGGCCGTGGTCACCGACACCCGCAGGTAGCGGCGCTCCCCGGTGTAGCCGATGACGAACAGCTTGTCGTCGTCGGTGGCTCCGATCGCGGGCTCGGTGCCCTGAAGGTACTGGTCCGCAACGGCGGTGAACGTCGAGTTGTCGTCGGAGTCCTGCACCTCGATGGTGTGGGTGCCGTCGGTGATGGTGCCGGTGTGGACCACGACCATCGCCGAGCGGTGCATGTCGCCGCCGACGTTGCGGTCCACGCTGGCGCCGTTGACCGTGGCGTTCGCGGTGCGGGACGCGATCGCCAGCGACGCGCGCGGGGTGACGTTGGTGTAGACGGTGCGCTTGCTCACTGCTTGTCCCCCTCCTGCGCGCCGCCCTTGCCGCGTCCGCGGCGGGCCGGTGGCCGGGTGACGGTCCGCTGCTCGCCGGGGTTGGCGGTCGCCTGCTCGACGCCGCGCCGAGCGGTGGGCGCGGCGCGGCGGGCGCGGCGCTTGGCCATGTACTCCTCCACCGGCTCGAAGGCCTCGGGGCGCACCTTGTACACGTCCTCGTCGTCCTCGACGAGGTCGCCGATGTGGATGCTGACCCTGGCTCCGCCGATGCGCGTCACGAACGCTTCGTGACACCTGTGAATCGCCATGAGTTGTGTCCTCTCGGGGGACGGGAGCCCGCTGCGGAGCGGGCTCCCGTCAGGTGGGTCAGCCGGTCTTGTCGAGCATCCGGAACGCGCCGTCGTTCACCGAGTCGGCGCCGACCCGGTAGTAGGCGTACCAGCCGCGCTGGCCGGTCGGCCTGCGGTTGGTGCCCACCAGGTGCGGGATGAACTCGACGGTCATGCCCACCCGGTCGGCGATCACGTAGTTGCTGAAGTCGCCGTAGATGAGCACGAAGTTGGACTGCGCCGCACCGATCGCGCCGTCCATGTTCTCCGACTCGTACGCCGGGCGGCCCAGCAGCAGCGGCGGCACGTCCGCGCCGAGCCGCTCCCACGCCTGGGTGTTGGCGTCGGACAGCTGCCGGATGTCGTTGTAGATCGCCCGGTTCGCCAGCCACGACGCCATGCCCCGGTAGCGGGCCGGGAGCGCGTCGTCCAGCGCGTACACGTCCGCCAGCGCCAGCGACGTGCCCGCGCTGTTCACTTCCGAGGAGGTGCCGGTCAGGGCGGTGACGATGCCGGTCGGCTGGCCGGCGCCGGTGCCGGTGGCGAACGCCGCGGCCTCGAGGGTGTCCTTGCCCTGCGCGAGCAGGCGGCCGACCTCTGCGGTGACGTTGGCCTCGTCCGACAGGGCCTCGATGCTGATCGGCACGAAACCGTCGGCCTTGTGGATCGGCACCGTGGGCTGGGCGAACGTCGGCGCGTTGTCGCCTGCCTCGGAGCCTTCAGCGGCCCACCGCCACGAGACCTCGCCCGCCGAGACGCCGTTCCACACGTCTCCCGTGGCGACGACCTGCCGGGCCACTCGGCGGATCTCGTTGAGGGAGCCGGCCGACGTGATGATCACCGTGGGGTCCAGCTGGAACGGGACCAGGTAGCCACCGGCGGAGTCGGTGAGCGACATGGCCCGCTCCAGGGCCCGCTGCTCCTCCGGGGAGACCATGTGCCCGCGGCCGCGGGCCAGCTTCGACCAGGCCCGCATGTACTCCGGGCTGGACGTGGCCAGGCAGAGGCGGGCGATGGTCGACTTGTCGTCATCCCACCGCTCGATGATCTCCGTGCCCGCCGCGCGGACCGCGTCGTTGGCGCCGGCCATCTTCTCGATCGCCGACAGGGCCCGGGCGCGCAGCTCCTGCCCGACCTCGGCCGGGGAGCGGCCGAAGGTGCGGACCTCCGACAGGTCCCAGGGGTTGCGGAAGCGGCGGTCCTCGACCGAGTCCGGGTGCAGGACCGGGTCGAGGTCGTAGCCGTCGCGGGAGTTGTAGGGGGTGCCGCCTTCCACCTTCAGGGCGGCAGGGCCGCGCTCGGTGGCCTGCGTCGCCGAGCGGACCCGCTCCAGGGCGGCCTTACGCTCCAGCTGGCGGCGGTGGTTGTCGACCTCGGCGAACTCGCGGGTGAGCTCGTCGAAGGACTGCTCGTCCTCCGAGGTCAGGTCGTCCTTCTCGCCGAGCCTCTCAAGCTCGGCCTTGATGTCCTTCAGGCGGATTACCGCCTGCGAGTGACTGAGCTCCATCAGTCGTCTGCCTTTGCGCGATGCGCGCAAGCTGCTCGTCCATGAGGCCGGTGATCTCGCGGATCTGGTCCCGCAGGCGGCTGCTGCGCGGAGACGGCGACGGGTGCTCTGTGGCGAGCGGCGCGTCAGGGTTCTGCGGCGGGTGCTCTTCGGCGAGCGGCGCGCCAGGTGTTGCGGTGGTGCGGTCCGCCAGGTGCCCGGTATCGGGCGGCGCGGCGGTGGCGGGCGGGCCAGACACCCCTTCCTCGGGGGTGTCGGCGTCGGGGCCGAACAGCAGCGCGCGAGCGACGTCGCGGCGCACGTCCGGGTCCCTGAGGTCTTCGATGCCGGGCTTCGGGCGCGGGGTGGCCGCCCGGGCGAGCGAGGCGCGGACCTCGCGGACCAGGTCCCGGTCCTGGCCGATGAGTTCGGCGACGCCGCGGGCACGCACGTCGACCGTGGTCTGGGTGTAGGCGGGAAACACGACCGGGCCGAGCTCCGGCATCCGCACCTCGATCAGGGTCCGCTCCAGCGGCCCGCGGTCGCCCGGATCCCACAGCAGGCGGCCGAGTTCTTCGGGCTTGACGAGCTTCCCGGCGTTGTCCCGCCACTCCTCGCGGATCACGGTGAACCGGAAGCTCATGCCCTTGATCGACCGCTCGGCGATCGCGTCGCGTACGGGCTGGATCAGCCAGTTGTCGGACAGGCGGGCCCGGACATACAGTCCCTGGTCGTCCTCGCTGAGCGTCTCGATCGCACCGATCGGGATGGAGCCGATGAGGGGGTGCCGGCCGTGGTCGAACTGGAGGACTGGGCTGCCCTCGCGGATCGTCTTGCGGAACGCGCCGCGCCGGATCTTCTCGGTGAACGTGCCTTCCCACGAGTCGATCTCGGTGGGGGCGTCGAACACCGCGGCGTAGCCCTCCAGGGTGAGGCCGTCGCCCTCGCCGTCCGTGTCGCCGTCGGCGCGCGCCAGGTGGAAGGGGACGCTGCGCAGCAGCCCGTCGCGCGGCGCGGCCTGCATGGTGAGAGCGGACATCACTACTCCTCGTCGCTGCTCGCGTCGGGGGCGGGAAGGGCTGGGTCCTGGGTGCCAGGCGGCTGGAGCTGGACGCTGAACAGGCCGGTGTGACGCAGGAGGGACCAGTCCTCGGCCTCGACGGCGGCGACGACGGACGCCCACGTGTAGCCCGCGTCGGTCAGGGCCCGAATGGTCTGCGCCTGCCGGAACTGGATTTCGGCGGCGTCCTTGCGGTCCTCGCGCAGGAACGGCACGTCGCGCGGGTCGTACCAGAGTCGTACCGAGCCGGACGCGGCCTTGCCGGTCGGCCGTACGAGGCGGCGCAGCGTCCCGGCAGCGTTCTGCCACAGCGGGTGAATCGTTCCGTCTGCGAACCGGCGCCTGGCCTGGCTGTAGTTCGAGTACGTCGCGGCGGCCAGACCCTCCGACAGGCCCACGATGACCGGCGGCACCCCCGCGGCTGCGGCGATGCGGGTCTCGCCGGCGCCCTGGACGCGCGCGAAGTCGAGCTCCTGGAAGTCGGAGCCGACGACCGTGACGTCCGCCCCACCGCCCAGGTACAAGGTCTTGCCCGCGTTCTCCGGGCCGCGGTGCTCGGCCTCCATCCGCGCCTTGAACTTGTCCAGCGCGTCCGGCTTCACCTCGCGGTCGAACTTCACGATCACGTTCGGCGTGCCGCGGTTCTCCAGGTAGGCCTGCTTGTGCGCGGACATCAGGTTGTCGCCCCGGACCTCGCGCGCGATAGGCGTCATCCACGACATGCCGCGGAACGTGGCGAGCGGGTCGGCACGGGGCGCGAAGTGGGCGACCTCGTCAGGCAGCAGTGCCACGGGTTCGCCGTCGGGCTCGGTGTAGATGTAGCCGAGCCGCCGCCAGCCGAGCCGACCGCCGCGCATCATGCGCGGCTCCAGCACGATCTCCACCCAGTCCGGGCGCATCCGCACCAGGTCGCCGTTCTCCGGGTCGCCGGTCCAGTAGCTGTTACCGGCAAGGTCGGCGTCCTGGATCATCCGCACGAGCAGGTCCTGTGTGGTGCCGCCGGTCCACGGCTCTTCGAGGGGCCGCAGGTCGGTGGTGCCGAACAGCTCGCTGGGACGGCCGTTGTTGAGGCGCTGCCACTGGAACCGGACCGCGGAGAAAACGTCCTGACGGACCGCGAGGCAGGCGAACAGGACGCCGTTGGTGGCGGCCTGCATGGCGTACCCGGCGAAGTCCGCAGGCAGCCGCTCCTTCGCGACGCCGGGCATCGTCTGCTGGGTGCCGAGCTGCGGGAACGTGTACGTGTTCCCGCCGTACTGCATCGCCTGGACGTATTCGTCGATGGTCGTGATCGACCGACGGGCGGCTCGCCACAGGTTCACCACTCGCCAGGCCTCCCGTCATCCTTGCTGGGCTCCGCGACGTCGGCGATCAGCAGCGAGTAGGCGACGATCAGAGCCCCTGCGACGACCAGGGCCACCGGCCCGCCGAACCACTGCCAGGTCCCGGCAGCGATCAGGCCACCGCCGGTGAACGTGGCGCCACGAGCCCGCGCCAGGCGGCTCAGCCTCGGCCGCCTCAACCACTTGGGCCGCTTCACCCGTATCCGAACCACGGCTCGATCTCCTCTTCGTGCTCGATCCGCGGCAGCGCCAGGAAGACGGCCATGACCATCGCGATGCACGCGTCGATGTGCCGCTTCGACTTGCCCTTGGACAGGCGCCAGCCACGGTCGGTGTCCCGGGTCGCGGCGGCGAGCACGTGGTCGGTGAGCACCGGATCGTTGCCGTGGACGAGCGTCCCGCCGGTGATGGCCCGGTAGGTGTCCTGGCAGGCCGGCACCATGTGGCCGGCGCCCTGCGGGAACTCCGCCATCGGCAGACCCTCGTCGGCCAGGGCCTCGGCGCTGCGCTGGAAGTAGGCCGGGTCGTAGGCCACGGTCTCCACGCGCAGGGTGCGGTGCAGGTGCCGGAGGTGGTTGTCGACCGCGGCGACGTCGATGGTCTGCCCCTTGGCCGGCGTCCACACCTTCGCCCGCACGCGCACCTTGCCGTCGTCGCCGAGCTGGGCGACGACCACCGCCACGGAGTCCTGCTTGTGGGCCATATCCACGGCGACGTACGACGGCCGCTCGGGGTCGAGGTCGACATCGCCCGCGCAGGCCTCCCACGCGCCCGGCGGCAGCCACGACTCGTCCGCGCGGGTCCACTGGCCAAGGTGGTAGCGGCGGAACTCGAACTCGGGGATCTGGTAGTAGCGGGCGACGACGTCGTCGGTCCGCAGGAACGCGCCCGCGGCCGGGTTCGCCGCCAGCACCGCCGCGCGCAGCTGCTCCTCGTCCTCGAGGTCGTACGCGCCGTCCTGGACGCCGTAGTGGACGAACAGGAACCGCGGGTCGTCGATCTCGCCCGCGTTGACCCGGTAGCCGTACAGGTGCTTTCGGCCGGCCATCGAGTCAAGGTCCGAGCCCGGCGTGGTGGTGTTCAGGACCATGGAGTTCGCGCGCTTGGCCAGGCCGTTGGCGAGGACCAGGTGCACGCGCTCCTTCGGGCCGATCCACTCGTGGATCTCGTCGGCGCCGAGCGACGACGGCCGCTGGCCGTCGTTGGTGCCCGCCACCGCGGCGACCCTGTAGGCGCGGCCGGGGCCGTTCCTGACCAGGATCTCGGTGTCGTAGACGTCGACGTGGTGGCGCAGCGTCGGGGACTCGCGGCAGCAGTGCTTCATGTCGCCGAACAGCAGGTCGGCCTGCTCGAAGCTGGCGGCGGCGACGGGGATGACGGGCGAGCCCTTCGGCCCGAACAGCGGCGGCCCGAGCAGGTCGAACAGCTGCACCCAGCCGTTCAGCGGCGTCTTGCCGTTGCCCTTCGGGACCTCCAGCATCCCCTCGCGGAAGCGGCGCTCGCCGGTGGCCGGGTTGTACTCGTACAGCCAGTAGATGAACTGCTTCTGGTAGCGCAGCAGCCGTACGGGCTGACCGAAGAAGTCGCCCTCCCCGTACACACAGTGACGCTCGATCCAGCGGCAGACGAGCGGCCCGTGCGTCGGCCAGCCCAGCGAGCGGGGCGCGCTAAGCGGTCTCGCCGTCGATGACGTCTTGACCTGCGATGACGTCGAAGCGCGGGTCATCGTCGTCGTCACCCCCGGCCAGGAACTCGGAGTTCAGGTCGGCGAGCGACTTGGCCGCTTCACCGAGGGTGACGTTCAGGGACAGCCGGGCGCGCGGGCTGAGACCGAACCGGTCCTCCAGCTGCCGCACCTCGGCCTGCGTCTGCTGGATGTGCCGCAGCAGCGGGTTGAGCACCGCCTGGCCCTGCGAGCCGGTCACCATGTGCCCGGTCTTCTTCACCGCGGCGGTGCTGCGCTCCAGGTCGTCGTACAGGGCGAACAGCCGCTCCAGCGCCGGCAGATCCGACACCGGGTCGGCCAGCTTCGACACCGGGGACGCCCAGTAGTCCGCCCACCGGTCCCGCGTTCGCTTCAGCAGGCCCGCGGGCGGGGCCGGCGGTTCCGGTACGCCCACCGGCGCCTCCGCGACGACGGCCAGGTCCCGCGCCGCGTTCCGGCGCTGGCGCCGCTCCGGGTCCTTCGGCGCCGGTCCTCTCCCCGCCATCAGGACCTCCCGCCTTCCTCCGGTGCTCGCCCTGCGGGCCTGCTCGCCTACCAGTCGTCGTCGGGCTCGTAACCTGCGATCCAGAAGCCGACCCGCTCACGCCACCGGCGTACGCCGTCGAGCCACGCCCAGCGCCAACGCCGGTACAGCGAAGGCCGCGGCGGGCTCGGGGGCGGCTCCATGCCCGGCGGGAGAGGCAGGCCGGCGTCCAGCAGCTGCTGGGCCGTGATCGGCACGTAGGTCCCGACGCGCTTCACCGCGCCGATCCGGTCGAAGTCGTCGACGCCCAGGAAGTCGCTCATCTTGCGGGCTCCTCTCGTGCGGCCTGCCAGTTGCGCAGCACCGTGTCCTTGGGGTCCGGCTCGTACCGGTCGAACCACTGCCTGACGTACTGCTGCCACTCCGGTGGCCGCTCGCGCATCGCCCGCAGCAGGCACGTTTCCTCCGGCCACCACAGGACGACCACGCGCGCCCCGTAGCGGCGCCGGTAGTGCTCGCGCCGGGCGCGCTCCGGGGCCGTGGAGATGACCCAGCAGCGGCGGACCTGATGCCCGCCGAGCAGGAGCCGCTCCAGCACCGCGTCCCGCGCCTCGCAGACGAACGGCAGATGGGCGGGGATGTGCACCCGCGGGCCGGCGAGGTTCATCGCCTCGTTCAGCGCGTCCAGGTCCAGGACCAGGTCCTCGGGGTCAGCGTGCTGCCGGACGTACGTGTTCTTGCCCGCGCAGGCCGGGCCCGCCACGAGCACGATCTCCAGGCCGGGCACCCTGCGGTCCGCCATCGACGCGCCGCGCGCCGAGTTGCAGGAGCGGCACAGCACCCGCAGCTCGCCGGCCTCCGAACCCCCAGCGCCCGGGGGCACGATGTGGTCGGCCGTCAGGTCGCCGGCGGGATGCGGGTCACGCTGCCAGCCGGGGCAGACGAGCCCGTTCTCGGCGACCCAGGCGCGCACCGCGTCGGCTCTGCGGATCCGCTCGCGGCGGGTGTATCCGGGCCGCTTCCTCGCTCCCGCCGCCACGCGCCGCTCAGCGCGCTCGCCCTGAGTGCAGCGGGGGCAACGGCCCCTGACGGGCTGTCGGCATCCGGGGCAGATCGTGGGCGGCTGCATGATCACCGCCCTCGGTTAGGAGGCCCGAACTCAGTTCGCGGTGAATAGCGATGCATGGATATGCAGTGCATACATATGCGGAGAAAAAACACTCGAACTCAGTTCGCGTGAACTAGGAGGCCCCAGACCCGTACGGGATTCTCCCGTGGGAGCGAAGCGGGGTCACCGGGTACCCCGTTCCTCTCGTGTGGGGTAGGCCCCCCTCCCTGCCCGGTCGGCGTCCACGTATGTCCGTTTCGCCGGGTTCCGGTGAGGGCGCGGGGCGCTGCCCCGCGTTGATGCATGGATATGCAGCGCAAGGTTATGCGGCGGGGTATGCATCGGTGATCGACTATGCAGGGCTATGCATGGCGGGCGTGTGCGGGGGCCCGGTGTGTGCGCCCGGTCGTGTGTTGTCGCTGGAGCCTGCTGTGCCGCTGTTGCGGTGTGGTGCTGGTGCGCTGCGACCGTTACACATCGTGAGGTGTGGAGAGGTGATGTGGCTGGTGAGGCACTACGTGCACTGTGACACAGAATGCGCACGCGGGTGATCTCCTGTCAATCCTCCCTGGCCAGGGGCCTTGACAGGTCATGCGGCGGGCAGCCTCCTGCGCAGGGCGTCGGCGATGTCGGCGAGGTCCCAGAGCGCGAGGGCCTGGCCGCGCGCGGGGTTGGGCTGGTGGCCCGCCGGTCGTACGCCGTGGCGGGACGCCCACGCGCGGTACTGGCCGGGCTTCATGCCGAGGGAGTAGGCGGCCTGGGCGGTGGTGACGAGGGGCCGGCCGTCCCGGCCGGTGCGCGAGGTGCTCACGCGTCCAGTGTGCCGCCTGGTCTACTGAACATTGCCCGCGAAGATCGCGGTGCGTTCTCCGAAGTTCGGGCGCACCTCGACCTGGAGGTACGTCTCGTTGCGCGGCAACTCGCAGCCGAAGGTAGCGGTAAGGGATCGCCCCGGGCGCAGGTGCGTGGAAGGTGCTCCCTCAAGGCCCCGCGCGCTGTCGAAGATCTCGTCACCTTCTCTGCCTTCCTGGCCGTACTGGCACTGGACCGACATCAGGCTCAGATTGACGTTCTCAGAGCTGCCGTTGGTGACCTTGATGTTGAAGCGCGCGTACGGCGTGTTCGAGGGGGATGCCGTGTCACTGGAGACGGCCCGCCGGATAGAGGAGAGCGACACCTCGATGTTGTTCTCGTACGTGGCGGTGTCTGTGAATGCGAGCGCGCTGTCGCCCGGCTCGGTGTCCGGCGGAGACGCAGGCCGATCCCTTGTAGGCGCAGCCGTCACCGTCTCGGTCACCGTGGCAGTGGCCGGTTTCGGTTTGTCGTCAGCGCAGGCCGCGAGCGCTGCGACTGCGATGATCATTGCCCCGAGGGCGGCGGTAGTGCGCATGGCCGCTCCCACGATTGACCCGCTGCTTCCATGGTGAGTGGGGAGTCGCGGCGCCGCCAGCTGACGCGGGGACCGTTGCGTGCGTCGTGACAAGGCTCCGGCCGGGACGGCCGGCGCACATGCTCCTCACGCTGCCAGTGTGCCCGCCGTGTGTGTCAGCCGTAGTAGGTGTCGGTGTACTCGGGGCCGCCGGGTTCGTCCTCGCACCCTTGGTCGCGATCGGGACTGCCACCGTGGCTGATGACGAACATGTAGCCCTGCGGCAGGGTGCAGCCCTTGTCGGTCCAGGAGCCGGCCATGGCGGTCCACACGATGAGCAGCAGAAGGGTGGCGATGATCTTCTGCTTGCGGGTGGGGCGCCAGGCTCTGGCGGCGGTGTCGGCCATGGACCGCATTGTGGCGTGGGGCACACACCGCGTGGTGGCGGTGTGACGGAGTTGTGACTTGGGCCCATGCCAGTGGCGAGGCACCGATGTGGGCTGGGTGGCCCGGTGCGCGCCTGCGTGGAACTCGGACCAGCACGTCATGCCCTACCAGAACCATCGGACCGCCCGCCGATTTTCGCGAAACGCCTCCATGTCCGGCCTTCATCCGCTTGGATCAGAGCGACGCCAATGTCAGGACTTCCTCCGTCCTGTGGGCAGTTGAGCCGTGCCCGCAACGGACCACAAAGTGGCCGGTCCAGGCTCACAGTATGGAGGAAGGCGACATGGGTCGTCACCGGTGGCGCCGCCTGGCGGTGCTCCTCGGGACTCTGGTCGAGCGAGTCAGGCACTGGGCAGCACTCGTACGCGCCGACAAGAACTACGGCCGTGCGAAACGTCTGGCCAAGTACCTCGTCGGCGTGACGGCGGCCACCGTCATCGGCGAGGTGCTGTCCTGGCTCCTGCACGGCCGGTAGCCCCTCGTGGGGGTCCTCTGCATGAGTGAGCGCGGGGCCCCCACTTCCTTGTCAGGGGGCTGGTCGCCGCAACAAGCCGACGAACCGACCCCACCCTTACGCATCCCGAGAGGCGTGAAGGTGATACCACCTTAGCCCCGGACCCAAATTCATGGAGCGTGATTCGGGGATCTGGAAGCAAGCAAAGTTCCGCGATTTGGTTTGCGGACAACTTTCAAAGTTGCGCCCCCGAAACTTTGCCGATCAATTGTCCGTCTCCGTCCGGTGGTATCCGCGCCTCCTGGCGAGGGCCTGGGTGACGGTGGCGCCGTACCAGCGGTGTGCGCGGCCGGAGGAGTCGTCGGGGGCGGGCCAGCGGCCCTTGGAGCGGTCGGCGCGGATCGTGGCGGCCGTGATCCCGGTGAGGGCTTCGATCTCCTTCGCGGTGTAGAGGCGGCGGGGCTCCAGCTCGACGGCGGGCCGCTCGATGTGCTCAGCGATGGCCTTGTCGACGGCGGCGGGGTCGAAGACCAGCTGCCTGCCGCGCCTCCCGATCGGCTTCGGCCAGGCGGGGTGGCGGGCCCACCCGCTGCGGACGCGGGACTCACTGCGGCCGTGACGGGCGGCGATCTCGGCATACGTCTCGCCGCTGGGGGTGTCTACCATGGTGGTGTCCGTCCCTTCGTGGATGGTTGGTGACCGGCAGGGGCTTTGCGGCGGGCGCTGTGGCGTCCGTGGGCTTCGGCCCGGCCCCTGCCGGTCTCAGGCTTACGGGAAGGCCCCCGGCTGGCTGCCGGGGGCCTTCTCTGTCAGTCGTCCGGGTCCTCGCCCAGGAGCAGGTCTTCCACGGCGTGGAGGCCGTCGTGGGCGGTGACGATGTTCAGCCGGATCTCCAGGGCCACGATGCCTTCGCGGGTGTCCATGTACCGGGAGAAGAGGTGGGAGGCGGAGAGCCAGTGGAGGCCTGCCCCCCAGATCCCGGACTGGACGAGTTCGTCGACCGGCTCGTCGTTGATGACCTCGACGAGTCGGGTGACCGCTTCGTTCATCTCCGTTCCCCGGAGGGTGTTCCCGTCGAAGTCCGGGAGCTGGATGGGGATGGGGAGCAGTCCGCACACCCGGTGGAGCAGGGTGTAGACCGCGAGGAGCATGTTCCCGAGGAGCTGGGTCTCCCGCTCGAACTCGTCAGACATGTTGTCCGTCCTCTCTTGAGTTGTGGTGGTTGGTGAAGGTCTTCGGGTTTGCGGCCCTCGTTCCTTCTGTCTCTATTATGGACCCGAGATGCATCGCTTTGCAACACTTCTGGGGGAGAAAAACGGCCCCAACTCTGTGCTGAGCCGGGGCCGTTGGCGATCAGGCTCGCTGCCAGCCCGACAGCCGGTCGTCCTCTCCGACGTCGGCGGTCAGCCGCATGCCGGGCAGGTCGCTCACCGGCACGCCGACCGCGGCCGCGATGTCCGCGGCCGGGTACCGCGCCGGCTCACCACGCTCGGCCGGCGGGACATCGGCGACGATCTCGGCCTGGTCGCCGAACAGCAGCAGGACGCGGACAGTGACTCGCTCAGTGGTCATGGGGTCATTCTTTCGTGCGGGATCGCGGCAGGCGATCAGCGTTTGATACGGCTTCGGACTGCGAGCACCGCCAGGGCCAGGAGCGTGGGCTCCACGAAGCGGGAGGTCATCTCGATGTAGGTGCCGGCGGTGGTCAAGTCCTGTCCGCTGGAGCGGAACACCACCGAGTTGAGAGTGACGTTGAGGGCCTTCTCGAAGCGCTCGCTGGTGAACCTGTTCCCGGTGGGGTTCTCCGGTTCCGTCTTGTCGATCTCGAAGGTGACCTTGCCGCCGCCGGGCGGCACGGTGCCGGTCGCCTCCTGCTTCGGATCCTCCTTCGGCAGACCGAAGCTCATCAGCAGCACGATGGTGATCAGCATGGCGGCGGCGAGCCAGCCCAGGGCCCGCAGGGCGCGCAGGCCGTAGCCGGAGAGCATCCAGTAAGCGTGCAGCAGTCCGCGTTCGGCGCGGGAGGTGGTGGTGCGGTCGTGGCGGCGCATCTCCATCTCGCCGTAGTAGAAGTCCGCCGCCCCTGGCTCATTCTTGCCGTCCTCGAACGCCTTGCGCAGCGCCCGGTACACCGGCGCCAGCTGCGCTGGCCCGGCGCGCCCGGCGCCGAGCACCGCCACATTCCAGCCCCGGGCCGCCGGCTGGCTCGCGCGCCAGTGATGTTCCTCAGCGAGGGTGCGGCGTGGGGTGAACCGTGCCGGGCGCCCGCGTCGCCAGTGTGTGCCGGGCGGGACCGTGTCGAAGGAACAGTCGCCCTCCAGCCGCACCTGGTCCAGGTGTACCGTCCCGGTGAACAGGCACTCCGACAGGTCGACGTCGGCGAGGACCAGATGCGCCGCATCCACCCCGCGCAGCGAAGCTATCCGCACCGCGGCGTCAGCCGCATGGGCGAGGGCCCGTTCATCCAGATGCTCCCCGGTGGAGAGTACGAAGGGGTCGGTCTCCGCGGCGATGGTGAGGGGATACTCGAAGACCGCGTGGGCGAAGTCCACGCTGGTATAGCGCAGCCGCACCTCGGCCGTGGACAACCAGCGGGCCCGTCGGCACTCCAGTCGGCGCGCAGCGAACGAGAGGGTCGCCGGCCCGTTGAACACCGCCCCGGACAATGACACCTGCCCACCGCATAGTAGCGGCCCGAGACTGACCCACCGCTCGAAAACCGCCGACTTGAACCAAGCGCTGCCCTTGATGGTTGCCGACTCGAACCAGGCGCTGCCTTGGAAGGTCGAATTGCTGAACCAGGCGCTGCCCTGGATGGTCGCCGATTCGAACCCGGCGTGGTCCTGGAAGGTCGCCGACCCGAACCGGGCGTCGCTCTCGAAGGTCGCCGACCCAAACCACGCGATGCTCTGGAAGGTCGCCGAATCGAACCAGGCGATGCCCTGGAAGGTCGCCAACCTGAACAAGGCCATGTCCTGGAAGGTCGCCGAGCCGAACCCGGCGTGGTCCTGGAAGGCCGCCGACCTGAACGAGACGTGGCTCTGGAAGGTCACCGACCTGAACGAGGCGCTGCCCTGGAAGGTCGCTGAATCAAACCCGGCGTGGGTCTGGAAGGTCGAATCCCTGAACGAGGCACTGCCCTGGAAGGTCGCCGACACGAACCCGGCGTGGGCCTGGAAGGTCGAATCCCCAAACCAGGCGCTGCCCTGGAAGGTCGCCGAATCGAACAGGGCGCTGCCCTCGAAGGTCGCCGACCCGAACAGGGCGTCGCCCTCGAAGATCGCCGACCTGAACAAGGCGATGTCCCGGAAGGTCGCCGATTCGAACCAGGCGGTGCCAAGGCGTCCGTGTCCGGTGGCGGGGTCGCGGAGGGCGTTGAGCAGGGCGTTGAGCAGGGGTTCGGTGAAGGGGGTGCCGCGGTGGTCGATGTCGCGGCCGGGGGTCAGGCTGGCCAGGTAGGCGTCGCGGTCGGCGTCGGCCAGGTGGGCGAGGCATACGTTGTGTCCCGGAACGTGGACGCCGCGGCAGCCGACGGGGTCCTCCGGGGTGGTGCCGTAGCCACAGTGCGGCCAGTCAGGCGCACTGGGGCTCGACGGTGGCGACGGTGTCATCTGAGGCGGCTCCACGTATCGCGTGTCCTGACTTGGCCGATGCATCTTGGACAGACGACGGAGCGTCATCCGTGGTTGCAGCTAGTGCCGCACGGGCGGCTCACAGGGAGCCCACCCGACGATAGTGCTGCGTCTCAACGATGGTGTCGGCCGTGGCTCGGATGGCGGCGCGGGCGGCGGCCACGTTCTCCTGGGGCGTGTCGGGACGGGCGCGGGTGGCGCGCAGTACGGCGAGTGCCTGGCGCAGCGGCTCGTCCAGCACGAGGACCAGGCGGTCGCCGTCTGGCGCATCATCCGGCGCGGTGGCGGCCGGTTCTGGCGCGGCCTGGCTGTCTTCGTGGCGGATCGCTTCGAGGTCGCGCCGCACCGTGTCCTTGCCCACCCCGATCTCAGCTGCGATCTTCCTGGCGCTCAGGTTCGGGTCCCGCTCGATGAGCTGGCGCACGACAGCCTGGCGCGCAGCGACCGTGAGGGCGGTCGGCCGGCTCACGTCCCCTTCCCCTCGTTGTCGCCGGTGGCGTGCGTCGGCGCACCGGTGTCCTGTTCTCCCTGAGCCCGGTGGGCGTCGCGCGCGTCGCAGGGCTCGGTGAGCTGGGCCAGCAGCAGAGGGAGCGCCTGAAGATCGCCGACCTGTCTGGCGTAGTCGATGGCGTCGTTGATCTGCTTCCGCTCGTCGTCGGTGACCCAGTGGGCAATAACGTGGTGGCAGGTCGTGTCGGACATGGTGGTCAGTCCTCGAATCCGGGCAGGCCGCGGATGTCCAGGCTCATCGGCCCGGTCACGGCGTGCAGGTGGGCGATGGCCTCGGCCAGGAGTTCAGCGGCCTGCACAGCGGTGTTGAGGGCGGTGCGCAGGTGCTGCACAGCGTGAGCCGGGTCGCCCCCGCCGTCGATGAGGAGCCGGCCCCCCTCGTGCGTGAGGGTCACGGGGCCGGCGGTCTGCTCGATGGCCTGGGGCAGCATGCGGGCGAGGTGGCCGAGCTGGCCGATCGCCTGGTAGGCGTGGCCGGGGTACTGCCAGTCCTCGCCGGCGGTGATCGTGGCGTGGTTGAAGGCGCGCACGAGGCCAGTGGCCTCGGACAGGTGCTGGTCGGGCGTCGTCATGGTGGGCTCCGGTGGGTGGGGCCCGGCGGCGGGAAGCGAGTCGGTGCGCCGTGGCGCGGGTCGCGTGTCCGGCCGCCGGGCGGTCTGGGGGGTCAGTGGACGCGGAATCCGCCGTGGTGCTGTGCGCGCTCCAGGTAGGCGATCCACTGGAGCCAGTAGTCGAGTTCGCCCTGGAGAAGCGCCTTGACCTCTTCGCCGCTGTGAGTGCGGTAGGACTCCAGGGCGGCGGCGATCTCCTCCGGGGTGACCAGCCAGCCGTCGTTCGAGCCGAACTTGTGCAGCGCGATACCGAACGGCGGGTCGGGGTGCCAGGCAAGGTGCGCGTCAACCGTCTTGGCGTAGGCGACGGCCTCCGGCTTGACCGGCCGGTCGCCCTCGTAGTCCTCGGGGTACCGGACGGCCGACACGTCCTCCCAGTCGACGTCGTCCGGCTTCTCCGGCCACGGGGCGAGCGTGTAGTCGCTGGTGACCATCCCGAGCTGCTCCATGATCCCGGCGTAGCGGGACATGCCCCAGATGTTCAGCCGGAAGTAGCCGCTGTCGTCGCCTTCCGGGACGTCCTTGATGTACATGTCGTAGCCCACTGCGGGCTCCTTCGATCGGTGCTTGGGAGTCGCAGCGGCGGGACTCGAACCCGCGACCCAGGACTTATAAGATCCGCGCTCTGCCAACTGAGCTACGCTGCGTCGATCTTGAGTTGTGTGGGCCGCGCCCCGCCGGGCAGGGGGGGAGAGCGGGGCGCGGCCCTGGGAGGGCGGCCGGGCCGGGGGAAGGGAGCCCGGCCGCCGGTCTGGTCACGACCTGGTGAGCACGAGGAGGCGCCGGTGGGCCTTGCTCTTGATCTCGTCGTCGGTGCCTTCGAGGAGGGCGGTGGCGCGGGCGATCTCTTCGGTCATGGACCGGCCGGGGCGTCGGGGGGCGACGTGGTCGAGGTAGTCGGTGATCGCTCGCTCGGCGGCGTAGGCGGTGCGTCCGGCGCGCTCGGTCTCCGTGCGGAACATCGCGTCGAGCCGTTCGGTCCGCCGGGCGTGGTGCGCCTTGGTGCGGTCGGTGGCGTCGTCGTCGAGCGGCCACAGGTCGGCGATCACCTTGTGGAAGTCGCCGATCGCGAGATCGGTGCGGGCGAGTGCGGTCTCTTCCGCCTCGAACGCCTCGGCGTACTTCAGGGTGAGTCCGAGGGTGCGGCGGGCCTCAGCCAGGTTCTCCAGGCCGCTGGAGGTGTGGCGGATCGTCCAGCGGGAGTGGGCGTCGGCGAGGGCGAACCGCTCGGTGTTGGCGCAGACGACGCGCCACGGGGTGACGACCACCTCGGCCTGCGAGCGTCCGTCGTGGGAGTTGATCGCCACGATGAACAGGCGGATCTCGTCGTCCAGGCCACCCCGGTCGATGATCACGCTGTCGGGGACCTGCATGGTGACGAAGACGCGGCGCCCGCCGCGCAGCGCCCCAGCGGACTCCCACAGCACGCCGTGCTGCCCGGCGAGGTCTTCCAGGAACTCGAAAATCTGCCGCTGCTGGAACACCTCGTACCGGTTGCCGACCGTGCCGAGCGCGGCGCCGGTGTCGGAGCGGGCCGTGACGAACTGGTCGTCCATGACGCGCCGCTCGCCGCCGTACACGTACTGGACCGGCCGCTTGTCCACCTGGAAGTCGATCTGCGCGACCCTCAGCACGGTGCCGATGTCGGAGATGCCGCCGGGGATCACCGTGCCCAGTCCGTGCCAGGCGGGCGTGGTGGTGTACAGGGCGGCGGTGCCGCGCGAGGTGTCCAGGCCGTCACGACCGATGACTTCGCCCCGGTCGTAGCCCACCGTCGCGGCGTACGAGCCGTCGCTGCGGCGGCGAGCGCCGGTCGACTGGACGAGGGCGGTGCGCTCGTCGTGGAACCGCTGGTTGACGTCGGTGCTGCTCACGGTGACCCCTTCGATGGTTGGTGCGTGGTGGTGGACCCGGCCGGGTTCGAACCGGCGCTGACGTTCGCGTTTAGGCGACCGCTCTTCCGCTGAGCTACGGGCCCGAGTGGCGGCCGGGGAGGGGGGAGGCGCCCGGCCGCCGGTCTGATGGCTCAGCCGCAGGCGGCGGAGCGGGTGATGGACTGGCGGCGGGCGTGGACCGGCCCGGACAGCTCGCCCCACGGGTCGATGAGCGCGAAGCGGACGTCCGCGAAGCCCAACCGGTCCATGGCCCGGCAGAGGCCGCACGGGCACGGGACGGCGAGCCACAGGCCGTGCAGCTCCGGGATGGAGCCGTGGTAGATCACCAGGTCGCCCGGTTCGATCAGGTCCAGCGAGCGAAGCAGCGTGTCCGACATGACTCCCCCTTGCGGTGGTTGGTGGGGTGGTGCGGATTACGGGTGGCTGCGCAGCGGGCCGGGGTTGGGGGTCCACCGCATGGCGTCGCCGCTTCCGTGCCAGACCGGGCCGGTGCGGCGGACGGGGGCGGGCCGGGCCGGGCGGGGCGCGTACCGTCCGGCGGTGCAGCCGTACAGCTCCCACGCGCGGGCGAGGACGTGCTGCTCGCCGGGCGCGTAGGTCATGACCTGCCGGAACCGGCCGTTGATGAACCGCCAGGCCCGACCCGGCTCGCGGCCGTAGGCCTGCCGGTAGAGCCGAGCGGCGACGCGACCAAGCGGAGAGCCATACGGCCAGTCAGCGGGGAGGCCGCGCCGAACCAGGAATTCGGCGACCGTGATCCTGCGGTTGACGTGCGCGGTCATGGCACCCCCTGCGTGCTCCACCGGGGCCGCTCACCGACCCCATGTAGAAAATTGTACGAGTAAATCCAATCCAGTACAAGGGTTGAGTTCTACATTCTCCGACGCGCTGACTCGCCTACGGCGCGCGACGAGCCGCCCCGGGGATGCCCGGGACGGCTCGACCAGGGAGGCTGGGTCAG
Source organism: Streptomyces sp. JB150 (assembly GCF_011193355.1). Taxonomy (GTDB): domain Bacteria; phylum Actinomycetota; class Actinomycetes; order Streptomycetales; family Streptomycetaceae; genus Streptomyces. The sequence continues at coordinate 2,421,014 of NZ_CP049780.1, forward strand.
CCCGCCGTGTCCGCGTACGTGAAGGGGCCGCGGACTCCCGCGCTGAACCGCTCCGCAGCCTCCAGCGCCAGCCGCACACGCCGCTGCGGCGCCATCCGGGACCGGGCTGTCGCGTACAGGGCTCCGACCGCGATCTCGTGCCCACAGCCGACCGCGGTGTAGCCGTCCGCGGGCTCGCCCACCTGGAAGTCGTCGTGCACCTCGAACAGCCGGCCCTCGACGCCGACGAGGAACGTCCCGCCGTCCTCCCGCTCGCTGTCCCGCCTCAGCCAGCCGCCCGTCTTCAGCGTCTCGCGCACGGCGTCGACGAACGTGGTCGCCATGAACCGCGCCAGGTCTTCCCCTTCCGGCTTGGGCGGCTCGAACGCGTACCGCAGGAGCTGGCCCATGCGGAACGAGGTGGTGAAGCCGAGGACGTACGGGCCGTTGCTGAAGACCTTGGCGTCGGCGCGGACGGTGAGGCTCCAGCCTGCCACCCCCGCGGAGTCGCCGCCGAGGTAGACGGTGCCGCCGTGCACGAGGCCGACGATCGCGGTCACGCGGTTCTCCGATCGGTGCTGTTGGTGGTGAGCAGATACAGGCGCCGGCCCTCGTACCGTGCTGGGCGGCCCGTCTCCTCGTCGGCGCACTCCGGGTTCACGCACCACGCGCGCGGCCGGTCGTCGTCGGGGCGGCAGTGGATCGTGGGCTGACCGCAGGCGAGGCAGCGCACGCCGCTCATCTCCCGCGACGGGGGCTGAAGCCCCAGCACGGTACGGACGGTCGAGTGCCAGGTACCGACCGTGGACGTCACCTCGCCTACCCGGCCTGTCACTTCGGCTCCCGCGGGGAGCGCCTTCAACGCCCGGTCCCAGCGCTGCATGTGCGTCGAGCCGCGCAGCTCCATGTCGAGGATCCGCGCCTCGGCCTTGATCCGGGTGCTCCAGTGGACGGCATCGAGGGCTGCCGGCGGGCGGGAGTCGGGCGTGGAACGGCCCCCGGCCACCCGCGGTTGGGCTGTGCGCAGGGCGAGTTCGTCGAGCCGCGCGATCAGGCCGGGACCACCGTCGCCGGGATGCTGCTCGTCACCTGTCCAGCGGTCGACGAGATCGGCCACCAGGCCGTCAAGCGTCTGCATCGGTGGCCTCCGCCGCGTCGACGCCGAACCCGCGGACGGCCCGCTTGGGGTTCCTGGGCCGCGCTGCCTCGAACGAGATGACCAGCTGGTCGTCAGCCGCGTGGACGTGGACGTCGCCGGTGCGTATGCCCCTGGAGGCGAGCCGGGCCCGGTCGTGCTCGGCGACCCGTACCGCCTTCTCGACTTCCGTGTGGTGGGCGGGGGACTTCAGCGTCCACTCGTGCCGGTCGACGGTGGTGACGTGGTGCTCAGCGTCCATCGGTTTGCTCCTTGCGTCGTGCGTGCCAGACGCGGCGGCACCAGCCGCACACGTCGCCGGCGTCGGGGTACAGGACGCCGCTTCCCTGCTGTGGTTCGGCCCCTCGCAGGGACCGGCGCAGGCCGGGGCGGGTCGGGTAGATGTGGTCGGCCGGGCCGTCGGGCGCGATGTACCAGGGCTCGACGGAGTTCTCGGAGCCGTGCCGGTCACGGAGGTCGGCGTCGGCGAGCGCGATGGCGGCTTCGAGAACTGTCGGATGCTGGGCGATCACGTCGCCGGGATGTGGTGCGGTCACGTTCGGCCCCCGCTGCCGTTGATCTGGCGGGCGATAGCGAGCGCGTAGGGACTGGCGCTGTGGTGCCCGCGCTCGGCGAGCGTGTACGCCTCCTGCTGGGCTTCAGCCTCCAGCCAGTCGGCGAGCGGCTCGGTAAAGGGAAGGTCGACAACGGCGCACAGTTCGGGGCGGCGGATCGGGTTCCGGAGCAGAAGTGCGGCGTGCCGCAGTTCATCGGCGGTGCTCGTGCTACTCACAGGTGCGTCTCCCCGCGGGCGAGCGCCCGGCTGGCTTCCTGTTCGGCGGCGCGTTCGGCGACGTCGTAGCCCAGGTACTTGGTGAGCCGGGCGAGGACGGCGCGGGCTTCGGCCTCGGGGAAGGGCCGGTCCCGCCGGGCGTTGGCGACGATGTGCACCAGGTCCAGCAGCAACGCAGTGGGCACCAGTTGGTCCTCGGGCCACTCGACGCGGGCCCCGTGGTAGCCCGCGAGCAGGTGGTCCATCGAGATGGCGCAGGACGCGAGCCCGTACTCGGGGTCGTCGATCACGAACGTGCGGCCGGACGGGAACTCGGCGCCGTCGAGGACCCGGCCGTCAACGAGGTGCAGGCGGAAGCCTCGGGTGAAGGCGTGGCGCATGGTCGGTCCTTCGTTCTTGTGGGTCACTGTCCGCACCTCGCGCAGGGCAGCAGCAACAGGTCCTGGCAGACGACGCAGTCCACCTCTTCGTCCTCGGTGGCCCACTCCGTACCGGCGACGTTCGCGCCGCACAGCGCCACGTCGTCATCGCAGAAGCAGACCGCGTGCGTCAGCTCCTCGCCTGTGTTCGGCGCGGAGGCCACCGGGTCGGCGGCGAGCGCGGTCACGGTTCCTCACCCGCCTCGCGCTCAAGCTGCTCGGCGGTCGGCCGTACGGGCGGCCGGTGCTGGCAGGCGCACGTCCAGGACTCGGCGCGGGCCTCGTCGCAGTGCTGGGTGCCGGGCATGCCGTCGGCGGCGTCGGCGCAGGGACGGCAGATCATCGGTCTGCCTCCGTTTCGGCCGGGTCGGGGCCGTTGCAGCCGTACCGCTGCCGCTCGGCCCTGCCGCGGTGCTTCGTGCACGGCTGCATGTCGGCCGGGTACTGGGTGCAGCCGCCGCACAGGCCGTCGAAGACCGGCGCGTGCGGGTGCTGCTCGCACGGGCCCCCAGGCTCATCGAGGACCTGGCGCAGCTCGGCACCAGCGACCCTCACGAGGAACATCGCGGAACCGTGGGCCGCCTCCCAGCGGTCGGCCAGCTGGTAGGCGCGCCCCGCGGCGGCGCGCGCCCGGTCCTGTTCGTCATGGAACACGACGCGGGTGGCGCCGTCGTGGCCGTGCACGGACAGCATCAGTTCCAGGCTGTCCCAGACTGCGGTGGAGGGGCGCTCGCGCCAGCGCAGGACGACCGAGCCGTCCGGCCACTGCACGCCGTCGGCGACGTCGCCGGGGCCGGAGACGCCGGTGATGTCCCGGTCGCGACGCAGGACGAAGAGGCGGGGTATCGGATCGGTCATGCTCTGTCCTGGGGTTCGGTAGTGGTGCCGAGCGCTTCGATGGCGCGGCAGGCGGAGAGGTCGCGGCGACGCTGCCGCGACTCGTCGAGCGCGGTGACCAGCCGTTGGAACGCGGCGTGCACGCCGACGGCGAGGGCGATGGTGAAGAGCAGGCCGATCACGGCGGCGAAGCCACCGATCGCGGCCACGGCGAAGACCTGGTTGGGAGTCATCGACGCTCCCGCACGCGGTCTCGGTACGCCGCGCTGACGGCCGCCAGCGCCAGCAGGGCGCCGAGCGAGAGGAACGTGATCGCCCACGCTTCCCGCTCCTGGTACGCGGCGTCGGCGCCGGCCAGCATGCAGGTCAGGGACAGCAGACCGAGAAACCAGGCGTCGCGCAGGCCGGCGCAGAGGCCGAGGAACGAGACGGCGCCGACAGCGAGAGCGGCGATGCTGAGCTGGGACATCAGGGTCCTTGCGGGGGTTCGTAGGTGTCGAGGGGCGGGATGGTCTCGATGCGGCGCACTCGCCGCCGGTGGATGACCGCGCGGCCCGCGTCCAGGTCGTCGAGCAGTTGGACGGCGTCCTGGTCGAGCCCGTCGGTCTCGTGCAGGGCCTCTTCGAGGCAGGCGCAGCGGCTGTGTTGGCAGCCGCCGTATGGGCAGTCGGCGAAGATCGGCAGCTGTGCGGTCACGGCCGCCGCCGCTTCCGGCTGGTCAGGTGCCACGCCTGGCAGTCCGGGCAGAAGTACGAGGACCGCTCCGTGCGTCCCCTGCGGTTCGCCCAGATCGCGAGGAGGGCCCGACGAGCCTCGTACCGGGAGTCGTACGGCCGCTTGGTGCAGGGCTTCTCGCTCATGACGCCTGCCGGTCGGCCTGATTGGCGATCAAGCCCAGCCGTTCCCGCACGCGGAGCACCGACGGGACGCTGACCGCCATGCGGCGGGCGATGTCCAGGTCGCTCGCACCCGTCGACCACAGGGAGTAGATCCGCCGCTCGTGCGGGGTGTCGCCCTTGGCCGGCGGTCGCGGGCGGCGCTTCGGCCGGGCGGTTTCCGGCGGCGCAGGCCTGGGCGCGGGGGCGGCGCGCTGCCGGGCGTTGCGGTTGCCGTGTTCGCGGAACACCTCGCCGCTCCAGCACTTGGGGTCGATCGGCTCGTCCAGCCACAGGTGCCTGAGGAGCGCGATGTGGGTGCCGCAGCGTTCGGAGCCGTCCAGCTTGATCGGGTCTCCGTCGTCCTTGCGGTGCACGGCGGTGTCATCGAGGCGGTGCCGCTCGTCGTGGGTGAGCCCGGCGGCGACGCCGTCGCGCTGGTCGCGGTGCAGGCCGCGCTCGCATTCCTTCGTGTAGGCCAGGCACTGGGAGCGGACCGGGCATCGGGCGACGCAGATGATGCGCGCCTCGTGCACGCGGTCCGGGTCGTCGAAGATCTCCTGCTGGCCCAGGCATGCGGCGGCGCCCATCCAGTCGAGGCGGCGGGCCGCGGTGTCGGGGACAGATCCGGTGTAGCCCATGGGTCACCTCTCGGCACGCGCAGAGAGGCGGGGTGGGCAGATGCAGGGGTAGGCCCGCTTGCAGAAGGGGCAGACCATTCGTGGTTCTCCTTGCCTACTTGGGTGCCGCCCGCCGCCGGGGCCGCTGTCGCCGCGGCGGCGGGCAGGTCTGGTCAGGCGCGGGCGCGCCAGGCGGTAGCGGTGTGGTCGGTGAATTCCTGGGCGTCGTCCGGCCGCGCGGACACGCTGTCGTCGGCGCTCAGCGGCCGGATGGCGCGGATGTTGGCCAGCTCGGACGTCAGCGCGGTGTTCGTCTGGCGCAGCTCGGCTGCCTCACGCAGTTGCTCTTCAAGCTCGGCGATCCGCCCTTCGGCCTCCGCCAGGGTGGCCTTCAGGTCGTCGCGTTCACCGCCCACTGCGTCCAGTTCCCCGGCGAGAGCGACCAGCTTGCAGGCCAACCCCTCTGCCTCCGCAGTGCTGCGGGCGGCCTCGGCCCGCAGCGTGGAACGCGGTACGACGTACCGGTGCAGGCCCCGGCCGGCGGGTGCCACGGCGTAGAGGACGACGACCGTGCCCGCCGTGCCGAGGGCGAGGCACACGTACGCGATCACGCTGCACCGTCCTTCACCGCGGCCGCGCAGAGGGAGCAGGGTGTCTTGAGGCAGGCGGCACCGCGTTCGATGGCCAGCGCGTGGTAGGCGCCCTCGTTGGCGGCCTGGAGGTCGGCCACCCGCTGCTCCAGGAGGCGGTTGCGGTCCTTCTCTGCGGCGAGCTGGGCGCTGAGCTTGCGTGCCTGCGCGTCGTAGAACCTGGTGCGCCAGCGGCGCACCCAGCCGGGGATGGTCATCGGGTCCTCCGGGCGGTGTCGGTGTCGGCCGCCGCTGCTTCGAGGCGGCGGGAGAAGGCGTCGAGGCTCTCGGTCAGGCCCGAGGTAATCGAGTCGCGGTAGTCATCGCGGGGGAAGGCGTCGTGGGTGCGGCCGTCCAGCAGACGACCCGCGGCGGCCTTGCCAACGCGGACCGCGATCGTGGCGGTGTCGAGCATCACCGTCCGGCTGGTGCGGTCGCCCGGCTGCATGAGCCGGGTCTCACCACTGCGGAACGTCCTGCTCGGCCCGCGCGTGCGGAGCGTCGCGGAGTGCCGGCCGCCCAGCGGGCTGTCGTACGCCCGTCCACCCGAGAACGCGGGGTCGTCGACGACGGCGGCTGCCAGGTACTCGCCGTGCTGCTTGAAGAAGAACGGCACGCCCGCGACGTCGCAGTCGTCCCGCAGCTGGCGCGCCCAGGCGGGGTGCATGGGCCTGGCTCGCGGGCCCGACTCGCCACCGGCGATGACCCAGTCCAGGCCGTGCCAGTCCTCCGGGCGGGACCGGGCGGGGCAGTCGGCCCGGCGGTGGCACTCGGGTGTGAAGGCGTCCGGGTGGCCGCAGGTGCCGTCCTCCGGGGTGACGTGCCCGCAGTCGGGGACCGGGCGGAGCCAGCGTGTGAGGTCAACCGGCCCGAGCAGCGGCTCGCAGCTGAGGAACCGCACGGCGGCCGGGGTCTCCATCAAGGCGGGGATGCGGATGTCCGCCCACCGCTGGTTCTCCACGCTGACTCCGAGCCAGATGTTCGCCGGCAGCCGGGCCGCGCGGGCTCGCGCGTCCCTGGCGGCGGGGCTGTTGCGCATGCCCTCGGTCGGACAGTCGTCGAACTTGGCCGCGTACTCCTGCTTGGCCTTCTGCCGGGCCTGCATGAAGGACCGCATGCGGGCGTGCCGCTTGGTCAGGATCAAGAACGTGTGCCGCCGGTTGAGACCGGCCTCCATGACGTCGAAGACCTGGGTGATGAACAGGTCCGGTACGTCGTCGTGGAAGAGATCGGACATGCTGTTGACGAAGACGCGGGCGGCCTTCTTCCAGCGGAACGGCTGGTTGAGGCGCTCCTCGTGCAGGGTCACGCTGAAGCCGTCGGGGAACGCCTTGGACCCGGCGAAGCGGCGGGCGATGTTCTCCGCATAGCAGTTGTCGCACCCGGGGCTCACCTTGGTGCAGCCGGTGACCGGGTTCCACACGCGGTCAGCCCACTCGATCTTCGTGGTGGTCACGTCGACGCTCCTTCCGGCTGGTCGACGACGTACCGGACCCACAGGTCTGCGCCGTCCTGGGTGAGCTCGGTGTGTGCCTCGAACGACCCGGCCGGCCGGTAGGCGGGCACGCGGTTGCCGGTGCGGACTTGGAGAGCGGCGGACACGGCGCTGGCGCTGCTGCCGTAGGTTCCGGCGAGGACCCACTGACCGGGCATCTGGCGGGCCTGCTCGGCGGCGTGCTGGTGGTCGGCCCGCTGACGGGATCGGTGACGGCTCACAGGTCGTCACCTCGCAGGCATGCCGGGACCGGCACTCGGTGCTCGGTGAGGGCGCCGGTGCTGATGTCGTAGTCCTGGGCGATGGCCCAGTTGGCGAGCGGGAAGGCGTCGCGCAGCAGCAGGGCGACGTCCCGGTGATGACGTCCCTCGACCACCGGAACCTCGCGGCGGCCTCGGGCGGCACGCGAGTCGTCGACCAGGAGCATCACGACCCAGCGCGGGCCGTCGGGCCAGCTGACGCGGGTGACGCGGACTGCGGCGACGTCGCGGCCAGCGATGCCGCGGAGCACGGTGCGGAGCTGGTCACGGCTGTGGGTGTCGATGGTGTGGGTGCTCATCTCGCACCGCCGGGGTGGAAGCAGGCGCGCACGTCGTGCAGGAGCTGCTCGTAGGCGGCGACGGTGCGCGGGCTCCAGCGGTGTTCAGGGCCGTGGACGTCGCGGAACCAGGCGTCGCAGGCGGCCAGCAGCAGCGTCTCCCGGTCGGCGTGGCGGGCGGGGGTGCCGCCGTCGGCCGGGGTGACCGCCTCGGGGTGGTCGGCCGCGAGCTGCGCGAACGCCGCTTCCAGGGCCGAGTTCTCCCAGGCGTGCCGGTGCGGGTCGGTCACCGGCCGGCGCAGCCGGGCCTGTTCGAAGTACGCGTCCAGCGCACGGCGGGAGTGCCGCAGCTGGAACGCTTCCCACCGGGCGCGCAGGCTGGTGAGCGGGTGGTGGCGGGTGGTGCGACGGCCGATGTGCATCGTTGCGGTCATCGCCATCACGTCCCTTCGGTCGTTCGGTGTGGTTGGGGTGCGTGCAGGGCTGCGCGTGCGGCGTCGGCCCCGCGGGTGTAGGTGTCGGGTCCGGGCGGGCGCCGGCGCTGGCGCCACGGCTCGGGGAGGGCGGCGAGCAGGTCGGTCGGCTCCGCGCCGGGGTCGGCGATCATCTGGGCGACGGCGACCAGGACGCGGCCCCAGGTCATATCGGGGCGGGCCTGCGCGAGGACATCGCGGAGCTGGTCGATCGACCAGTCCGGCCGGGACGCGGCGGCGAGCGCCAGCAGCTGGCTGGTGGCGGGCTGCGGTATGTCGGAGGAGGTCATCGCTGCCAGCTCCTGAGCAAGGTCTGGGGATCGGGCGGGCGGCAGGCCCGGCACACGCCGTCCGGGAGCGAGGTGCGGGACGGGGCGCGGCAGGCTTCGCACTCGTGCCAGGCCGGGCGGCGCGTCGGCGGGTGGGCGGCGAGCGGTGCTCCGGTGGCGAGCCGCCATGCGCACGTCTCGCAGCGGACGCCGCTGTGCCAGATCCGGCCGGACTCGCACTCGGTGAGACCGCAGCCGCGCCGGACGATCGCCGGACCGAGCAGCCACCGGCCCGGGTCGCGGATCGTCTCCGTGGACGCCAGGCGGAACTGGAGCCGGGCGCGCAGCCGTTCGGGCTCCTGCCCCTCGTCAAGCTGTCGCCCGATCTCCCGGGCCAGTTGCCGCACGACGTACGGCGACAGCCCGGCGAGCAGGGGCTTCACGGGTTCGAGGACTCGCCAGATCCGCGGAGCGAGAGTGACCTGCGGCCCGGTGTACGGGCGGCGCAGCGTCGGCGGGAGCTGAGGGTGATCCACCGGGCCGCGCGCTACCTCCTGCACTCGCCTACGGCGGATGGAAGAGGCGGCAGCGGGCGGATCATCCGGTGAGTCAGTCTGGTGGTGATCCTCTTGTAGCGATCCCTCTCCAAGATCCCCACCCGATCCCTCTCCAATGTCCGCTGTGAGCGAGGCCTGCACCGGCTCGTCGTGGACCGTGTAGAGGTGGCGGCCGCGGTACCCGGCGCGCCGCTCCACGCTGATCCAGCCGAGCCGTTCCAGCTCCCGCAGAATGCGCCGCACGGAGCGCACATCGAGGGGCTGGCCGGCCTTCGCACCGGAGCGGTGGCGCAGGACGCGCGCCAGCTCGGCGAGGGTGATGTCGTGGCGCAGTGCGGTGGCGTACGCCAGGGCGGCGTAGGCGCGCAGTTGGCGCGGGCTGAGAGATTCGGCGGCGCGGGAGGGCACCCAAGCGCCGTGCTCGCGCTGTGGGTTGGTGGCGCGTATGCGGCGCACAGCGGTCCAGCCGTCGCCGCCGGGGCGGGTGCGCCGGTGGCTCGTCAGCTCCACCACGTCGTCCGTCGGGTCCGGCCGCATCAGCTGGGTCAGCGCTCGCTCGACGGTGGAGCGCGCCAGCCCCAGCAGCCCGGAGAGGTAGGCGACCCCCGCCTCACAGCCGCTCTCGCGCCGGGCGAGCGCGGCCACCTTGACGTACACGCTGACGGTGGAGTCGGCGTAGTGGCCGACGATCACACGCAGGGGCACGCGGACGCGCTGAGACATGGGGATCACCTCCTCTCGGGCGGGTCGGGTCAGCGGGGTGTCAGTCGTCCAGGAAGATCACGCAGGCGAAGCCGAGCCAGGTAAGAACGGCGACGACGGCCGCGACAGCTCCGGCGACCTGGCCGTCAGCGGTCCCGGCGTACGTGACGGCGCCGGACAGGCCGCCCAGCAGCAGGCCTCCGATGAACACGGGCATCTCACTCGCCTCCGTCCCCGCGGGCCCCGTCGAGGGCGGCGCTCAGCCCGTCGGCGACGGTCTTCAGCTCGTGCATCGCCTCGGTGACCGTCAGGTTCGGGGTGTGCAGCACCCGGCGGGCGTACGACGCCCAGTGGTTCAGCCCTGCCCGCAGGCGAGCTGTTTCGAGGTAGGCGAGCTGGCCGCCCGTCAGGCGCAGGGTGGACTCGTCCAGCTCCAGGTGGCCGTCGTCGTCGAGGGTTCCGCGCGCGGTGCGCTGAAGGTGCAGGAAGCGCAGCGCCTCGCGGACGTAGCCCTCCTGCGCCTCGTTCGGCAACTCCAGGGAGACGATGCGGACCTTGACGCTCGCCTCCTTCTCCGTGCCCGGAGCGGGCTCGGTGCGCTCGATCGCGGCGAACTCGCCGATGAACAGGCGCCGGGCGGCGGGCACGTCGTACACCGGTCGGATGTGTGGCTCCAGCGCTTCCTGCGCCGAGGCGGACACCTTGGCGTCGAACTTCAGCTGCGTCACGGGGTGGGCTCCTTGTGGAGATCGGTGAGGCGCCAGACGCGGATCTCGGCGCCGGGCGTACGGAGGGCGTTGCCCCAGAGCACGTAGACCTTGGAGGCGGACAGCTGTGCGACGACGCTGTCGTCGGCGAGCACGCCGGCGTCCTTCAGCGCGTCCTGGGTGGAGCGGATCAGCTTGTCCAGGTCGGGCGTGCTCGTCGGGAACTGGGGAGCGGACGGCTTCAGCAGGCCCGCGTTCCTGCCGGTGCCGAAGTGGTTCTTCGGGCGCCGCAGGGTGAACCGCAGGTCCAGCCACACCGGACCGTCCAGGGCCGCCCAACCGTCGTCGTGGTGCAGCACGTCCAGGGCCGCCGTCTTCACGGCCTCCCTCCACGGCTTCACGGCCGCCGACGACTCGTACATGGCGCCCGCCCGGTTACGGGTCTTCGAGCCCTGCGGGGCCGGGGTGCCGTACACGGTGAGCAGGAGAGCAGGGGTGGTCACGACGGCTCACCCCCGTTCGCGCGACGGTCCAGCTCGTCGGCAGTGACCTGGAGAATCTCCACGATCATCGGTCCGGGCAGGTGATGCATAAGGGCGATCGCGCCCACGGAGGCGCTGGCCGCGAGCAGCACCGTGGCGATGGACTCCGGCGGCACGTCGACGTGTTTGGAGAGCCGGTCGGCGAGGACGGCCGCGATCTCGTCGAGCGCCTGGACGCGCGGATCGTCGGCGTAGCGGCGCCGGCCTTCCCGTACGACATCGAGCGCGCCCTGCCGGGTCCACTGCTCGGTGGTCACCGTGCGGAAGCCGCGCGCGGTCAGCACCCGCGCCATGGCCTCCTCGGTCTCCCGTTCGTTCACTGGTGCTCACCAGCCTCGGCGCCGTCCGAGCCGGGCTGCGCGGTCTTCGGCCACGCGGCGGTCGGCCTCTCCTGCTCACCGTCCGCCTCCTGGTCGTCGCGGGCGATGACGGTGCCGCGGATGACGGGCGGGGCGGACTGGTCGTCATCGAAGTCGGTGTCGGCCTGCATGAGTTCGGCCAGCTCGGTCGAGGTGGGGACGACCTTGCGGAGGCGGAGGACGCAGGACTTGGCCCACATGGCGTCGAAGTCGGTGTGCCAGGGCGAGTCGTACTTCTTCTGCCGCTCGGCCTTCTTGTACGCCTTCGAGTACTTGTCGCGGATCTTCTCCGCCTGGTCCCGGTTGAGAATGATGACCTGGGAGCGTCGGCCGTCGATCCACGCGAACGCGTACGCCAGGATGACCTCGCCGCGCTCTTCGTCGGACAGGTCGATGCGCGGCTTGTGGAAGAAGTCCCGGGGCGACGGCTCGGTGGGCGTGTAGTCCCACTGGTCCTTCTCCCGGATCCAGTTGAAGTGCACCGAGTCGACCCGCGGGTGCCGGTACATCAGGTCGATGTAGCCCTCGTACATCGGCTGGAAGGTCGCCACGTCGCCGTACGGGATAATCGCGGCGTGCTTGCCGTCGGGCTCCAGGCCGAAGCGGGCGCAGGCCAGCAGCGCGGTGTGGATGGACGCCGGCGTGCAGTTCTTCAGGTCCTCCATGCGGGCATGGGCGACGGCCATGAAGTGCGCCCGGTCGACGTGCCTGGGGAGGGCGTCGACGAAGTAGGTCTCGCGGCGCTGGAGCCACTGGCGGGCGGTGTCGTTGACGGCGAGGTCGGTGACCGGCTGCTGCGGCTGCTGGTCATCCTGGCCGCTGGTGGCCTGCCTTACGCGGTCCTTGAGGTCGGACATGGTCATCCTTCCGAGGGCACGCGCAGCACGCGCGCCCGGTACTTGCGGTAGGTGTCGGGGTGGTCGGCGGCGAGCCGTTCGGTGTCGACGGCCGGGACCAGGCGGGTGTACGCGGCGGCCAGCTCGGGCTGCTCCTGCCGGAAACGAGCGGGCGCGAACTGGCCGTTCTGCCGCCAGGTGATGACCGGCTTCGTGCCGACCGTGGCGACCTCGGCGTCACCGAGTAGGGCGCGCATCCGGTTCTCGGTCGCGGTCAGCTCCTCACCGAGGGCGTCCATCTGCTCGCGCAGCTCCCGGCGGCGCTGCGTAAGCAACGCGGCCTCCACCGGGTCAACCTCCACCGTGGCTTCCTCGCGGGCGTCCCACAGACGGGCCAGCAGCTCGGTGGCGGCCTCGCTCCCGTCCGGCTCCGGCGGGATACCGGCGAGGACGTGGTCGTGCCAGAACCGGTCGACGGCGTCGGCGAGCATGCCGCACAGTTCGTCGTCCCGCTCCAGCCGGAACCAGACGAGGTCGTCGTCGATGAGCCCGGCGACGTAGGCAGCCCGGTAGCCGGTGACGGTCAGGTACCAGTGCGCCTGGATCGCGGGCCCGTCGGGGGCCTGCTCGCCGCGCCAGTTCTCCGCCCGCGCGGACCGCCAGGTGCGGGACTTGCACTCCAGCACGGCGAGGTCGCCCGGGTCCTGGTCGGCGACGAGCCGGTCAGGGTTGGCGATCCAGTACGGGCGGTCGACGTGCTGGAGGGTGCCCGGCGAGTCGAGGACGGTCAGCCCCGACTCTTCGGCGAAGAACTCCGCGACCAGCCCCTCAAGGGCGTGGCCGCGCCGGGCGGAGCGCTCCAGTCGGGCGTCGCGCTCACTGCGGGCCTGGCCGGTCTTCTCCAGCCACACCCGCAGCGCCCCGCCGTAGCTGTCCATGCCGAGGATCGCGGCGACGTCGGAGCCGCCGACGCCTTGCCGCCGGGTCTCCGACCAGACGTCCTCCGGTGCACCGGCGGGCAGCAGCAGACGGGCCGTGGGGGTGACCGGGCCGGAGGCGGGGACGGTCGCCTCCGGCCCGGCGTTGGCCCCGTACGGCGCAGGCCGGGTCTTCGGAGCGGGGGTCTGTCGCGGTGGCCCCTCTCCGGCCTTCGCTCCCGCCGCGCCGGTGCTCGGTGGCGGAGCGGGTGACGTTGACGCCGTACGGGTGGTGTGGTGCTCGCCCGGAGCAGGCGGGGTCTCAGGACGCCGAGTGCGCAGGGGGTCCTCTCCGGCCTTGGCTCCCGTCGCGGCGCTGCGGACGCCGGCAGGTGACGTTGACTCCGGGCGAGCGGTCTGGGACCCGCCCGGCGCAGGCGGGGTCACCGGAGCAGAGGAACGGACGTGCTCCTCTCCTGCCTTCGCTTCCGCAGCGGCCCCCGTTCCAGGGGCGGCGGACGACGTGAACGCCGGACGGGTGGTCTTCATCGCAGCGTCACCGTCCGGATCGTGATGCCGGGGGTGGGTGCGGTGCGGGCATGGTCGGCGACTTCGCGCATCGTCTCGGCCCAGCTCGGTGACAGGTGGCGGGGCCTCTGCCCGTTCAGGGCCTTGAAGACGTCGCCGTGAACCGTGTCGAGGGCGTCCACGGGCTGCGGCAGCGAGCAGATCTCCGACAGGCCCAGCGGCGTGTTGCCAGGGTTCCAGCCGGTGAAGACGACCGGGCCCGCGTAGGGCTGCAACGGCGCGCCGAAGGCGGCCAGCACGCAGGACCCGATGACGTTGCGGGGGTAGCGGGCCGGGTAGTACAGGCCCACGTCGTTCACGAACGCGGCGACGGCGAGCGACGGATGCAGCCGCACCCGGTCCTTGCCCTCCGGGCCGATCACGTCGTCCCAGTCGAGGTCGCCGTCGTGCTGGGTGAGTTCGCCGTCCGAGGCGATGACCGCGTACCTCATCGGCGGCCACCGATCCGGGCCTTGTTGCCGGGCCGGTTCACGGCCGGGGCGCTGCCACGGCGGATCTTGGCGACGGGCACCCAGACGCGCCAGACGAGGTCGTACTCGTTGTCCCAGGTGGCGAAGACCATCGGGGTGTCGTGCCACTCTCCTCCGAGGCACACAGCGGTGGGCCGTCCGTTGAACATGCCGGGGACGTGGTCGGGCTGGTCCAGGGCGACGGTGCCCTCACGGCCGCAGGCGTGGACGATGCGTGAGCCGACCGGGAACTGCTCGGCGAGCGAGATGAGGCGCGCACGCGTCTCGCCCCACGGGTAGCTGGAGGGGACAACGCTGCCCCGGTAGTCGAGCGTGCGGGCGGTCATGACGCTGCCCTCTCTGTGGTGTCGGTGGTGCCGAGGTAGCGGGCGCGGACTCCGTGTTCGCCGTCCTCGGTGAAGGCCTCGGCCTCCCACATCCCGGCGGGCCGGAAGGCCTTGAAGGCTCCGCTGCGCAGCCGGTAGGCGCTCTGCCGCGCGGTGGGACCGCTGTCGTAGACGGCGACGACTCCCCACTCGCCGGGCGTCTCGCGCAGCAGTGCGGCGCGCTCCCGGTAGGTGTTGCGGACCTTGACGGGTGACGGCCGGTGCGGCAGGTCGGGCACCGGCACGGAGCCGCGCGGGAACCAGCCGCGTATGAGGCAGACGGCCACGGCCTGGGCAGGCGTGCGGACGCCGAGGCGCCTCATGGCGATCGCCCTGTACTTCCTGACCGTCTTGGGCGACAGCATCAGGTCACGGGCGATGGCCGGGCACTCCTTGCCGTTGGCGGTGCCGAGCAGGATCTGGAGCTGGCGGCGGGTCAGTGGGCAGTCGTCGGCGGGCTCCAGTAGTTCGATCGGCGGGCTCGTGTTGAGCCGGTCGATCTCGGCGAGCAGCAGCCGCACGGTGCGAGTGGCCGGGGCGGAGGGGTTCCGTTCGGTCGCGGTCCGCAGCTGCGCGAGCAGGCGGGGGCTGAGCGCTTCACCGGTCATGGTGGTCACCGCCGCTCTTCTCCAGCTGCGCCAGGCGCCGCTTGAGCAGCTTGATCTCGTCGCGCTGCCGGGTGACCTCGCCGACGTAGCGGGGCAGGGCCTCGCGGGCGTGCCGGATGAACTGGATGACGGGCACCTGGTACTCGCCCGACGCCGTCTCCAGGAAGGAGATCGGGCCGACCGCGTCCGGCGTGCCGTAGTCGTTGGTGATCGGCGCCCAGGGGCCGTTCGGCACGGCCGCGACGGTCTGCTGTGTCAGGCGCAGGTACTCGGGGTCTATCGGCTCGGGCACGGCGGTCACCAGCCCTGCCCGGCGAGGCGGGCGATCTCCTTGCGGAGGTAGTCCGTCTCCCACGGGATGCCGTTGGTCGCGTCGCCGTTCAGGACGTCCCGCAGGGTGCCGGTGACCGCGCCGATCCGCATGATGGCGGTGATGTCGCGCCGGGGGTCGGCGGGCAGGTCCAGGGCTTCCAGGACGGCGGCCAGGAGATCGCGAAGGTCGTCGCGTTCTGTCTCGGCGGTGCTCTTCCCGCCGCGGACGCGGGGGACGTGTGCGATGCTGGAGTGCATCGGGCCCACCTCGTTCCTTCAGGTGATGGGTGGTTGGGCCGAGGGCTCGCCGGGGGCACGGCGGGCCCTCAGTGCGTTCAGGCGGCTCGGCGAGCCGTCTGGAAGGCCGGAGCCGTCGGAGCGGCAACCGGTGGAGTGGTGACGGGGAGCAGGGCGCGGAGGGTGGCCGCAAGCTCGGGCGTCAGCGGGGGCGCGGTGTCGGCGATCCGGCTGGTGAACTCGTCGACGGACTCGCCGGGCCGGATCGTCAGCAGGACCTCGCGGGTTTCGCCGGTGCCCATCAGGCCACGCTCCGGCTCGCCTCGGCGTCGTCCTGGCCGTGGGGCTCGGGGAGCAGCAGGTCGTGGACCTCGCAGCCCAATATCTCGGCGATCGCCTTGAGGTTCCTCGGCGAGAACCCTGCCGTCCCCTTCTCAACGCTGGAGAGGTGCGACTTGGTCACCCCGGCCTGCCGCGCCAGGTCGGTAATGCTCAGACCGGCCTCGATCCGACGGCGGCGGAACTCTCGGGGGTCTTCGTTCATGCATCCGACTGTAGAACTTTGTAGGACTGAGAACAAGTGGTGAGTCCTACTTCTTTCTACGCCCTGTGGAGAAGTCGTGCACGCCCTCGCGCCGCTTACTGCCGTTCAATAAAGTTCTAGAAAGTAGGAGCGACCACGAGGGGGAAACATGAGGGACCAGCCCCGGGACCACAGCCCACCCGCCCACGGCCAGCTCATCCGCCTCGCCCGCGAGGCGAAGGGCTGGAGCCCCGAAGTCGCGGCCGGCCACATGCCGTACAAGTTCTCCGGCTCCAGCTGGCGCAACGTCGAGGCCGGGTACCGCGGCGCCGGCGCCAACCGCATCGCAGTTCCAGGCAAGCCGAGCACCGTGGCGGCCATGGCGCACACCGTCGGCATCACATCCGATCGACTCCAGGAGCACAACCCGGAGGCGGCGGAGATCCTGCGGGAGATGGAACGTCAGGCGGCGCAGCAGGCCGCCGCGATGCCGCCGGTGCTGAGTTCGGCACCCGCCCACGTGCGGCGGCTGATCGAAGTTGCTCTGGAGGATGTGGATCCCGCCGACCGCCCTGAGTTGCTGCGGGAGATGGCGGCCGACTACGAGGCGGTGATGAGGCGCAAGGCGCGGCAGGCCGACCAGTCGCAGCGCTCACGGCACACCGGCTGATCAGCCGGTCCCCGGATTAGTAGGGAAGGCTTACCTTTCCGCAGGTCAGAGCTTTATAACGGAAGTGTCACGTTCCCCGCGAATATGCGTGACGGCGCGCTGTAACCGGCGCACCATCAATCCCTCGTACAAATCCGAACTTGTACGAAGCCCGACGCGCACACTCACAGGGGAACGTGGCATGACCGTGACCATGGTCACGGGTGCGCTCGGCGTAGTCATCATCATCACTGGGGGTCTGTTCTTGCGGCGTCTCCTCGGTGAACTGGCAGCACTCCGTGGCCAGGTAGCCGAGATGAGGCGACAGATCACAGGGATCGACAGGCAGATGCGCGCCCAGCGAGCCCGAGTGACATTCATCAGCCAGATACTCGCCCACGACGGCGAGGCCCACGACAGCAACGGCGACCGCCCTCCGGAGCCCGCCGTCGTGAATGGATCCGATCCTCAATGCCCGCGTGACGGGTCTGCACCCGTCCGATGCAAGCGCCACCTGGGGCTCTACCTCGGAGGAGCGGTCGCAGCCCTGACAACCCTTGGCGCTGCCGCCCGCGACGCAGCCAACACCCACCGCGTCCAGTTCATCGGCGCGGTCACGAGTGCAGCCGTCGCCACGGCAACCGTCGCCGTTGTCACTGTCCAGCCGTGGTCTGCTGACACCGGCCGGGAACCGTCATCCTCCGCACCGACAACGAGCCCGACGTCGAACTACCTTCGGCCCGGCACCTTTCCTCCCCGGCCAGCTGACAGCGCCCCACCGGTCTTGAGCCCAAGCCCGAGCCCAACTCCCTCGGCGGGTGAGACGGAACCCACGCGCAGCCCCTCGCCGTCAGCCAGCGTCTCTCCCCGCTCGCCCAGCCGGACGCCTCCCGGCTTCGTCATGCCAGTGGGGGAGACGTCCGCTGTCGTCGAATCTCCTGCACCTTCGCCTGAGCCGAGCGAAGAGCCGGAGCGGGTGCCGGCCGACGGCAGGGTCCCGGACAGTTCTCCCCCGGCGCCGTCTTCGGAACCGCCCGAGCCACCCGCTCCACCGCCCTCGTCGAGCGCGCCCGCGGAGGAAGTGCCTGTGGAGGAAGTCACTGCGGAGCCCTCATTGCACTTGGTCCTGTCAGCGGCACCACTGCTCGTCACGAGCGTCCGTCTACTGGGCGGCTAGCGGTTGCTCCCGGCGCCAGGCCATCCGTTCGGTCACTGGCGCCGGGTTCCTCCGCACTGGGGACGGCAGAATGCGGACCTCTCCCAGCACCGCTGGTCTCAGCAGTTCCGCAGCGATGGCTCGCTGCTTCTCGACACCTGCTGCCTGCCACCACGCCACGACGTCCTTGATGGGCTCATCGGGAAGCAGCCCAGCCAGCGGGGCAGGAGCCGTGAGCCTCTTCAACTGGCCCTCCAGCCGCTCGATGTCCATCTCCAGGTCTTCAATGTCCTCGGTGCGCTGAATGCGGGCCCGCGCCGTCCTCGGCCGGGGCGCGTCCTCGAGCTGCTTCAGCTCGGCGCGCAGCCGGGCCAGTTCGGCAACGAGCTTCCTCTCCCGGCCATCGGAGTCCGGCCGGTGGCGGATCGCGGCGTGCCGGTCCGGGTCGGCCAGATACTTCAGGATGACGCCAAGCTGCGGTGGCAGCGGCTCACCCGTCTCGGGATCAACGGGCTCCAGGTCGCCGATGAGGATCCGGTCCACCTCGTCCTTCTGCACCCACACATGCCCCCGCGGACCGCACTGGTAGCCCACGAGGTCCCGGGCGCCCGCCTTACGCCGCGTCACCACCACCACACCGCTGCTACAGACGTCGCACTTCATGGTGATCGTGAGCACGTGGCGGATGTGCTCGCCGATGTACTTGCGGCGCGAGGGGTCGGCGAGGATGTCCTGCACGCGCTGGAACAGGGCTCGCGACACAATGGGCGTCCACCCCTCCCACTGCACCGGGACCAGCGCCCCGTTGTGCTTGCGCAACCCGGCGTAGGCCGGCCGCAGCAGCATCGACCGCATGTTCTGGGGACTGAACGGGACTCCTGGGACCAGCTCACCGTCGATCACGCGGTCCCTGCTGACGATGCCTCGCTCCTCCCATTCCTTGGAGAGCGCGTACATCGGCTCGGGCAAGAAACCGTTCTCCGAGGCCGTGTTGGTGTACAGCAGCGGTACGCTCTCGCCGTCGGCCAGGCCGAACCGGTTGTCCTCCACTCCGGCCACCCGGACGAACAGTTCGGCGACCAGTGGTCCCTCGTTCTCCTCCGGGTACTGGGCGACCGGCCGGGGCCGGCGGTCGATGACCTCGTAGTCGCGGGCGAAGCCGAAGGACACCTGGCCCTGAGGCCGGCCCTCACGAGCGGCGGAGTTGAGGCCGCGCAGGGTCCTCTTGGACAGGCGGCGCGCTTCCCTCTCCGCGTCCGCGATACCGGTGATCAGCTCGTGCCGGTCGTTGTAGTTGCGCGGGTTGTAGGTCCGCTCGTGGCTGGTGATGTGGATCAGGTAGCCAGCGGCCTCGCACAGGTCGACGATCTCGACTCCGCGGCCGGTCTCGCGGGAGAGGCGGGCGATCTCCCACAGGACCAGTACGTCTCCGGCGACCCCGAACTCGCCCGTGCGCAGGTCGGTCACGAGCTTCTCAAAGTCGTCGCGTTGCTTCCGCGCGAACTTGGAGGCCGATCCGGTGTCCTTGTACGACTCGCCCCACGTCCAGGGACCGTGTTCCTGCTCGGCTTCGAGATTGTCGGTGTGCTGGTCCCGGATGCTGCGGGCGGTGCGCCCCTTCCCCTTGGAGACCCGCAGGTACTCGCGCGCAGTTCGAGCAGCGGCAGAGTGCGCTGGTGCCTCAACAGCCGTCAGTGCGGCCATGTGTCCCTCCCTGGCTCCTGCCTTCCCAGGCTACAGGGACTAAGGTGAATCCGTGGTGGGCGACCTTGAGGATGTCGACGCCGCCGATCAGCGCCGCCGCCGGGGTCCGCAGCAGGGCCTGCTGGGCCGGGGGTTCCAGGTCGCCGAGCAGCAGCATCCGCAGGCCCGCCGTCCGCACCAGCAGGGCGACGCTGGCGTCGTTCGGCCCTTCCGGCGCCGGTGCGGAGGGCGGCGGCCACAGCACCTGCCAGGACAGGTCTCCGGCGCGCCGCCGCTCCCCGGCGACCGCCCGGGTCACCGGGATCCCCCGCGCGGCGGCCTCGCGCCGGACGAACGCGGCCTGGTCGGCGGGCTCTTCGTACCCCGTGGTCTGAAGGGCTCCCACCGCGCGCCCGCGCAGCACTCCGGGCAACCCGGCCACATGGTCGGCGTGGAAGTGGGTGAGCACGACGAGCGGCACCCGCGTCACGCCCAGTCCGCGCAGGCACCGGTCCACCAGCGCCGGGTCCGGTCCCGCGTCCACCACGACGCCGGTGCCCTCGCCCGCCGCGAGCACGGTCGCGTCACCCTGTCCCACGTCGCACAAGGCCAGCCGCCAGCCCGGCGGCGGCCATCCGGTGATCACCCGGGTCAGCGGGGGCGGCTGCACCACCGCCACCACCAGCAGCAGTCCGCCGGCCAGGCACAGCCAGGGGTGCCGCACCAGCCGCCGCCCCACCACCACGAGGGCCACCGTGACGCACAGCAGGAGTCCGGCCCCCGCCCAGCTCCCGGGCCAGTCCACCCCCGCGCCGGGCAGTGCCGCCCCGGTGCGGGCGATGCCCGCGATCCACCCGGCGGGCCAGCCCGCGCACCACGCCAGTGCCTCGGCCACCGGCATCGCCAGCGGTGCCGCCGCCAGCGCGGCGAACCCCAGCACGGTCGCCGGGGCCAGCGCGCACTCCGCGAGCAGATTGCACGGCACCGCCACCAGGCTCACCCGCGCCGACAGCACCGCCACGACCGGCGCGCACACCGCCTGCGCCGCCGCCGCGGCCGCCAGCGCCTCCGCCACCCGCGGCGGCACCCCGCGCCGGCCCAGCGCCACGCTCCAGCCGGGCGCGAGCGTGAGCAGCGCCCCGGTCGCCAGCACCGACAGCAGGAAGCCGTAACTCCGTGACAGCCACGGGTCGTACAGCACCAGCAGCAGCACCGCCGTCGCCAGCGCGGGGATCAGGGACCTGCGGCGTCCGGTGGCCAGGGCGAGCAGGGTGACCGCCCCGCAGGCGGCGGCCCGCAGCACGCTCGGGTCGGGGCGGCACACCACGACGAACCCCAGGGTGAGCACCCCGCCGAGCACTGCCGTCCCCCGCAGCGAGATGCCGAGCCGTGGCGCCGGTCCCCGCCGCTCGGCTCGCTGGGCCAGGCCGGGCGGACCCATGAGCAGCGCGAGGACGATGGTGAGGTTGCTGCCGGACACCGCGAGCGTGTGCGCGAGGTCGGTCTCCTGGAACGCCTCCTCCAGGTCCGGGCCGATCCGCGAGGTGTCTCCGACGACCAGTCCCGGCAGCAGGGCCCGCGCGTCCGGGCGCAGCCCGTCGGTGGCCTCCCGCAGTCCGCCCCGCAGCCGCCCCGCGAACCGCTGCGCCGCCGACGGCTCCCCGACGATCACGGGCGCCGCCCGTCCGCGCACCCGCAGCACGGCCGCGATCCGGTCCCCGCCGACCACGGGCGGCGCGAGCCGTCCGGTCACCCGCACCCGCGTGGAGGGCAGCAGACCGAGCCACGCGGTCGCCGCGGGCCTGCCCTGCCCCGCCTCTGCGATCCCGCGTCCGGGCTCCGGCCCGCCCCCTCCGGGTCCCGACCCGCCCGGTTCGGGCGTTGCGCCGCCCCCGCCGGTTGCCGCCCCGTCCCCTCCGGTCTCCGCCTCGCCCCGTCCGGGCTTCGGTCCGCCCCGTCCGGTCTCCGCGCCTCCTCCGCCGGTCTCCGCCCCACCCCCTCCGGGCTCCGGGGCACGTCCGGCTCCGCCGAGCCGCGGTCCTGCCTCGCGCGCGTCCCTGCTCGGACCCGCGTCGACGATCATCAGCAGCGGTGTCCTCGTCACCGTCAACGCCCGCTCGGCGCGCGCCGCGCCGTCGGCCGGTGGCACCAGCACACCCCGCACCTCGCCCCGCACCAGCACCGACGCCCGCGCCAGGTGGTTTCCGGTGACCCGCGGGCGGGTCCGCCGGGGATCCGCGGTGACCTCGACCTCCGCGGTCACGGTGGTGTACTCCCGCGCCAGCCCCGGCACCGGCCCCCGCCGCAGATCCGCCCCGTGCAAGCCCGCCGAGGCGGCCGCCGCGGCGACACAGAGCAGCACGGCGGCGACCGACACCCGCGGCCACGTGGCCTGCCGGGCCCGCGTGGGCCGGTCCCCCGGCGCCGTTCGGCCCTGCCAGGCCCGTGTAGGCCGGTCCCCCGGCGCCTTTACGGCCTGTCGGGCCCGCGTGGGCCGGCCTCCCAGCTCGGTCCGGTCCCGGCGCCCGCGCCGACGCGTCACCCACAGCAGCAGGCCCGCACCGCCCGAGCAGGCTGCCACCACCCCGACGGCCCATCCCGCCGGCGCACCCAGCATCACCGCCGCCGTCGCCCAGGCGGCCAGCGCCGGACCGACGAGCCGCAGATCCGCCGGCCCCTCCTGCCGCGGATTCGCCGCCCCGAGCCGCTTTCCGGAGGCCGCGTGCACGGCCCGCCGCCGGGTGACGGCGACCGGGGCCGGAGCCGATGCCGGAGCGAGAGCCGGAACCGGAACCGCAGCCTCGGCAGCGACATCATCACCAGCCGAGGTCTCCGCCGCGCCCGAACCCGCATCCGCGTGCCCCACCGCAGGTGAGCCCTGCGAGACCTCCTCCCCGCCCCTCATGGCCGCACGAGATCCCGCAGGTCGGCGAACCGCCGCTCGCCGATTCCCTTCACCTCCCGCAACTCGTCCACCGAACGGAAGCCGCCGTGCCGGGTGCGGTAGTCGATGATGTGCTGGGCGAGGACGGGCCCGACGCCCGGCAAGGTGTCGAGCTGTTCCACGGTGGCCGTGTTGAGGGAGACGGGCCCGGCCGGTACGGGACCCACGGGAGCGCCCCCGGCAGAACCCGCCCCCGGCCCCGAGCCCGCCGCCGGAGCAGGTGCCGGTCCGCCAACGACCACCTGCTCCCCGTCCACGAGGAACCGCGCCCGGTTCAGCCCGTCGGTGTCCGTGCCGGGCCGTACTCCGCCCGCGGCCTCCAGCGCGTCCACGACCCGCGATCCGGCGGGCAGCCGGTGGATGCCGGGCTCGCGCACCTTCCCGCTGACGTCCACCACGATCTCGGCGCCGGCGCCCGGCACACCCGTCGGAGCGGCGGACGGCACGGGCTCTCCCGACGGCTCCGGATGCGCGGGGGCCGCCTCCACCACCTCCGGCGCGCTCACCGTCTCCGGGCGCCCGCTCCAGAAGTGCTGCACGGCGAAGCCCGCGGCCACGACGAGCAGCACGGTCAGCGCAAGGACGTTGCGCCGCTCCAGACCGGCCCGGGTCTGCAACCACAAGGGCAGCCGCTCGCGCAGCGCGAGCCCCGCCCGGTGACGCCAGGCCTCGGCGAGCTCCCGCTCCACCACGGGCTCCCGCTCCTCGACGGGCCTAGACTCCCCGACGGACCCCGGCTCCTCGACAGGCTCCCACTCCCCGCCCCGCGACGGCCCCGCCCTCGACTCCCGCCGCTCCCCGGCGTGTTCCTCCTCGCGCCCCTCGGCGCCTCCTCTCGCGCGCCCCTCACCGCCCTCCTCGGCCCGAACCGTTTCCCCGAAGCGCCCCGCGGCAGGTCGCACCGCCTGCTCGCCGAACAACAGCCGCGCGCGCCGACGCAGTTCGTCGGCGGGCGCGTGCCGTTGCCGGGCGGCGGACCTGCCGCGCAGGGGCGGACGGCGGTGCCGGAGACGGCTGTCGACCAGGACGCGGCTGTCCGAGGCCGGAGCCCGGCCCGGACCACTCGTCGCGGACGTCGTGCGTGTGCGTGCTCGAAGTGCCATGCGACGAGGGTCGGGCACTTCACCGCACTCGCGATGATCATGGTGAATTCCCGGGGAGTACCGCCCGGTTGTGGAAAACCGCGTCACCCGTACGAGTGGGTGGCGAACCGGCTCACGCCCTCCGCCGCCGCGCCGGCGACCTCACCGCGACGCGACCACGACCCCCAGCAGCCCAGGCCCCGTATGCGCCCCGATCACCGCTCCCACCTCGCTCACATGCAGCTCCGCCAGTCCGGGCACCCGCGCCCGCAGCCGCTCCGCCAGTGCCGAGGCGCGGTCCTCGGCGGCGAGATGGTGGACGGCGATGTCGACCGGCGCGGCCCCCGCCCGTTCGGCGGCGATCTCCTCCAGGCGGGCGATCGCCCGGGACGCCGTCCGTACCTTCTCCAACGGGCCGATCCGGCCGTCGTCCAGCTGGAGCAGCGGCTTCACCGCGAGCGCGGAGCCGAACAGGGCCTGTGCGGCGCCGATCCGGCCGCCCCGGCGCAGGTACTCCAGGGTGTCGACGTAGAAGTAGGCGGAGGTGCCGGCGGCCCGCTTCTCCGCCGCCGTGACGGCCTCGTCCACGGAACCGCCCGCCTCGGCCGCCTCGGCGGCCGCGACCGCGCAGAAGCCCAGCGCCATCGCGATCATGCCGGTGTCCACCACCCGCACCGGCACCGGCGCCTCCTTCGCCGCGAGCAGCGCCGCGTCGTAGGTGCCGGACAGCTCGGCGGAGAGGTGGAGGGAGACGATGCCGGTGGCGCCCGACTCGGCGACCTTGCGGTAGGTCTGTGCGAACAGCTCGGGGCTGGGCCGTGAGGTGGTGACGGGGCGTCGCTTCTGGAGCGCCTGGGCCAGGGAGCGGGTCGAGATCTCGGTGCCCTCTTCGAGTGCCCGGTCGCCGAGGACCACGGTCAGCGGAACCGCCGTGATGCCGTGGCGCTCCATCGTCCGTGGCGGCAGGTAGGCCGTTGAATCGGTGACGATCGCGACATGCCGGGACATGAGCTGGAGGTTACCTGGCGTAGCGCGCGGACGGCAGCCCGGCCCGGTCACCCGCGCCGGAGCGGGGACCCGGCCGGCGGGCTCAGGTGGTGGACTCGGGGCGGGGCTTCTTCTGCCAGGGGTAGGCCGGGCGCGGGTCCGGCGGGGTGATGGCGGGCCGGGCCGGCTCGTCGGCGGTGTGCTGCCGCGGGGTGTCCTGCCAGGTCTGCTGCGAGGCCGCGGCGTCGGCGGCGGGCGCCTCCGGCCAGGGCGGGGGCGGGGCGGCGGCGGAGGACGCGGACGGCTCCTCCGTCGTCCAGTGCCGCAGGGCACCGGCCTCGACGTCGATCTGGGCGCTGAGCGTGTCCAGGTCGTC
The DNA here is from genome assembly GCF_011193355.1 of Streptomyces sp. JB150. Classification (GTDB taxonomy): domain Bacteria; phylum Actinomycetota; class Actinomycetes; order Streptomycetales; family Streptomycetaceae; genus Streptomyces. The sequence goes on from NZ_CP049780.1 coordinate 2,445,676, forward strand.
GTCGGCGAAGCGCTGTGCGCGGTCGCGGGCGGCCCAGCGCAGGGAGTCCGCCGACCGTGTGATGCGCTCGGTACGCTCGCGCAGGCCCGGCAGCCGCTCGGCCAGCGCGGCCCGGTCCGGTTCGGACTCCAGGCGCCGCAGTTCCGCGTCGAGTTCGTGGCCGTGGGCGCTGAGCCGGTGGAAGAGGCCCAGGGACTCCTTCAGCGACTCGTCCTCGGCGGCGCCCGCGTTCAGCGCGTCCTGGGTGGCCCGCATGGAGGTGCGCAGCTTCAGCCGCAGCTGGGCGATCTCGCCGGCCGGGCCGGGCTGGGCGAAGGACTTGGCGCGCAGCGTGTGGTCCTCGACCGTGCGCCGGGCCTGCGTGATCGTGCGGTCCACGCCCCGCTTGGCGGCGCCGACGGCCTTCACCGTGGCGTAGACACCGAGTGCCACGAAGAGCACGAAGAGCAGGGCCACCACCGCGATCACCGCTTCCACGACGCTCCTCCTCCGGCCGGTCGGCCCTGTGCCCGCCACGGCACCCACCGCGCCGCTTCTCCACGGTAAACGCGACAGGCAGGCCCGGAGTTCCACGACAACCCCGAACCTGCCCGCATCGCACCCCGAGCACACCCCGAGCACACCCCCTAGGGGACGGCCCGGCGCTCACGGCCGCTCAGGAGCGCTGACGGCGTCCTCACGCCGGAACGATGTTCACCAGCTTCGGCGCCCGCACGATCACCTTGCGGATCCCGGCCCCGTCCAGCGCCGCCACGACCTTCTCGTCGGCCAGCGCGACCTTCTCCAGCTCCTCCTCGGAGATGCCCGGGGAGACCTCCAGGCGGGCCTTGACCTTGCCCTTGATCTGGACGACGCAGGTGACGGTCTCGTCGACCACGTACGCCGGGTCGGCCACCGGGAAGGCCTGGTGCACCACCGACTCGGTGTGGCCCAGCTTGCGCCACAGCTCCTCGGCGATGTGCGGGGCCAGCGGAGCGACCAGCAGCACCAGCGCCTCGGCGACGGAGCGCGGCACCGGGCGGTTGGCCTTGGTCAGGTGGTTGTTCAGCTCGGTGATCTTGGCGATGGCGGTGTTGAACCGCATCCCCTCCAGGTCCCCGCGCACGCCGTCGATCGCCTTGTGCAGGGCGCGCAGCGTCTCCTCGTCGGCCTCGGTGTCGACGACGGTCGTCTCGCCGGTGGTCTCGTCGACGATGTTGCGCCACAGCCGCTGCAGCAGCCGGAACTGGCCGACCACCGCGCGGGTGTCCCACGGGCGGGAGACGTCCAGCGGGCCCATGGCCATCTCGTACAGGCGCAGGGTGTCGGCGCCGTACTCGGCGCAGATCTCGTCCGGGGTCACCGCGTTCTTCAGGGACTTGCCCATCTTGCCCAGCAGGCGGGTGACCTTCTCGCCCTGGTACCAGTAGGCGCCGTCGCGCTCCTCGACCTCGGCGGCCGGCACCGCGATGCCGCGGCTGTCGCGGTAGACGTAGGCCTGGATCATGCCCTGGTTGAACAGGCGGTGGAACGGCTCGGACGAGGCGATGTGCCCCAGGTCGTGCAGCACCTTGGACCAGAAGCGGGCGTACAGCAGGTGCAGCACGGCGTGCTCGGCGCCGCCGACGTACAGGTCGACGCCGCCGTGCGGCTGGCCCTCGCGCGGGCCCATCCAGTACTGCTCGATCTCGGGGTCGACCAGCTTCTCGCCGTTGTGCGGGTCCAGGTACCGCAGCTCGTACCAGCAGGAACCGGCCCAGTTGGGCATGGTGTTGGTCTCGCGCCGGAACTTGCGCGGGCCTCGGCCGTCGCCCAGGTCCAGGGTGACGTTGACCCAGTCCTCGTTGCGCGACAGCGGGGTCTCGGGCTGGGTGTCCGCGTCGTCCGGGTCGAAGGTGCGCGGGCTGTAGTCCTCGACCTCCGGCAGCTCCAGCGGCAGCATCGACTCGGGCAGCGCGTGGGCGACGCCGTCCTCGTCGTAGACGATCGGGAAGGGCTCGCCCCAGTAGCGCTGGCGGCTGAACAGCCAGTCGCGCAGGCGGAAGTTGACGGTGCCCTCGCCGATGCCCTTGCTCTCCAGCCACGCGGTGATGCGGGCCTTGGCCTCGACGACTCCCAGGCCGTCCAGGGAGACCTCGTCGCCCGACGAGTTGACGATCTTCGCGTCGTAGGAGGCGAAGGCGTCGTCCCAGGTGGCCGGGTCGGTGCCGCGGCCGTCGTTCGGCTCGACGACGCAGCGCATGGGCAGTTCGAAGGCGCGCGCGAAGGCGAAGTCGCGGGTGTCGTGCGCGGGGACGGCCATGATCGCGCCGGTGCCGTAGCCCATCAGGACGTAGTCGGCGATGAAGACGGGGACGCGCTCGCCGTTGACCGGGTTGACGGCGTACGCGCCGGTGAAGACGCCGGTCTTCTCCTTGGCGTCGGCCTGGCGCTCGACGTCGGACTTGGCGGCGGCCTGCGCGCGGTAGGCGGTGACGGCCTCGGCGGGGGTGGCGTGACCGCCGGTCCACACCTGGTGGGTGCCCTCCGGCCAGGCCTGCGGGGTGATCTTGTCGATCAGCGGGTGCTCGGGCGCCAGCACCATGTAGGTGGCGCCGAACAGGGTGTCCTGGCGGGTGGTGAAGACGGTGATGTGGTCGTCGCCGACGGGGAAGTCGACGCGGGCGCCCTCGGAGCGGCCGATCCAGTTGCGCTGCTGCAGCTTGATGGCCTCGGGCCAGTCCAGCGCGTCCAGGTCCTCCAGCAGCCGGTCGGCGTAGGCGGTGATGCGCATGTTCCACTGGCGCAGCTTGGCCTTGAAGACCGGGAAGTTGCCGCGCTCGGAGCGGCCCTCGGCGGTGACCTCCTCGTTGGCCAGCACGGTGCCCAGGCCGGGGCACCAGTTGACCGGCGCGTCGGAGGCGTAGGCCAGCCGGTACCCGCTCAGGACGTCGGCCTTCTCGACGGAGCTCAGCTCGTTCCAGGAGCGGCCGCCGGGCACCTCGCGCTCACCGGACTCGAACTGGGCGATCAGCTCGGAGATCGGGCGGGCCTTGTTCGCGTCGTGGTCGTACCAGGAGTTGAAGATCTGCAGGAAGATCCACTGGGTCCACTTGTAGTAGTCCGGGTCGATCGTGGCGAACGTCCGGCGCTTGTCGTGGCCCAGGCCCAGCCGGCGCAGCTGGACCTTCATGTTCTCGATGTTGGCCTCGGTGGACACGCGCGGGTGCGTTCCGGTCTGCACGGCGTACTGCTCGGCGGGCAGGCCGAAGGCGTCGAAGCCCAGGGTGTGCAGCACGTTGTGGCCGGTCATGCGGTGGAAGCGCGCGTACACGTCGGTGGCGATGTAGCCCAGCGGGTGGCCCACGTGCAGGCCCGCTCCCGAGGGGTACGGGAACATGTCCATGAAGAACTTCTTGGGCTTGGCGACCCGCTCGGGGTCACCCGCCAGGTCGCCCTTCGGGTTGGGTGCCGCGTAGGTGCCCTCGGCGTCCCAGAAGTCCTGCCAGCGTGCCTCGATGTCCGCGGCCAGGGCGGCCGTGTAGCGGTGCGGCGCGGCTTCCGCGGCCATGCCGGCGGTGGCAGCGGGGTTCGTCTCGCTCATGATCCTCAAAGCTCCATCGATCGTCTCTGCCTACGGCTTGCCGAGAAACGAAAAATCCCCTCGCACAGGAGGGGACGCCGCGCCGATTCCGGCCACTCGACTCGTCCGGTGGCCGGGACTGATCAGCGCGGCCCGCTAAGCAGAAGGCGTACGGCACGCATGGCGTCAGGGTACCGCAGCCCCCGGCCGGGCCGCGACGAAGGTCCGGAAGCCGAACGAAGATCACGGTTACTTCGCGTAACAACCCCTAAGGGGCATCACAACGGCACCATTGTCATTTGATAACAGCGCAATAACTCAAACCTCGTACCCATGGGTATGGCGCGACCTAGAGTGCGGCCCGGGACCGCTTTCCCGAACCGCTCGGAGTCACCCCCATGAACTCTCGTCGCAGTAACAGCCCGCTCGCCGCACGGGGCCGCTCGGCCTACGGCGTGGCGACGGCTGCCGCGCTGGTCCTCATACCCGTGCTCGTCCTGGCCGGAGGTGACACCTTCCGCGAGTTCCTGAACTTCGGCGCGGGCGTGCTCAGCCTGGTCTCCCTGACCTGCTCGGTGATCTGGGGCCTGGTGGCCCAGGACCGGATCTTCCTCAACGCGCGGCAGCGGATCGTCGGCCAGGCGGTACACCGGGCGACGGCGGTCGCCTCGATCGCCTTCCTGCTGCTGCACGTCGTCACCAAACTGGCCCTGGACCACGTCGGCATCCTCGCCGCCCTGATCCCGTTCTCGCTCGGCGTCACCGGCGGCGCCGGCCTGATCGGGCTCGGCTCGCTGGCCGGACTGCTCATGGTCTTCGTCGGCCTCACCGGCGCCCTGCGCAGCGCCTTCGCCTCCCCCGCCCCGATCGCCGCGCGCTGGCGGACCATGCACATGCTGGCCTACCCCGCCTGGTGCGCGGCCCTGGTGCACGGCCTGTTCGCCGGCCGCCAGGCCAAGCCGGTCTTCGTGTTCCTCTACGGCCTGTGCCTGGTCGGCGTGATGACGGCGCTGGCGCTGCGCTCGGCGCCCCGCCCGGTCAAGCGCCGGGTCGCCGACCGGATCACCGCCCTGCTGGGCGGCGGCGCGCAGCCCGACCGCGAGGACCTGGACGCCGCCCGCGCGCGTGCGGGCGGCGCCGACCCGTCCCCGCTGCCCGGTTACGACACCGCGCGGGCGGACCGCGAGCGGACCGCCGAGCCCGCGGCCGGCTTCGCGGCCGCCTACCGCGCGGTGTCCCGCCCCCGCCGCTCCCAGCGCCCCGCCCCGGACGGCCGGCCCACCGAAACGCCGCCCCGCGTGGACACCTCGTCGTCGCTGCCCCGCGTGGACGCCTCCTGGCCGATCCCGTCCCCGCCGCCGGTCGGCGAGGCGCCCCCGTCGGCGTACGACCCCCTCCAGGACACCGGATACACCATCCCCGTCTACGACAATCCGGTCGCGGGCGGGTACGGCGGCACCGAGATCTACGACACGGTTGAGTCGAACACCCTGTACGGCACGTACAACCCCAACGACACGTACGACAACAGCGGTCCCGCCACAGAAACACTGCCCGGTGCGTCCTACGACTTCGGCGCACCGGGTTCGGGCGAACCTTGGAACACGCCTTCCGGAGGCTTTAAGTGAACGAGGCCCTGCCCGACGTACCCGAAGTCCGCGTGGTCGGACTTCCTCAGCTCACGTCGGGCTTCGACCTTGTCGAACGACTCGATCTGCCCATGCACCTGAAGGTGCACGGGCCGCTCGAACCCCTGGGCGGCGAGCAGCTCGCGCAGCTCGCCGAACGCATCAACCTCAGGGGCCGCGGCGGCGCGGGTTTCCCCTTCCACAAGAAGCTGCGGTCGGTCGCCGAGTCGGCGATCCGCCGCGGCGTGCGGCCGGTGGTGGTGATCAACGGAAGCGAGGACGAACCCGCCTGCCGCAAGGACACCGTGCTGATCAACCGTGCCCCCCACCTGATCCTGGACGGCGCGCTGCTGTGCGCCGAGGCGCTGGGTGCCCGCACGCTCGTGGTGGGCGTCACCCGCGAGTCCACCCAGCGCTCCATGGAGGCCGCGCTCGCCGAGCGCGGCCTGAGCAACGGGCGCAGATCGGCGCTGCGCGCACGCGTGCAGCGCAATCCGGTCCGGATGGTCACCGGCGCCGCCGCCTCCCTGATCCGCTCGATCGACGGCGGCCCGGCGATCCCGCCCGGCCGCAAGATCAGCGCCTCGGTCAGCGGCGTCGGCGGCGCCCCGACCCTGCTGTCGAACGCCGAGACGTTCGCCCAGCTGGCCATCGCCGCGCGCATCGGCCCGGAGCGGTACGGCAACACCGGCCTGTACGACGAGCCGGGCACCGTGCTGCTCACGGTCTCCGGTGCGGTGGCCCGCCCCATGGTGATCGAGGTGCCCACCGGGGTGCCGCTGCGCTACGTGCTGCAGCTGGCCGGCGCCCCGCCGGTCCCGCAGGGCGTGCTGACCGGCGGCTACCACGGCAAGTGGATCGACGCGGCGACGGTGAACGAGGCGATCGTCTCGCGCAACTCGCTGGACGCGGTGGGCGGTTCCCTGGGCGCCGGGGCGATCCTGCCGATCAGCCAGGAGACGTGCCCGCTCGGCGAGTCGCTGCGGGTGGCGCAGTGGCTCGCGGAGGAGAGCGCCGGCCAGTGCGGCCCGTGCTACCTCGGGCTGCCGGCCGCCGCGCGCGGCATGGAGGACATCCTGAACGGCGGCGGACCGGCCGCCCTGGAGGCGCTCAAGCAGGTCGCCAGGAACGTCAAGCGGCGCGGCGCGTGCTCGCACCCGGACGGCTCCGCGATGTTCCTGGAGTCGACCATCAAGGCGTTCACCGACGACCTGGCCGCCCATGTCCTCGGCAACGGCTGCGGGCGGCCCGTGGAGGGCGTGCTGCCGCTCTTCGAGGGGGGCAGGGCCCCCACGGGCGTCCCCGGCGGCGGCGCGGCCGAGGAGAACGGCCCCAGCCGACAGAAGATCTACGTCGACTGGACGCTGTGCCGGGGGCACGGACTGTGCGCCGACATCCTCCCGGAGGTCTTCGAGCTGGGCGCCGACGGCTTCCCGACCGTCGCCCAGGCGGCGGTGCCCCGCTACGCCGAGGCGAAGGCGCTGCGCGCGGTGCGCCGCTGCCCGGCGCTCGCCCTGCGGATCGAGGAGGAGGCGCCGCGGGACAAGACCGCCTCCCGCAACCTGCCGGTGCTGTCCCAGGGGCGCGGGCGCCGCGCCCTCGGCCGCTGAGCGGGCCGGGCGGGCCGGGCGGTCCGGGCGGGCCGGGCGGTCCGGGCGGGCCGGACACGAAAAATCCCGCCGGGTCGTTCTGACCCGGCGGGATCTGCTGTGGAGCTAAGGAGAATTGAACTCCTGACCTCCTGCATGCCATGCAGGCGCTCTACCAACTGAGCTATAGCCCCTTGCGGTGTGCCGTCCGCTGCGGTTTCCCTCTCGGGTTTCCCTCGCGGCGACACAGAGAACATTACACGGTCCCCCTGGTGGAACACCAAATCGTTTCCGGTCTGCCCGAGTATGGGCGCTATGGTCGGCCCTCGTGACCGTGATCGCGTTCTCCGGGGTCCACCGCCGTGTGCCCACCGCCGTCGGGGCCTGCCTGTTCTCGTTCGCGGCGTTCTGGGTCGCGCAGCGGGCCGCGCAGGTGTCGATGATCGACCTGCTGGTGTACCGCGCGGAGGGTGCCACCGTCCGCGCGGGCGGCGACCTGTACGCCCTGCGCACGACGGCGGCCCGACTGCCGACCACCTACCCGCCCTTCGCCGCCCTGCTGTTCACCCCCCTGACCCTGCCCGACGCCTCCGGGCTGCGCACCCTCGCGACGGCCGGGAACCTCGCCCTGCTGGTCGCCTTCGTCCGGCTGTCGCTGCGGCTCGTCGGGCACGCGCGCGGGGACACCGTGTGGTGGGTCGCGGCGGTGGCCGTGTGGTGCGAACCGGTGTGGACGACCCTGCGCTACGGCCAGGTGAACCTGGTGCTGGCGGTGCTGGTCCTGTGGGACCTCACCCGCCGCCCCGGCGACCGGCTGGCCGGGCTCGGCATCGGCCTCGCGGCGGCGGTGAAGCTGACACCCGCGCTGTTCGCGGTGTTCCTGCTCGCCACCGGCGTCGTCGCCCACCGCGCGCACGGCAGCGGCGGGCCCTGGCTGCGCCACGCGCGCGGGGCGGCGGCCGCGTTCGCCGGCGCCACCCTGCTCGCGGCGGCCGTCCTGCCGTACGACTCCTGGCGGTTCTGGAGCTGCATGGTGTTCCGCGCGGGGCGGGTCGGGCACGCCGAGGAGACCGCGAACCAGGCGCTGCGCGGCGTCCTGGCCCGCGCGCTGCACACCCCGGACCCGGGGGCCGCCTGGGCGGTCGCGGCGGCCCTCGTGGGCGCCGCCGGACTGGCCGTGGCGGTCCGGGCGGAGCTGCGCGGGCAGCGCGCGTGGGCGGTGCTCGGCTGCGCGGTGACGGCGCTGCTGATCAGTCCGGTGTCCTGGTCGCACCACTGGGTGTGGTGCGTGCCCGTGGTGCTGCTCCTGGCCGCACAGGGCCACCGCGCGGTCGCCGCGGGCACCGCGCTGACCTTCGGCTCGTACGCCCTGTGGTGGGTACCGCACGGCGCGAAGCGGCCCGAACTGCACCAGGGTGGCACCGAGTTGCTGCTGTGCGGCCTCTACGCGGCGGCCGGCTGCGCGTTCCTGCTGTGCGCCGCGCTCAGGCCGTCACGAACGAGTAGAACCGCTTGAGCGTGCAGTGCTCCTCCAGCAGACGGCCGTAGATCGGCTCGCCCTCCAGCTCGCGGTACGTCTCGATGGGGTCGCCTTTTATGATCAGCGCCCGCGCGCATTCCTCGCACCAGTACTGGTAGTCGGGGTTCACCGGTTCCATGTCCCGGACGATCGGCGTACCGCTGCCGCACCAGTCGCACTTCCGCCTGTGGGCACCCATCGATCAGCTCCAGCTGTGGCCGCAGGCCGTGCACACGTAGGAGATTCCGCCGTTGTCACCGAGGACTTGGGCGACGTGCGCGGAACCGCAGGAAGGGCAGCTGAGCCGGGTGGCCGTGTGCCGTATCAACGCTGCTTCGCCGAGGAGGTGGCCGACCTCCTCGAGGATGCTCGAAGGCATCGCTACTCCCTCCCGTCGGGCCGCGCCCCCTTCCGGCCGTTTGATTCTGCCACGACCGGAGCGACACGGTCAGCGACGCCGGGGTACCAGTCCGGACACGGCACCCGCCCACACGCCACCACGGAGGTATACGCCTCTCGGGTCACTGCCGTTCACGACCGTTCGAGGACGGGAAGGCCGCAGACGAAAAATCCCGCCCCCTGAGGGGGACGGGATTCGTCCTGTGGAGCTAAGGAGAATTGAACTCCTGACCTCCTGCATGCCATGCAGGCGCTCTACCAACTGAGCTATAGCCCCTTGCGTTCTCCCCGCTCGGCCGGGCGAACAAGAAGAACTTTAGCCTGCGACCTGCCGGAAAGTGAAATCCGGGTCCCCGGGGGCCGTCCGACGGCCGTACGACGGCCCCGCGGCCCCTCAGTCGTCGTCGCCGAGGACCGGCTCCGGCAGGGTGCCGGCGTTGTGCTCCAGCAGCCGCCAGCCGCGGGCGCCCTGGCCGAGCACCGACCAGCAGCAGTTGGACAGGCCGCCCAGGCTCTCCCAGTGGCGGGCGTCCAGGCCGAGCAGCCGGCCGATGGTGGTGCGGATCGTGCCGCCGTGGCTGACCACGACGAGGGTCCCGTCCTCGGGCAGCTTCTCGGCGTGCCGGAGCACCACGGGCGCCGCGCGGTCGGCGACCTCGGTCTCCAGCTCGCCGCCGCCGCGGCGGACCGGCTCGCCGCGCTTCCACGCGGCGTACTCCTCCCCGTACCGGGCGATGATCTCGTCGTGCGTCAGGCCCTGCCAGACGCCCGCGTAGGTCTCCCGCAGGCCCTCTTCGAGGGTGACGTCGAGGCCGGTGAGCGCGGCCAGCTCGGCCGCGGTGTCCGCGGCGCGCGACAGGTCGGAGGCGACGATCGCGTCGGGCCGCAGGGAGGCCAGCAGCCGGGCCGCGCGGCGCGCCTGGGCGACGCCGGTCTCGGTCAGCGCGACGTCCGTGGTGCCCTGGAACCGGCGCTCCACGTTCCACGAGGTCTGCCCGTGCCGCCACAGGATGACGCGGCGGCCCCGGCCCTGGTTCCCGGCGGTCACCTCGCCGGTGGCGCTCACCGCCACTCACCGGCCGCCTCGGCGGCCTCCTCCTGGGCGGCCTGGAGCTTGGCGTGCTCCTCGGCCTTGCCGCGGGTCGCCCGGGCGTCCTCGGGCAGCTCGATCTCGGGGCAGTCCTTCCACAGCCGCTCCAGGGCGTAGAAGACGCGCTCCTCGCTGTGCTGGACGTGGACGACGATGTCGACGTAGTCGAGCAGGATCCAGCGGGACTCGCGGTCGCCCTCGCGGCGCACGGGCTTGGCCCCGAGCTCCTTCAGGAGCCGTTCCTCGATCTCGTCGACGATCGACTTGACCTGGCGGTCGTTGGGGGCGGACGCCAGCAGGAAGGCGTCCGTGATCGACAGCACGTCGCTGACGTCGTAGGCGATGACGTCGTGGGCGAGCTTGTCGGCCGCCGCCTGGGCGGCGGTGGTGATCAGTTCGAGAGAGCGGTCGGTCGCGGTCACTACAAGGCTTTCCGTCGGCGGTCGTTTGTCTTCCAGGGTCTCACGGCCGCCGGCGGGCCCCACGCCATCACGCGGGGGCCCGCGCGCGGCTACGGGGCGTAGTCCCGGCCGAGGACGACCGACACGTTCGCGTTGGAGGTCACCTCGCCCTTGGTGACGGCGCTCTCGGGCAGGCCGAGGGTCTTGGCGACCTCGGTGGCGTTCTGCCGGTCGGCGGCCTCGGCGTAGAGCACCTTCGAGGTGCCCTGGGCGGCCGCCGTGCCGCTCTCCAGGAAGGTGAAGCCGCCGTTGAGGAGGACCACGCGGGCCTTCTCGGTGTTGTCCTTCACCCCGCTGGCGTTGCGCACCGAGACGCGCACGGCGGCGCCCTGGTCGGGACTCTTGGCGGTGCCGCCGAGGACGTCCTCGACCACGCTGTCACTGGCCTCGGCGGTCAGCGTGCCGTCGGCCTGGACGGGCAGCACCGCGGTCCTGTGGTCGCCGCTCTTGGCGAGGTCGGACAGGGCGGCCAGGAAGGTGCCGAGGTCCTTGTCGGTGAGCGACGGGTCGAGGATCTGCGCCAGGGTCTGGACGGTGGTCGTCGCGGCCTCGGGGTCCGAGGACATCTTGCGCAGCACGCCCTGCAGGACCTGCCCGAACCGCTGCAGCTGGGCGTCCGGGGCCTCGCCGGGGGCGCGGTAGGTGGCGTAGGCGACGGCCATCTTGCCGCTGAGGGTCTGCTTCTCGCCCTGGTTGACCAGGGGCGCCTCGCCCTTCCCGGCCTCGGGGTCGAGCACGTCCGTGTCGGTGTCGATCTCGATGTTGCCGACGAGGTCGACGAGGTTCTGCAGGTAGGGGGTGTCCAGGCGCCAGGTGCCCTGGATGGAGGTGCCGAGGACGGTGTCCAGGGCCTCGCGGGTGCCGGTGGAGCCGTCGTCCTCGACGGACTTGGCGAGGGTGGTGGTCGCGCCGTCGTCGCCGGTCAGGGCGAGGGAGTTGGGCAGCAGGACGGTGGTGCCCTGCCGGGTGGTGGTGTTGTCGACGAGCAGGGCGGTGGAGGTGCCGCCCTTCTTGGTGTCGTGCAGGTGGACGACGATCACGTCGCGCTTCTGGGCGCCGGCGGCGGCCGTGGTGCCGGTGGTGCCGTCGGACGAGGACAGTCCGGGCAGCTTCCCGGCGTACCAGAGCCAGCCGACGCCGCCGGCCGCGACCAGGGCGAGGACGACGGCCAGGGCGATGAGCCGGCTGCGGGCGCGGCGGCGGGCCTCCTCGCGGCGCTCGGTGCGGTTCTCGGTGAACTTCAGCCAGTCGATGACGTCCTCGGAGTCGCCGTCGGGCTCCTCGACGAACGAGAACTGCTCGGTGCGGTAGTCGCGGTCGTCCTGACCGTCGCGGTCGCCGCGGTCGTCGTCCCGCGCGGGGGCGTCGTCGGCCGGTCCGGCCTGCTGCGGGATGTGGGCGGTCTGCTCGGCGACCCGGGACTGGGGAGCGGCGGCCTGCTGCCCGTAGGCGGCGCCGTGGCCCTCCTGGCCCGCGTAGCCGTCGTAGGAGCCGTACGAGGGCTCCTGGCCGGTCCCGTAGGTGTCGTACGACGGGCTGGGCGGCTGCTGGCCCGACGTGTACGGGTCGTAGCCGTAGCCCTGGGGGTTCTGCGGGTAGCCCTGGGGGTTCTGCGCGTGGTCCTGGGAGGCGGTCTGCTGCTGCCCGTAGGGGTCGTACGGGTCGTACGGGGGGTCGTACGGCTGCTGCTGCGCCTGCTGGTACACGGGGCGGCCGTACTCGTCGTAGCCGACGAGCCGGTACTGGTCCTCGCCCCCGTAGCCCGCGTCGTATCGGTCGTTCACCGGTGCCCCTCTCGGCTCACTCGCCGCCGCGGTACAGCTCGCGCTTGGTGATGTAGCGCACGACTCCGTCGGGCACCAGATACCAGATGGGGTCACCCTTGGCGACTCGCGCGCGGCAGTCCGTGGAGGAGATGGCGAGGGCGGGGACCTCGACGAGCGAGACGATGCCCTCGGGCAGGCCGGGGTCGTCCAGGTGGTGTCCCGGGCGGGTGACCCCGATGAAGTGCGCCAGCGAGAACAGCTCCTCGGTGTCCCGCCACGTGAGGATCTGGGCGAGGGCGTCGGCGCCGGTGATGAAGAACAGGTCGGTGTCGGGGTTGAGCGCGCGCAGGTCGCGCAGGGTGTCCACGGTGTAGGTGGGGCCGCCGCGGTCGATGTCGATGCGGCTGACCGAGAACTGGGGGTTCTCGGCGGTCGCGATGACCGTCATGAGGTAGCGGTCCTCGGCCGGGGACACGGTGCGGTGGCTCTTCTGCCAGGGCTCGCCGGTCGGCACGAAGACGACCTCGTCGAGGCGGAACTGCGCGGCGACCTCGCTGGCGGCCACCAGGTGGCCGTGGTGGATCGGGTCGAACGTTCCGCCCATGACGCCGAGGCGGCGCTTGCCGCGGCCGCTGGTGCCCTGCGGTGTGTCGTTCACCGGACCGGTAGGCATGTCCTGCTTCCCCATGCGTGCAGACCCTACCGGCCCGGCCCGTGTGCCCCGACGGGCGGAGTCGTCCCCGGCCCCCGCGGGCGTCCGTCAGCGGTCGCGGTTGAAGCGGGTGGTCACCCACAGCAGCAGCATGAGGATGACGAAGGCGCCACCGCCGGTGAGCAGCGGGCTGAGGCTTTCGTGGTTGCCGCCGTGCTCCCCGCCCTCGGAGGCGAGGGTGACCAGCTGGGCGGTGGTGGTGTGGAGGCTCATCTTCGTCAGGACCTATCGCGTGTGGGCGGGATAAAGATGTCGGCCCATCGTATGCGGGCCGCTCCGCCGCGATCACCCCGACTCCGGTGTCGGGCAACCTTCGGGCGCGCTCAGTCGTCCTTCCGCCTGTACCCCCGCAGCAGGAACCAGGCGGTCAGCACGCACCCCACCAGCATCACGACCAGGACGACCCGGAGGAGATTCCCGGCCCCCTGCTGCTCGGCGGCCATGAGCCAGGCGGACGCGGCGTCGTACTCCATGACGTGGGGCTCCTTCGCTGTGCTGCCCGTCCACGGTAACTCCGCCCGCGGTCTGCCCCGGAAGGCAGGTTCTAGGCTGGAGGTCGCCTCGGGGGCACCGCGACCGCAGACGGTCCGGGCACGGTGTCCGGGCCGGGCACACCGACGCATCTGGGGGACCCGATGTCCTACGACCACCCGCAGTCCGGATCCGAGCAGCTGCCCGGCAGGCGGCGCCGGCGTTTCCCGGAGATCTCCTCGCGGGCCTACGAGCACCCGGCCGACCGCTCGGCGCTGGTGGCGCTGCGCCGGCTCAGCGGCTTCGACACCGTCTTCAAGGCGCTCAGCGGCCTGCTGCCCGAGCGGAGCCTGAGGCTGCTGTTCCTGTCCGACTCGGTGCGCGTCTCCGACCGGCAGTTCCCGCATCTGCACAGGATGCTGATGGACGCCTGCTACATCCTGGACCTGGAGAAGGTCCCGCCGATGTACGTCCAGCAGGACCCGCAGCCGAACGCGATGTGCGTGGGCATGCACGAGCCGGTCATCGTGGTCACCACGGGGCTGGTGGAGCTGCTGGACGAGGAGGAGATGCGGGCGGTGGTCGGCCACGAGGTCGGCCACGCCCTGTCCGGGCACGCCGTGTACCGCACGATCCTGCTGTTCCTGACCAGTCTCGCCCTGCGGGTGGCGTGGATCCCGCTCGGCAACATGGCGGTGATGGCGATCGTGACCGCGCTGCGCGAGTGGTTCCGCAAGTCGGAGCTGTCCGCGGACCGCGCGGGCCTGCTGGTGGGGCAGGACCTGCACGCCTCGCTGCGGGGCCTGATGAAGCTGGCGGGCGGCAACCACCTGCACGAGATGAACGTGGACGCGTTCCTGGAGCAGGCCGACGAGTACGAGGCGGCCGGCGATCTGCGCGACTCGGTGCTGAAGATCCTCAACGTGCTGCCGCGCTCGCACCCCTTCGCCACGGTCCGCGCGGCCGAGCTGAAGAAGTGGGCGGCCACCCGCGACTACCAGCGGATCATGGACGGCCACTACCCGAAGCGGGGCGACGACAAGGAGGCCAGGGTCTCGGAGTCGCTGCGCGAGTCGGCGGCGCACTACGCGTCGGAGGTGCGCGAGTCGAAGGACCCGCTGATGAAGCTGGTCACGGACATCGCCGGGGGCGCGGGCGACCTGGGCGACCGGATGCGGCGCGGCTGGGGCGGCTTCACCGGCGCACCGCGCAAGGACCGCCCCTCCGGGGACGCGCCGGAGCGGGGTCAGGGGGACTAGACCGGGCAGCGGACCGGCCTGACGGACACCCTGCCTGGACCGGCCTGGCGGACGCCCTCGGGCCGGCCTGACGTACGCCCGTCGGGACCGGCCTGGGGGACACCCGTGCGCGCCCGGGCTAGACCCTGGGCTGGGCGCTGTCCGCGAGGGTGCCGCACAGCGCGGGGACGCCGTGCAGGGCGTACGGGTCGGTGCCGGCCGGGCCGCCCTCCTTGGCGGTCTGGCCGGCGAACAGCGGGCGCAGCCGGGCGGTGGCGTCCTCGGCGCAGGACATCGGTCCGGCCTGCAGCCGGGACCCGGTCAGCCGGGTCTGGCGGAGCCGCAGGTCCTCGCGGTCGAAGCGGAAGTGCAGCTCGCGGCGGACGGTGAACAGCGACGCCTCGGCGGCGGCGCCGGCCCCGGCCGGCCGCAGCGCGTACACGAACGTGTGGTCGGAGGTGACCTCCAGGGTGGACGCGTCGGCCTCCTCGGCGCGCAGGCTGCCGTGGACGCGGATGCCGGGGGCGGCCAGTTCGACGCCGGCCGGGTCGAAGCGGACCAGCCAGCCGGTGGGGGCGTGCCGGCCGTCGGCCGCCGGGCGGTCGAAGCTGCGGTCGAACTGGGCGAGCTGGTCGGCGTCGAGGAGGACCCGTACGGGGCGGACCTGGCCGCCGGTGAGCACCTCGGGGTAGAGCGAGGAGCGCACGACGTAGTCCTTGGCCGTGCTGAGGGCGGTGAGGACCTGGCCGTCGGAGAAGTGGTCGGTGCGGCGGGCGGCGGGCAGCGGGATGCCCTCGGCGCCGGTGCGGAACCCGGCGGCGGGACTCGCCTCGTACAGTCGTTCGATGTCGGTGGTGCCGGGGACGGGGCCGCGCGGGGCGAGCGGGACGACGGTCGTGCGCAGCGGTTCGACGGCGGGCGGCCGGGCGGTCCGGGTGGCCGGATAGGGGTGGCGTACGCCCATGTAGATCGCGGTGCCGAAGGCGACGGCGATCAGCAGCACGAGGATCAGGGCCTGCCGGGGCAGTCGGCGGCGGGCCGGGGGGCGACGGCGGACCGCGGGCGCGTGGTCGGTGATGCGTTCGCGCGCGGAGAACTCCTGGAGGCGGGCAGCGCGGACGAACGACTCGTCGAACACGACGGATCGGTACTCGTCGTCCGCACCGTTGGGGGCGCCGTCGGGTGTCCCCTCGGGTGGGTCTCCAGGCCCGCCCATATCTTCAGGGTAGGTCCGCCGGCGACGCGGTAAACACCGTCCCCGGACAACCCCTGACCGGCCCTCACCCGTAGGGGAGCGTCGCCGTCAGGGGGTGCGCGGGACGGCCGAGACGGCCGGGCGGGAGTAGTCCGCGGAGGCCGAGGGACCGGCCGTGCCGCCCTGCTCCAGGCCGGTCGAGGCGGGCGGCGGCACCTGGTCCTGGCGGCCCGAGGAGGCGCCGCGGTAGACGGCGGCGAAGGCCAGGGCGATCATGCCGACGCCCATCACCACGGCGAGCAGCCAGGCCACGGGGCGGTGCCAGCGGCCGTGCCGGCCGTAGGGCCCGGCGCCGATGCCCGGGCCGTCGAGGAGGTCGAGGTCGTCCGGGCCGTCGAAGTCCGGATCATGACCGAACGCGCCCGGCTCGTGGCCGCCGTACCCGTCGTCGTAGCGCTCGCCTCGGCCGTGGGTGCGGCGGGCCTCCGCCTCGGAGGCCTCCGCTCTGGCCTGGGCCGCGGCCAGGAGGCGCTCCACGGCGGTCGGCTCGTGCACCACGGCCGCCCGCACGAAGGCCTCGTCGAAGACCACGGAGGCGAACTCTGCGTCCGACACCCCGCGGTCGTGGTCGTCGTCGGGCTCCCAGCCGTCACGGAACGGCGAACCCCCCACGTCCTCCGGCACGCATCCAGAGTAGACCTGGGGGGTCAATTTGGGCAGACGGTAGGGAAATTCATCCGCATGCCGGACCGCGCGGCCGACCGGCGCGCGCCCGGGCCGCGCGCCTCAGCGCCGCACGTGCCCGTCGCCGGTGACGATGTATTTCGTGCTGGTCAGCTCGGGCAGGCCCATCGGGCCGCGGGCGTGCAGCTTCTGCGTGGAGATGCCGATCTCGGCGCCGAAGCCGAACTGGCCGCCGTCGGTGAACCGGGTGGAGGCGTTCACGGCGACGGTGGTGGAGTCGACCAGCTGGGTGAACCGGCGGGCGGCCTGCTGCGAGGTGGTGACGATGGCCTCGGTGTGGCCGGAGGTCCACAGCCGGATGTGCTCCACGGCCTTGTCGAGCGAGTCGACGACCGCCGCGGCGATGTCGTACGACAGGTACTCGGTCTCCCAGTCCTCCGGCGTGGCCTCGACCACCGTCGCCCTGGAGTCCTTGGCGTACGCCATCACCCGCTCGTCGGCGTGCACGGTGACCCCGGCGTCCGCGAGGGCGTCCAGGGCGCGCGGCAGGAACTCGGCGGCGATGTCCTGGTGGACCAGCAGGGTCTCGGCGGCGTTGCAGACGCCGACCCGCTGGGCCTTGGAGTTGATCAGGATCTCGACGGCCATGTCGAGGTCGGCCTGCGCGTCGACGTAGACGTGGCAGTTGCCGGTGCCGGTCTCGATGACCGGGACGACGGACTCCTGGACGACCGTGTTGATCAGGGAGGCGCCGCCGCGCGGGATGAGCACGTCGACCAGGCCGCGGGCGCGCATCAGCTCGCGCACGCTGTCGCGGCTCTCGCCGGGGACGAGCTGGACGGCGTCGGCGGGCAGCCCGGCGCCGCCGACGGCGTCGCGCAGCACGCGGACCAGCGCGGTGTTCGACTGGTACGCCGAGGACGAGCCACGCAGCAGCACCGCGTTGCCGGACTTCAGGCACAGGGCGGCGGCGTCGACCGTCACGTTCGGGCGGCCCTCGTAGATGATGCCGACGACGCCGAGCGGCACCCGGATCTGGCGCAGGTCGATGCCGTTGGGCAGGGTGGAGCCGCGCACCACCTCGCCGACCGGGTCGGGCAGCGCGGCCACGTCGCGCACGTCGGAGGCGATGGCGCGGACCCGCTCCGGGGTGAGGGTGAGCCGGTCGATCATGCCCTCGCTGGTGCCGCTCTCCCGGGCCTTGGCCACGTCCTTGGCGTTGGCCTCGACGATCTCGCTCGTCCGGACCTCCAGCGCGTCCGCGATGGCGAGCAGCGCGTCGTCCTTCACGGACCGCGGCAGCGGCGCGAGGTCGGCGGCGGCGGCCTTGGCGCGGTAGGCGGCCTGGGTGAGCGGGGACATCGAGTCGTACGGCGAGAGCGTGGTCATGGGGGAAGGGTAGTGCGCCGGACGGGCCCGTTCCTCGCCCGTTCCACACCCCGAGACGGTTTCGGAGCGACCCTGAGACGCGTTCCTGCGCGCCCCTGAGACGCGTTCCGCAGTGCCCCTGAGGCGCGGGCAAAGGGGTCAGAACGGGTGAACGCCGACCGGGCTCGCCGGGGGCGGTCCGTAGCCCTCGGCGAGCCGCTGGTGGTAGGTGGCCCGGTCGATGACCTCCAGGCCGACGATCTCCCAGGGCGGCAGCCCGGCGGACTGCCGGTGCTCGCCCCACAGGCGCAGCGCCACGGCCGCCGCGTCGTGCAGGTCGCGGGCCTCTTCCCAGTACCGGATCTCGGCGTGGTCCTCGGCGTAGCGGCTGGTCAGCAGGAAGGGGTGGTCGTGGGCCAGCTGCTCCAGGGACCGCCGGACCTCGGTCAGCGGGGCGGCCTCGCCGGAGACGCTGAGGGTGACGTGCCACAGCCGGGGCAGGTCGGCGGGCTCCTCGCCCTCGAAGCGGTCCCCGGCGGCCACGCTGGTCAGCGCAGCCCGGTCCGCACCGGCCGAGCGGGAGCCGGCACCACCGCGGGGCGCCGTCGCCCCAGGGCGTACTCGTCTCACGACGGCCTCCTTCACACGTGACGGAACTGCGCCCTCGACACAAAGTTGAGCAGTCCCCGAGTGATCGTGTGGCACTTTTGCGGAACGTCCACCACCCGAGGCGGACGATTCACCGCATTCCGGCCGCGCGTACGGATGTCTTTACGCTCTGTGCGGACGCGGTGACAGAATTTCGCCGCACGGGCCGTGCGGTGCCGTCAGGAGTGCAGGAGCACCAGGTCGTCGCGGTGGACCACCTCGCGCTCGTACGCCGGGCCCAGTTCGCGGGCCAGCTCGCGGGTGGAGCGCCCGATCAGCCGGGGGATCTCCTTGGCGTCGAAGTTGACCAGTCCGCGCGCCACCGCCCGCCCGGAGCCGTCGCGCAGCTCGACCGGGTCGCCCGCGCTGAACTCGCCCTCGACGGCGGCGATGCCGGCCGGCAGCAGGGAGGTGCGCCGTTCCACCACGGCCCGTACCGCCCCGTCGTCCAGGGTGAGCGCGCCCTGCGGGGTCGAGGCGTGCTGCAGCCACAGCAGCCGGTCGGCGGAGCGCTTGCCCGTGGGGTGGAAGTAGGTGCCGGTGTCCTGGCCGGTGAGGGCGTCGGCCGCGTGGACGGCGCTGGTCAGCACGACGGGGATGCCCGCGGCGGCGGCGATCCGGGCGGCCTCGACCTTGGTGACCATGCCGCCGGTGCCGACCCCGGCCTTGCCGGCGCTGCCGATCTCCACGTCCGCGAGGTCCCGCGGGCCGCGCACCTCCGCGATCCGCGAGGTGCCGGGCCTGGCGGGGTCGCCGTCGTAGACGCCGTCCACGTCGGAGAGCAGGACGAGCAGGTCGGCGTGGACGAGGTGGGCGACGAGGGCGGCGAGCCGGTCGTTGTCGCCGAAGCGGATCTCGTCGGTGGCGACCGTGTCGTTCTCGTTCACGATCGGGAACGCGCCCATCGCGAGGAGCTGGTCGAGGGTGCGGGAGGCGTTGCGGTGGTGGGCCCGGCGGCTCATGTCGTCGCTGGTGAGCAGCACCTGGCCGACGCGGACGCCGTAGCGGGCGAAGGAGGCGGTGTAGCGGGCCACGAGGAGGCCCTGGCCGACGCTGGCGGCGGCCTGCTGGCGGGCCAGGTCCCTCGGGCGGCGGCGCAGCCCCAGCGGGGCGAGTCCGGCGGCGATGGCGCCCGAGGAGACCAGCACGATCTCCTTCTCGCCTCCGCTGCGGATCTTCGCCAGGACGTCGACGAGCGCGTCCACCCGGTCGGCGTCCAGTCCGCCCGAGGCGGTGGTCAGCGACGAGGAACCCACCTTGACGACGATCCTGCGGGCCTCGCGCACGGCCTGCCTTGCCCCTGCCACCTTGCTGTCTGTCCCCTCGCGTAGGTTCAGTCGCCCACCAGGCAATCTACGGGACAGGAGGCGTACTGCGCGCCACTGGTCCACGCTGCGGACGCGCGTGGTGCGCAGCAGTCTCACGCCCGGCTTACCGCCGGGAGACGACAGGGCGAAGAACCGGCGCCGAACGTGGCACGACCGATCTCGGGCGTGCCACAGGCCCTCCGCAGGCCGGGAACCAAGCCCACGGTTCTCATGAGGGACTAGCCGGCGGGAGTCGCGACAGCGAACATACTTTCAAAGTTCTGGCGAAAGGCGTCGTGTGGCCCCGCACCCTCCAGCCTGAGCATCGCCTCGTCGTTATCGCGCAGCGATGACTCATCGAGGTTATGAGATCCGGTAAAGGTCCACTTCGTGTTCGCGTGCCCGGCGTAGTCACCTTCGATCAGCACATACTTGGAGTGAACGAGGTAGCCATCGTCTGTGCTCAGCTGGCGCAGAGCAATGTTTCTGTGCCCGGAAAGTTTACTGACGTCGTTGCTGTCATTGAAGACGATGCGCACGGAGCACCCTTGGTCGGCCAACGACCTCAGCTTTTGCGCCACCGCATCCCGGTGCAGTGCGAACGCCGCGACCCGCACTGTGGCGCCCCCACCACATGAAAGGTTGTTCAGGACACTCACCACGATGTCCCCGGACTTCTGAGGGAAGAAGTAGTACTTCTCTTTACCCACCTTTCCGCTGGTGAAGTAGTTCGCGTTCTTGTTCATCGCCGCCAAGTCGTTGAAGTAATCACGATACGCGGTGTACAGTGCCGTGTTGCCCACGACGGTGTAAGCATTGTTCCAGTACTTCTCCGTATTGAGTGAGGTCTGGTTCGCGGAGGTCTGGATCACCACGTCCTCCGCTTCTCCTGCGTCACCGATCCGCGAGAACGTGAAGAACTTGTTGTGGTTGATCATGCTGCTTCGCCCCGTGGCGATACAGGCAGCTCCCGATGTGCAGACATGCACCCAGGAGTCCTTCGACTTATCGGCGCCGAGCGCGGAGATCAAATTCTGCGTAGCCGCTGAGGATTTGAACTTCGCGTCCAGGACCACCCGCACGGCGACTCCGCGACGGTCCGCCGCGATGAGCGCATCAGTGTAATCCTGATCCTTCAGCGCATAGAGCGCGGACCGGATCATTCGACCGCTCTGCGTATTGTTGATCGCGGTGATGATGTGGTTCTTCACCGCATTCTTCTGTGCCGTGGTGCCTCTTGGGTTGTTGAACACCGCCCCCGTACTGATCGGTGGCGCCTGCTCGGCCGCCGTGGCTGGGATGCCGGGCAGAAGCAGGGCACCGGCGAGGAGAGCGGGCACGGCCAGGTGTTTCAGCGAGCGAACCGGCATGAGAGTGACAGAACCTAACCTTCGTGTACGCGGACGGGTGCAGCAATGCCCGCTGCATCGGCCAGCGGGCATTGCTCGTGCGAGATCTGTCAGAAGTCCCGCATGACTCCGTTGATCCAGTCCAGGCTGTTGGGCACGGACGAGTAGACCGTGCGCCCTGCCGAACAGTCCAGGGGGTCGCCCTGCGGAAGCCTGGAGACGACGCCGATCTGGTACCGCTTTCCGTCGACCAGCTTGAACAGCGGACCACCGGAGTCCCCGTGGCACGGCTTTCCGTCGATCGCCGTGGTCAGGATTCCCGGGAAAGAGTTGTCCAGGACGCGTTCGGTTCCCCGGCGCAGTCGGTGATCACTGGCGCCGCTGGTGGAGTTCGTTCCGTAGCCGAATACATAGGTGGTCGCACCGACTGCGGAGTGCTTCGTGGCCATGCGTACGGGCTCCGCGTTCGCCGACCGGTTGAGCTTGATCAGCGCCAGGTCGTGCCTGTCCCGCGACTTCGTGAGGGAAACGCCGACAACGCCTCCACCACTGTCCGAGTAAACGCTCTTCACACGTACCTTGAGCCTGCTGTAGGCGTACTTGTCCCCGTCGCCGCCGTCGGCCCTGACGCAGTGTTTGGCAGTGAGAATCCAGTAGTTGTCGATTATCGACCCGCTGCAATGAGGATTCCCATCCAGCGATATAGCGGCCATCCCGCGGGACTCGGGCTTGGTTCCTCCGATGATCCGCGTTTCTGCCGTCCCGTCAGCACTGCTCACGGAGGGCGCGGTCAAGGCCCCTTGTGACTCGTGAGCCTGAGCCGACATGGGTGTCAGCGCTCCCATGAACGGTACGAGGAGTGCCGCGAGTACAACAGTCCGACGGGTTTTGCGGCTACGCATCCATGTCCCCCTGACATGTTTCCCATGAGGCGGAAGTTGCCCATGCGGTGAGGTGGACATGAACTTACCTGAACAGTTGATCGAATCTTTCATTCCGTAGTCAGATGACCGAAATTCAGCGAAGGGGCCGGAAAGGAACGCCTCTTCGCTTCGCGTGCCCCGTCGGAGGCGCGGCACCGGCACGGAGCAAGGCCACCGGCGCGCAGCCTCGTCGAACTTCGAGCTCCTGCCCGGCAGGTCCCCGATGCGTGGGTGGAATGTGAGCTGCGTCGGGGCACCGGCGAGGCCGAGCGGGCAGGAGGCGAACGGCCTGGCGCCCCGCTCCCACCCAGTCGGAGTCAACGCCGCAGCATGCGGCGGGCCTTGCGGAGGGCGCGGCGCAGCAGGGAGGCGGTGGGGGTGGGTTCGCGGTAGCCGTGGAAGGCGCGGGCCTCGCGGGGCTCGGCGAGGTAGAGCGAGTCGGGCAGGCCGGCGCCGCGGTCGCGGAAGTACGGGTAGACCAGGTAGACGCGGCGGCCCTTGTTCTCCAGGACGGCCGGGACCTGCTTCTTGGACTTGAGGAACTCCAGCATGCCGACCAGCAGATCGGGGCGCTGCTCGGCCACCATGTGCAGCCGCAGCCGCTCCTCGACCTTCAGCCGGCGGGCGACGCCCTCCGTCCAGTGGGCGTCCATCAGCGGCTTGGCCAGCTCGAACTTGTGCCGCCGGGTCTCCTCGTCGTCCTTGAGGAACCTGGGTCCGAACTGCGGCAGCAGGGTGATGAGGAACGGCCGCACCATCAGCGTGTCGCGGCGCTCGCCCGGCGGCACCATGTCCGCGATCAGCTTCATCAGCGCGCGGGCGGAGTCGAAGCGCAGGGTGTAGCCGCCGGTCTTGGTGACGTGCTTGCCGTCCTCGCGGCCCACCAGGTAGTAGCAGGTGTAGTCGGCGAGGACGGAGACGCCGTTCGCCCGCAGGTACGCCTCCATGGTGAACAGGGCGTCCTCACCGGTCCACAGCGACTCGTCGAACCGCATGTCGTGGCGGGTCAGCAGCTCGCGCCGGAACAGCTTCTGCGCGCTGAGCGTGAACTTGATGTTGGACGAGAAGACGTCGGTGCGCTCCAGCGTCTTGCCCCACATCGACTTCGGCGGCGTGCGGTTGATGCCCTCGACGCGGCCGAGGACCACGTCCGTGCCGTTGCGGTCGGCCATGGCGACCATCCGCTCCAGCGCCTCCGGGCCGAGCCGGTCGTCGGCGTCCAGGAAGAACACGTACCGTCCGGCCGCCTTGGCGAGGCCGACGTTGCGCGGGCCGCTGGGCCCGCCGGAGTTCTCCTGGCGGATCACGGTGACCGGCATGGGCGCGCGGGCGGCGAACTCCTCCAGGCACTCCCCCGTGCCGTCGGTGGAGCCGTCGTCCACCGCGATGACCTCCATGCGTGCCGGGTCGATGGTCTGTGCCTCGACCGACGCGAGGCATTCGACCAGGTACGGCATGGCTTCGTACGCCCCGATGATCACGCTGACATCAGGCTGCGTCACGGGCACATTTCCCCCTCGTCAACGGGAAATTCCTCCCGTATCTCCTTATTAGCTACCTGATAGACGGGTGGCGGCGGCAAGCGGTTGTCCCACCTTCACCCTTTCGTGAGACACCTCACAGTACGAGTGTGACGGGGGAACGGGTTCGGCCCCCGAGGGCATTCCCTCGGGGGCCGAAATCGACCGGGCGGGCGGTGTCAGCCGGCCGTCACACCGTCCGTCTCGCCGCTGGTGGCCACCCGCTGCCCGGGCACCGCCGCCTCCGCGAGCAGACGGGTCTGCTGGCCGAGGTTGCGCGTCTCGGCCTTCAGCGCGAGGTTCGCCACCGCGGTGTTGAACTGGACGATGGACGCGGGCTCGTCCGGACCCAGCAGGTACTGCTTCAGCTCCTTGCGGTCCTCCGCCAGCGGGTCGGCGGCCGGGTCGCGCACCGCGGCCAGCAGCTCGCCCAGCTCCGCCGCGCTGTTGGAGAGGATCACCGCGGCGCGCACCGCGGTGTTCTGCCGCTTGAACTCCTCGACGCCCACCTCCGCCGAGTCCGTGACGGCGTACGGCTTGCCGCTGGCGATGAAGTCGGAGACCACGGACGAGATGTCGGAGACCATCGCGTCGGAGACGTTGAAGCAGTCGTACAGGCGCGGCTCGGCGCCGGTGATGACCCGGTGCTCCCAGCTCGGGAAGGCCCGCCAGTAGGCGTCGTTCCACTCGGCGCGCAGCCGGGCGATCTCCTGGAACGTGGGCACGTCGACCATGCCGTCGCGGGTCGCCTCGGCCTCGTCGCGCTTCTCGCCGCCGCGGCCGGTCAGTTCGGCGAGGCGGGCCTCGATGCGGGCCAGCTCGGCCTTCGCGGCGGCCTGGGCGGCGCTGTCGGCGGCGAAGCGCGGGTCGGCGGCGCGCTCGGCGGCGGCCTTCTCGACCAGGGCGGCGATGCGCTGGTGGGCGGCCTTGGCGTCCTTGCTGACGGTGCCGGTGAACGGGTGCGGCTTGTACAGGACGCGCACCGGCGGGTCGGCCGTGATCAGCCGGTTCACGATGTTCTCGCCGGCCAGCACGATCGAGGTGTTGCCGGGGTTGCCGTCCCAGCCCTCCCAGGTGGGCGCGTACAGCACGGTGGGGATGCGGCCCTCGGGGACGCCCCGCCAGGGCTGGATCGGCGCCAGCTGCGGGCGGCCGACCTCGACGATGTCCTCGTCGCGGACGCCGACGTCGGCGATGGCGTAGCGGTCGCGGCCGGCCCGGCCGGCGGTCCACACCTCGTCATAGACCTTGCTGAACGGGTTGACGCTGGCCAGCTTGTCGCTGTCGCCGTGGCCGATGAAGACGTGCTTCATGGTGGGCACGCGCAGCATGTGGATGTTCTTGCCGACGTTCGCCGCGTACAGCGCGACCCGCACCGAGGACAGGTCCATGTTCATCAGGTGCACCCCTCCGGGCACGCAGATGACGGGGACCGTGGTGGGCGCCATGCGGTCGAGGATGGTCCGCTCGCGCAGGATGATCAGCGGCTTGGAGTCCAGGTTCTCCATGGTCTCCAGCCACATGTTGACCTGGTACGCGGAGTCCTTGGAGCCGGAGAAGTACAGCACCGTCTCGGGGCGGTACTCGCGCAGCCAGTCGTCGACGGCGGCGAGCACGGTCTCGGCGCGCGGCGGGATCTTGCGGCCGCGGACGTACGGCGCGAGCACGAGGACGTAGCCGACGCCCAGCAGCAGGGTGAGGCCGACGCCGGCGAACCCGGCGGCGGGCACGTCGAAGGCGGCGGCGACCAGCACGCCGACGACCGCGGCGAGGTCGAGGTGGAGCATCTTCTCCGCGGAGCGGTGCAGCAGCCTGCGCGGCGGGGCGTCCGGGATGCGGATGCGGGACTTCAGGTCGACGTTGCGGGTGGCGACCGGCATCCGGCGGCGGCTGCGGATCAGGGTGACCAGAGCGCCGTGCGGGGCCTGGAGGCCGTAGAAGGCGATGAAGCAGGCGACCGCGCCGTAGAAGATCAGGTCGTCCGAGAGCGACAGCCGGGCCAGCAGCAGGATCAGCAGCAGCTGCCGGATCAGGAAGCGGATCGACAGACCCGCGCGCACCTTGCTGAGGCGGTTGATCAGGTAGCTGCCCTTGCGGTGCAGATAGTGGTCCGCCAGGTACGTCACGGCTGCCGCGGCCGCGAAGGCGGGGACGCTCGGGACGAGCGCGGCCAGCATGAGCGCCGGGAAACCCAGCAGCACCAGGACCGCCGCGGCCAGTTCGGCCGCGCTGCCCACCCGGGCGACGCGTATAGCGGTGGAAATCACGGAGAAAAACCTGCTCTGGGAGGGGATGCCGGTTTTGTCGACTACGGATACAGGCCTCTGTGAATGCTCCGCGAAGGGAAGCGCACAGAGGCCTGAATTCCGCACCTATTTACTGATGAATGTTACATGCCACTCTGGCGGTCGAGGACCGAGGCGAGCGCCTGCTCGAAGCCGGAGGCCCTGCCCGCGGCCGCCGTCGGGTCCTGCTGGCGCACGTCGATGACATGGCCGGTCAGCTCGGACAGCAGCACGTCGAGCGAGGTGCGGGCCACGGCCTCGGAGGAGAGCAGGCTGCCCGCCGGCTCCTGGCCGAAGGCCTTGGTGCGCATCGGCGTCGCGGTGCGCTCCGGGTTGATGCAGTTGACGCGGATGCCGTCGCCGGCCCACTCGTCGGACAGCGCCTGGGTGAGGTTCACCATGGCGGCCTTGGTGGAGGAGTACAGGCTGTACTCGGCGCGGCCGCGGGTGTAGCTGCTGGAGGTGTACAGCAGCAGCTGGCCCTTGGTCTCGGCCAGGTACTTGTACGAGGAGCGGGCGATCTGCACCGGGGCCAGGTAGTTGACCTTCAGCGCCTCCTCGATGGTGGCGTTGTCGGTCTCGGCCAGCTTGCCGATGCGCAGCACGCCGGCGGTGTTGACGACGTAGTCGATCCGGCCGGTCTCGGCGTACGCCTTGGACAGCGCGTCGTCGACCTCCTCCGGGTTCTCCACGTGGGTGCCGGTGGTGGAGCGGCCGAGGGCGTAGACGGTCGCGCCGTAGGACTCGGCGAGTTCGGCGATGTCCTTGCCGATGCCGTACGAGCCGCCGAAGATCACGACGGTCTTGCCGGTCAGCAGCTCGCGGTAGGCCTCCTCGCCGTTCTGCTCGGGCGCGGCGGTGGAGGCGAGCTGGAAGAGCTTGTCGGCGATGAAGACGTCGACGGGCTGGGTGACCTTCATGTTGTACTCGTCGCCCGCGACGACGTGGATCGGCACGTCCGGCAGGTACTTGAGCACGACCGAGCAGTCGTCCGTGGCCTGGAAGTTGGGGTCGCCGGCCGCGACCTCGTAGGCCCGCTTGATGGTGGACAGCTTGAAGGCCTGCGGCGTCTGGCCACGGCGCAGCCGGGAGCGGTCCGGGATCTCGGTGATGAACTCGCCGTCCTCACCGTGGGTGCGGGTCACGATGATGGTGTCCGCGGACGGGATGGCGACGTCGACCGCCTGGTACCGCTCCAGGGCGGCGACGCAGTCGTCGATGACGCGCTGGGAGAGCAGCGGGCGGACGGCGTCGTGGAAGAGGACGTTCAGGTCCTCGCCCTCGGCCAGGCCCTCGCCGAGCGCGGCGATGGCGCGCTCGGTGGTCTCGTTCCGCGTCGAGCCGCCCTCGATGATCTTCGATACCTTGGTGAACCCGGCCTTCGCGACGATCTTCTCGACGTCCGGCACGTAACCCGGCGCCATCAGGACGATGATGTCGTCGATGGAGTCGGCCTTCTCGAAGGTGGTCAGGGTGTGCTCGATGACTGCCTTGCCGGCGATCTTCAGCAGCTGCTTGGGGATCGACAGACCCACACGCTGACCGGTTCCACCGGCCAGGATCACTGCGGTGGTACGGGGCTTGGCTATGTGCTGGGACACAGGTGACCTACCTTGTGGCGACTGGGAACCTGGAAATGCTCCCACTTGTGGTTACCGCGATGCAAGGTGAGCGACCGCTGCCGCATATGTGCGCGCAACCTGTCATTTACCTTGTACGCATGGTGATTGGCGAGTGGTTCCCGCAGCTGGGGCCACGGGCCGCGAATGTGCTGTGAGTAAGTACACAGCCGCCGCCGCGGATCTTCACAACAGCTCCCCCGGCAGCCCCTTTGGCACCGAATTCGAGATCAAGATTGCGCGGCAATTCGGTGTCGGAATGATTCCGGGAGCGAACGCGCAACGCCCCGGGACCGACGGTCCCGGGGCGTTCTCGGGTGGTGGTGAAAGGGGCTCAGACCAGGTGGACGCCGGGGCGTCCGGCGTCCACCCGCAGCCTCGCCTGCGTGCGCGGCGTCGCCTGCGGCCGGCGCACGGTGTCGACGACGCGCACCTGGGCGTCGATCCCGTCGCGGCGCACGTCGAAGAGGTGGTAGCCGCGGTGTGCGTCGAGCAGCTTCCAGTGCGGGTTGTCCGGCAGCCTCGGGTCCCACTCGCGGTGGAAGGCGGCCTGGTCCTGGTCGCCGTTGCTGGAGATGGAGGTGCCGACGAACTCGGCGCCGACGACCGCGGAGTCCGGGTCGACGAAGTCCTCCTTGAGGTCGCTGACCATCGTCAGATGGCGGTCGCCGGTGAGCACCACCGGGTTGCGCACCCTGCGGAACTCCTTCAGAAACTCGTTGCGTTCGGCCTGGTAGCCGTCCCAGGCGTCGTAGAACCACTGCTTGCCCTCGCCGACCAGCAGATCGGTCTCGGCCATCATGATCTGCGAGGCGATGAGGTTCCAGCGCGCCGGCGAGCGGTGCAGGGAGTCCAGCAGCCAGCGCTTCTGCGCGGCGCCGAGCATGGTGAGCGACGGGTCCATGGCACCGGCCTGGCTGGTGGCCTGGTCGCTGCGGTACTGCCGGGTGTCGAGCACGTTGAGCCGGGCGAGGCGGCCGAACTCCAGGCGGCGGTGCATGCGGATGTGGGGGCCGTCCGGGATCGCCGTGGCGCGGACCGGCATGTGCTCGTAGAAGGCCTGGTAGGCCGCGGTGAGCCGGGCCACGAAGGCATCGTGGGGCTGCTTGTCGGGGTCCTGCGGGATCTGTCCGGCGAAGTCGTTGTCGACCTCGTGGTCGTCGAAGGTGACGACCCAGGGCGCGCCCGCGTGCATGGCCGCGAGGTCGGGGTCGGTGCGGTACTGGGCGTACCGGTTGCGGTACTGGGTCAGGGTGTACGGCTCCCCGGTGCCCTCGTGGCGGCGCGGCGCCGTCGCCGACGGGACCGACTCGTAGATGTAGTCGCCGACGAAGAGGACCACGTCGGGGTCCTGGGCGAGCATGTCGGCGTACGGCGTGAACCAGCCGTGCTGCCAGTTCTGGCAGGAGGCGAGGGCGAGCCGCACGGAGCCGCCGGAGCTGTGGCGGTGCGGGGCGGTACGGGTGCGGCCGGTGGGCGAGAGCTGCCCGCCGGCCCGGAAGCGGTACCAGTACGTGCGGCCCGGGCGCAGGCCGCGGACGTCCACGTGCACGCTGTGCCCGTACTCGGGCCGCGCCTGGGCGGTGCCCCGGCGCGCGGGTCTGGCGAACCGCTCGTCCTCGGCGATCTCCCACTCCACGGCCACCGCCCGGTCGGGCATGCCGCCGCCGTTCAGCGGGTCCGGGGCGAGCCGGGTCCACAGCACCACCCCGTCGGGCAGCGGGTCGCCGGAGGCGACACCGAGGCTGAACACACCGTCGGGCAGCGGGGAATCGGCGGCGCGCGCGGCGGCCGGCAGCCACAGCTGCGCGGAGGCGGCGGCGCCGAGCACGGCGGCGCCCGCGGTCAGAAAGCGGCGTCGGTCGGGGGAGGCGGGTACGGGTCCTGGTGCGGTCACTCCGGTCATCGCGGGAACTCCCTTGCCACAGCGGCCTGTTGGACACTCCGGAAGCTCTCTGTCCGGTCGGTCCGGGCGCTGAACGCGAGGAAGCGCGTGCATGACAAATGGGAGACAGGCGGGGACACGGAACCCGCCGCGGGAGACGGAGCCGCCTCGCCGCGACGGGTCATGAGCCAGGTGGTCAGTGGGCGAAGCCGGAACCCAGCCCGGCGTTGGCGGCCACCGTGCCCAGGGTGCCGTGCCCGAAGGTGACCGAACCGGTCGGGGTGACCCCGGCGGAGGTGGACCGGAAGACCCACACCGAACCGGAGCCGGTGTTCTCGCCCGGCGCGCCCACGGCCAGTTCGGCGCGGCCGTCACCGTTGGCGTCGAGCAGGCGGGTGGCCCGGCCGAACTGGTCACCGCTCTCCGCGGCGCCCGGCACGCCGTCGGTGTCCTGGCTGTACGACACGGCACCGCTGCCGGTCAGGCCGCCCGCGCCGCCGCGCAGCACGACCACGGAACCCGCATGGGTGAGACCGTCGTAGTCCTCGCCGAAGACGCCCGCCGAGACGTCCGCGTAGCCGTCGCCGTTGACGTCGGCGACCGAGACGTCGCTGCCGAAGGCGTCGTCGGCCTCGGCGGCGCCGGGGACGCCGGCGCTGTCCTGGTTGAGGCTCTGCGCCTTGGTGCCGTCGGGGCCGTTCGCGGTGCCCGGCACGAAGGTGACCATGCCGCCGTTGGCAAGCGGCAGGTCGACATCGCTGTCGTAGCCGTCGACCGGGCGGCCGACGACCACGTCGTCGATGCCGTCGCCGTTGACGTCACCCAGGTCCAGGGACTCCCCGCCCTGCAGCGCGTGGCCCCGCGTGTTCAGCACGACCTCGGGTGCGGCGAGCCCGTCCGGGGTGCCCTTCCACACCTTGATGTGCCGGGCGTCGTACTCGTCGCCGTGGTGAGCGGTCGCCACCAGGTCGAGGATGCCGTCGCCGTCGACGTCGCCCGCCGCCATGTCCAGGTAGCGGGGGTCGGAGTCGTCCGTGACGAACCGCTGCCCGCCGCCCGCCGAGCCGTCCCGCCGGAACGGGCCCTCGGTCTGCAGCAGCTTCCAGTTGTCGTCGACGGTCGCCAGCTCGGTCACGCCGTCGCCGTCGAAGTCCCCGGCGGCCAGGCGGCCCCGGTCGCCCACCGCGTCGTACGCCGAGTCGCCGGTCGCCACCGTGGCGCCGCCGGACAGGCCCTGCGCGCCGCCCCAGACGACCTGCACCGCCCCCGAGTCGACGCCCGGGACGGTGTCCTCGCCGGGCACGCCGACGACCAGGTCGGTGTACCCGTCCCCGTCGAGGTCCGCCGTGGTCACCGCGGCGCCGAACCGGTCGTTCACCTCGGCGTCGTCCGGGATGCCCGCGGCGTTCTGGGTGAAGACCTGCCTGGTCGCCGTGTTCAGCCCGCTCGCGCCGCCGTACACCACGGCCACGAAACCCGCCTTCGTCTTCCCGTCGACGGTCGCGTCCGGCGCCGCCACCGCGAGGTCGGCGTAGCCGTCCCCGTTGAAGTCGTCCCTCCGCTCGACGGCGGCGGTGGGCCCGGCGGCCGAGGCCTGGGCCGCGGGGACGACGGCCGCACCGGTCGCCGCCAGGACGACGGCGAGTCCGGCGCGCCGGAACGTGCTGCGCTTGGTCATCTGTTGCGCTCTCCTGAGTCTCGTACGGACGGTGGGGTGCCGGGCGGCCGTCACTCCGCCAGCGACGCGCCGAAGCGGGCCCCGGCCGACGGCGCGCCCAGCGTGGCCCCGCCGAAGGTGAGGGATCCGCTGGCGGTGATGCCGGTGGAGGTGGCGGGGACGTGCCAGACCGAACCGTTGCCGGCGTTCTCCGCCGGGGCGGCGGCCACCAGGCTGTGCCGCTTGTTGCGGTCCGGGTCGGACAGGGCGGTCTCCGCGCCGAACCGGTCGCCCTTCTCGGCGGTGCCGGGCACCCCGGCGGTGTTCTGGCTGAACACCTTGGCCCCGGTGCCGGTCAGGCCGTTCGCGCTGCCGCGCAGCACCAGGACGCTGCCCGCGTCGGTCAGCCCGTCGAAGTCCTCGCCGGGCAGGCCGGTGACGACGTCCTGGTAGCCGTCCCCGTCGGTGTCGGCGATGGACAGGGCCGTGCCCATGCCGTCGCGCCACTCCCCCACGCCGGGCACGCCGGGCGTGTCCTGGTTGAGGTACACCGGCTTGCGGGTGGTGGACACGCCGTTCGGGCCGCCGTACGTGACGATGAGGGCGCCGCCCTTGACCGGCAGGTCCACGTCGTAGTCGGTGCCGTCGACGAAGTGGCCGACGACGATCTCGCCGTAGCCGTCCCGGTTCAGGTCGCCGATCTCCATGTCGTCACCGCGGACGATCCGGCCCTGGGCGTCCTTGAGCACGCCCTTGTGGGTGAAGCCGGAGGGGCCGCCGGCCAGCAGGGCGATGGCGCCCGTGCCGCTGTCGCCGTCGATGGAGTGGATGTTCACGGCCAGGTCGGCGATGCCGTCCCCGGTGACGTCCCCGGCGGCGAAGCCCTCACTGAAGTGGTACGGGTCTCCCGGAACGAACGGGAAGCTCGCCTCGGCGGCGTTCGCGCCGTCCCGGGTGAACGGGCCGCGCAGCACCGTGCCGTCGCCCACGGAGCCGGGTTCGCCGTTGCCCTCCGTGACGATGTCGGGGTTCCTGTCCCCGTCGAAGTCCCCGGTCGTGTAGCGGCCGACGAAGTCCGCCGGTACGTCCCTCAGCACGGTCGGCGCGGCCGTGAGGCCCCGGGGGCCGCCCCAGTTGACCACCAGCGCCTCCCCGCCGTACGCGCTGCCGGGCGCGCCTTCCACGCGCGAGAGCAGGTCGGCGTAGCCGTCCCGGTCCAGGTCGGCGCTGTGCAGCGCGGAGCCGTAGCGCGCCCGCACCGGCGACGCCGGACGGTCCGCCCAGGTCAGCACCTGCTTGCGGGAGGTCGACAGGCCGCTCGACGCGCCGTAGAGCACACTGATCGCGCCGGCCTCGGCCTGGGTGCCCACCGTGCTGTCGGGGGCGCCGATCGCCAGGTCGGGGAAGCCGTCGCCGTTGAAGTCGTCGTGCAGCCGCTCGGCGCTCGGGGTGGCGGTGGCCTCGGCGGGCGCGGCGTGGGCCGCGGGCACCGCCAGGGCACCCGCGAGGAGCGCCACGCCGCTCGCGACGGCCAGCCGCCCGCGCTGCGAGCGCGGGCCGCGGCGGAGGGAAGGGGACGTCATGAAGACTCCTGTCGATACGTCGAGATGTCGAGACGTCGTTGCGTCGAGACGTCGTTGCGTCGTTGCGTCGATGCGTCGATGAAGCGGGAGGGGCGGTCGGCCGCGCTCAGGAGGTCAGCCAACTGCCCAGCCGCGCGCCCGCCTTGACGGTGCCCAGGGTCCGCGCGCCGAAGGAGAAGGAACCGGCGGTCTGCACGCCCGCGGAGGAGGACCGCAGCACCCAGACGGCACCGGCGTACTGGTCCTCGCCGAGTGCCGCCACGACCGGCTCGGCCCGCCCGTCGGCGTCGCTGTCGACCAGCGCCGCCCGCTCGCCGAACCAGTCGGACGACTCCGCGGTGCCCGGCACCCCGGCGGTGTTCTGGC
The DNA here is from genome assembly GCF_011193355.1 of Streptomyces sp. JB150. Taxonomy (GTDB): domain Bacteria; phylum Actinomycetota; class Actinomycetes; order Streptomycetales; family Streptomycetaceae; genus Streptomyces. Next base: position 2,478,479 of record NZ_CP049780.1, read on the forward strand.
TGAACACCTTGGTCCCGGCGCCGGTCGGCCCCTGGGCGCCGCCGGGGACGACGGCGAAGGTGCCGGCCCGCTTCAGCCCGGAGAAGTCCTCGAAGGGGATCCCGGCGAGGATGTCGTCGTAGCCGTCGCCGTCGACGTCGCCGGTCGCCAGGCCCCGGCCGAACCCGTCGCCGTCCTCCTGCGCACCGGGCACACCGGGGCTGTCCTGGGTGATGACGCGGGGGTCGGTGCCCGTCGCCCCGTCGGCGGTGCCGCGCACGATGTTCAGCGCCTCGCCGCCGGTGACGATGTCGTCCCGGCCGTCGCCGTCGAGGTCGCCGAGGGCCACGGCGGAGACATCGCCCTCGGGGTGGATGGGCCGGCCCGCGGCGTCGGGCACGCTGCGGGGCTCGCTCAGACCGCCCCGGCCGCCGCGCAGGCGGTCGATGCGGTAACCGTAGTCGCCCTCGTCGTCCCAGTCGTAGCTGCGGGCGATGGTGACGAGGTCGGTCGCTCCGTCGCCGTCCGTGTCGCCGGCGGCCATCCCCGCGAAGTACATGTCGCCCTCGACCAGAGTGATGTCCTGGACGCGCGCCGCGACGCCGTCCCGGCCCAGCGGGCCGTACGACACGTGCCCGCCGTGCACGAGGTCCTGCCGCCCGTCCCCGTCGAAGTCACCGGCGACGGAAGTGCCCATTTGGTACGGGGAGTTCCCGACGGGGGGCAGCACCTTTCCCGAGGCGAACCCGGCCGGGCCGCCCCACAGGACGGTCCGGTTGCCGTCCCGGGGCACCCCGCCGGACTCCCACTTCTCGCCATGGGACTCGACGACCAGATCGGTGAAGCCGTCCCCGTCGAGATCGGCGGCGGTCAGGGTCTCGCCGAAGCGGTCGTCCGCCTCGACGGTCCCGGGCACGCCCGGCGAGCCCTGGTGGAACACCTTCTTGCCGGCGCCGAAACCTTCCGGCGCCCCGTACAGCACGGCGACGTACCCGGCCTTCGCCTTGCCGCCCACCGTGGCGGCGGGCGCGCCGACGGCCACGTCCTCGTATCCGTCACCGTTGAAGTCCTGGCGTACGGCGCTCACGCGGTCCGCGGCCTGAGCCGCCGGCAGACCGGTGGCCGGGCCGGCCGTGAGCAGGGCGAGCGCGACCACGACGGTGCGCCTCAGGCGGCGCGCTGCGGGCTGGGACACGACGACTCCGGGGATCGAACGGGCAGTTGACGGCGGAGAGGACCAAGATCCTCTCCGCGCGCCCTGTTCGACTCACGGCCCGAGGGGTTGGTTGCCCTGCCATGCGCCGCGAGTTTCCCCGGAGTTCACCCCCGTGCGCCCCGCAGGAGCCGGCGCCGCCTAAAACGGCTCGAAGTCGTCGAACTCGCGCTGCGCGTCGTCGCGTTCGGCCTGGCGGTCGCGGCGCCGCTGGGCCGCGGGCCGCTGCTCCTCCAGGCGGTGGTCCTCACCGCGCCGGCCGAGCATCTCGGCACCCGCCATGACGGACGGCTCCCAGTCGAAGACGACCGCGTTCTCCTCGGGGCCGATGGCGACGCCGTCGCCCGCGCGGGCACCCGCCTTCATCAGCTCCTCCTCGACACCGAGGCGGTTGAGCCGGTCCGCGAGGTAGCCGACCGCCTCGTCGTTGTTGAAGTCGGTCTGGCGCACCCAGCGCTCCGGCTTCTCGCCGCGCACCCGGAACAGCGGCTCGCCGCCGACCTCCTCGCGCGTGACGGTGAAGCCCGCGTCGTCCACGGCCTTGGGCCGGATGACGATCCGGGTCGCCTCCTCCTTCGGCTTGGCGGCGCGCGCCTTCGCGACCAGCTCGGCGAGGGCGAACGACAGCTCCCGCAGGCCGATGTGCGCGACCGCGGACACCTCGAAGACGCGGTAGCCGCGCGCCTCCAGGTCGGGCCGCACCAGCTCGGCGAGGTCCTTGCCGTCCGGTACGTCGATCTTGTTGAGCACGACGATCCGCGGCCGGTTGTCGAGCCCGCCGTACTGCCGCAGCTCCTCCTCGATGACGTCGAGGTCGGAGACCGGGTCGCGGTCGGACTCCAGGGTCGCGGTGTCCAGCACGTGCACCAGCACGCTGCACCGCTCCACGTGGCGCAGGAACTCCAGGCCGAGGCCCTTGCCCTGGCTGGCGCCGGGGATCAGTCCGGGCACGTCGGCGATGGTGTAGACGGTCGAGCCCGCGGTGACCACGCCGAGGTTCGGCACCAGCGTGGTGAACGGGTAGTCGGCGATCTTCGGCTTGGCGGCGGAGAGCACCGAGATCAGCGAGGACTTGCCCGCGCTCGGGTAGCCGACCAGCGCCACGTCGGCGACGGTCTTCAGCTCCAGCACGATGTCCCGCAGGTCCCCCGGCTCGCCCAGCAGCGCGAACCCGGGCGCCTTGCGGCGGGCGGAGGCGAGGGCGGCGTTGCCGAGCCCGCCCCGGCCGCCCTGGGCGGCGACGTAGGAGGTGCCGTGGCCGACGAGGTCGGCGAGGACGTTGCCCGCCTTGTCGAGGACGACGGTGCCGTCCGGCACGGGCAGGATCAGGTCCTGGCCGTCCTTGCCGGAGCGGTTGCCGCCCTCGCCGGGCTTGCCGTTGGTGGCCTTGCGGTGCGGCGAGTGGTGGTAGTCGAGCAGCGTGGTCACGGACTGGTCGACGGTGAGGATGACGTCCCCGCCGCGTCCGCCGTTGCCACCGTCCGGGCCGCCGAGCGGCTTGAACTTCTCACGGTGGACGGAGGCACAGCCGTGGCCCCCGTTACCCGCGGCGACGTGCAGCTCGACGCGGTCCACGAAGGTGGTCATGGTTCAGTGCCTCCAGTAATGCGGTGTGTGTCTCTGTGTTACACGTATGTCTTTGTGCCAACACGCGAGAGGCGGACCCGCTTCCCGCCCGGGAAGTGAGGTCCGCCTCGCGAAGCGTTCGGTGCCGAATCAGTCGGTTCAGGCAACCGGAACGATGTTCACGACCTTGCGGCCACGGCTGGTGCCGAACTGCACCGCACCGGCCTGCAGCGCGAACAGCGTGTCGTCGCCGCCGCGGCCGACACCGGCGCCCGGGTGGAAGTGGGTGCCGCGCTGGCGAACCAGGATCTCACCCGCGTTGACGACCTGACCGCCGAAGCGCTTCACGCCGAGCCGCTGGGCGTTCGAGTCGCGACCGTTCCGAGTGGACGATGCGCCCTTCTTGTGTGCCATCTCTCCTCAGTCCCTTACTTCGCAGCCGTGGGGATCTCAGTGACCTTGATCGCCGTGTACTGCTGGCGGTGGCCCTGCCGGCGGCGGTAGCCGGTCTTGTTCTTGTAGCGCAGAATGTCGATCTTCTGGCCCTTGTGGTGGTCCACGACCTCGGCCTGGACCTTGATGCCGGCCAGCACCCACGGGTCGCTGGTCACGGAGTCGCCGTCGACAACGAGCAGGGTCGAGAGCTCGACCGTGTCGCCAACCTTGGCGGTGGAAATCTTGTCAACCTCAACGATGTCGCCGACAGCAACCTTGTGCTGGCGACCACCGCTGCGCACGATGGCGTACACGCGGATCTCACTTTCGCTCGGAGAACGGCACCCCCGCAGGCCAGCCGCCCGGCGCGACCCGCGCGCGAACGGCCTCTCCCGGTCACGGCCCGTGCCCGGAAGGAAGAGGTTTACGGGGATGTGGCGTGTGCAGGGGACACGCCGACGGTCAAGGTTACGGGGCCTTCGCCGAGAGGGTCAAACCGGGCCCGGAGTGTGCGGCCGGTCACGCACATCGCACGTGACCGGCCGCTCACCCACGGGCATCCGCCCTGACCGGGCTCAGCCCTCGTCGGTGGAGGCCGAGACGGACGGTGCCGCCTGCTGCTCGGCCGCCGCCGTCTTCTTCGACGTGGCCTTCTTGGCGGTGGTCTTCGTCGCCGCCTTCTTGGCCGTCGTCTTCTTGGCGGCGGTCTTCTTGGCCGCCGTCTTCTTCGCCGCGGTGGTCTTCTTGGCCGCGGCCGTCTTGGTGGCGGCCTTCTTCGCCGTCGCCTTCTTGGCCGTCTTGCGGGCGGCCTTCTTGGCGGGGGCGGCTTCGGCCTCCGCGGCGGGCTCGGCGCCCGCCTCCTCCTCCGGGCCACGCGCCGCCTCCGCGGCGGCCTCCCTGGCCTCCGCCAGCGCCTGCTCGGCCTCCTCGGCGGCCTGCTCCGCGACCGGCGCCCCGGAGGGCTCCGTCGTGGACGGGACGACCACGACGGCCGCCTCCACCGGCGCGGTCGGCGCGGTGGCCTTGCGCACCGCGCGGCGCCGCGGACGGGCCGGCGGGGCGGGCTCGGCGGACACCTCGGCGGCGGACTCGGCGGGAGCCTCGGCGGCTGGCGCGGCGTCCGCCGCGGGCTGTGCGACGGACTGCGCGGCGGCCTTCGCGGAGGACTCCGGGACGGTCACCACGGCCGCCTCCGCCGCCGCGGGCGAACCGGCCGGCGCGGACACCTTGCGGGTGACCCGACGGCGCGTACGGCCCTTGGGCGCGGCCTCCTCGGCAGCCTCCGCCTTCTCGGCGGCGGGCGCCTCGGTGACGGGCGTCTCGGCGGCGGGCGCCTCGGCGGGTGCCTCGACGACCGGGTCCTCGACGGCCACCGGCTCGGCGTGCGCCTCCTGGGCGGGCTCGCGCACCAGCGGGCGCGCGGCCTCCTCGGCGGCGGTCACGTCCTGAGCCGTCGGCACGGCGGCCTCCGCCCGCGGCGTGCCCGCCGGAGCGGACACCCGGCGGCTCGCCCGGCGCCGGCCCCGGCGCGACACCGCGGCCTCGGCCTCGGCGACGCTGCTGTACAGCTCCTCGTCCGGGGCGAAGTCGGGCGCGGGCAGCGCTACCGGCTCGGCGGCCTCCGCCGCGACCTCGGCCTCGGTCTCCGCCTCCTGCTCCGCCGTCACGCCGGACTCGGCGACGGCCGCGGCGGCCTCGTGCTCGTGCGGCTGCTCACCGGCGCCGGCGCGGGCGCGCTTCTTGCGCTTGCCGCCGCCACCGTTCGCCGACGGCTGCTCCATGTGCACGATGACACCGCGCCCGTTGCAGTGGACGCAGGTCTCGGAGAACGACTCCAGCAGGCCCTGGCCGACCCGCTTGCGGGTCATCTGCACCAGGCCCAGCGAGGTCACCTCGGCGACCTGGTGCTTCGTACGGTCGCGGCCCAGGCACTCCAGCAGGCGGCGCAGCACCAGGTCCCGGTTGGACTCCAGCACCATGTCGATGAAGTCGATCACGATGATGCCGCCGAGGTCGCGCAGCCGCAGCTGGCGCACGATTTCCTCGGCCGCCTCCAGGTTGTTCCTGGTGACCGTCTCCTCCAGGTTGCCGCCCTGGCCGGTGAACTTGCCGGTGTTGACGTCGATGACGACCATCGCCTCGGTCCGGTCGATCACCAGCGAGCCGCCGCTGGGCAGCCAGACCTTGCGGTCCAGCGCCTTGGCGAGCTGCTCGTCGATCCGGTACGTGGCGAAGACGTCGACCTCGGAGGTCCAGCGCTGGAGGCGGTCGGCGAGGTCCGGCGCGACGTGCGAGACGTAGCCGTGGATGGTGGACCAGGCGTCGTCACCGCTGACGATGACCTTGGAGAAGTCCTCGTTGAAGATGTCGCGCACGACCCGGACGGTCATGTCCGGCTCGCCGTACAGCAGCGTCGGGGCGTTGCCGCTCTTCGCCTTCTTCTGGATCTCCTCCCACTGCGCCTGGAGCCGCTCGACGTCACGGCGCAGCTCGTCCTCGCTCGCGCCCTCGGCGGCGGTGCGCACGATGACGCCCGCGTCCTCGGGGACGATCTTCTTGAGGATGGTCTTCAGCCGGGCCCGCTCGGTGTCGGGCAGCTTGCGGCTGATGCCGGTCATCGAGCCCTCGGGCACGTACACGAGGTAGCGGCCCGGGAGGGAGACCTGGCTGGTCAGGCGGGCGCCCTTGTGGCCGATCGGGTCCTTGGTGACCTGCACGAGGACCGACTGGCCGGACTTGAGCGCGGACTCGATGCGGCGCGGGCCGTTGGCCATGCCCAGCGCCTCGAAGTTGACCTCGCCGGCGTACAGCACGGCGTTGCGGCCCTTGCCGATGTCGATGAAGGCGGCCTCCATCGACGGCAGCACGTTCTGCACCTTGCCGAGGTAGACGTTCCCGACGTACGAGACCGCCTGCTCCTTGTTGACGTAGTGCTCGACGAGCACGCCGTCCTCCAGGACGCCGATCTGCGTGCGGTCGCCGTGCTGGCGCACGACCATCACGCGCTCGACGGCCTCGCGGCGGGCCAGGAACTCGGCCTCGGTGATGATCGGGACGCGGCGGCGGCCCTGCTCGCGGCCCTCGCGGCGGCGCTGCTTCTTCGCCTCCAGACGGGTCGAGCCCTTGATGGACTGCACCTCGTCCGACGGCTCGCGCTCGGCGGCCTTGCGCGGCTCGCGCACCTTGACGACCGTGCGCTCGGGGTCGCCGTCGCCGGGCTCGGCGTCCACGGCGGTGTCCCCGGCACGGCGACGGCGGCGACGGCGGCGGCGGCTGCCCGCGGTCGAACCGCCGGCCTCCTCGCGGCCCTGCTCACCCTCGGCGGACTCGGCCGCCTCCTCGGCGTCCTCCTCGGCCTGCTCGGCGGTGTCCTCGGCGTCCTGCGCGGCCTGCTCGGCGGCGGCCTCGTCGGTTTCGCCCTCGCCGAACTCGTCGGCGTCGCCCTCGGCGGACTCGCCCCGGCGGCGCCGGCGGCCACCGCGACGGCGGCGACGGCGCGAGCCGGTCTCCTCACCGTCGTGGGACTCGTCGGCCGCCTCCTCGGCGGCCTCCTCCTCGGACTCCTCGTCCTCGGCGGGCGCCTCGGCGGCCTGCGGCACGGTCTCCTCGGCGGCGCCACCGCGGCGCCGGCGACGGCGGCGCGAGCCGGTCTGCTCGGCGGAGAACTCCTCGGCCTCGGCGGCCTCGGCGGCCTCGGCGCTCTCGGCGGTCTCCGGCGTCTCGGGCTCCTCCGCCGCCTCGGCGGCGGCCTCGGCGGCGGCGCGCTCCGGCGTCTGGAACCTCGGCTCGGTGAAGACCGGGGGCTGGAACACGGCCACGGCGGGCCGCGCCGGACGCTGCGGCGCCTCGGCGGCGGCCGGCGGCGCGGGCTCGGAGAACCCGGTGGCGGCCTTGCGCACGACACGCCGGCGGCGACGCGGAGCGGCGGACTCCGCGGCCTGCTCGGCGGCGGGAGCGGCGGAGGCCTTCGGCGCGGCGGCGGGAGCGGGCTCCGGCCGCGCCTCGGCCTGGGCGGGGACCTGGGCCTGGGCGGGGGTCTCGGGGGCCTGCTCCTCGGCGGCGGTCTCGCTGCCGGCGGACTCGGCGGGTGCCTCGGCGGCGGGCGCGGACACCCGGCGCGTGGCCCGGCGGCGGATACGCCGCGGGGCGGCCTCCTCGGCGGCGGGCGCGGCCTCGGCGGGCGCCTCGACGGCGGGCTCGGCGGCCTGCTCCGGCTCGCCACTCGCCTGCGCGGTGGCGGGGGCCTCGACGACCTCGGCGGACTCCGGCGCACCGGCGGGCGCGGAGGCGCGGCGGGCGACACGCCGGCGCGGACGGGCGGGCGCGGCTTCCTGGGCGGCGGGCGCCTCGGCGGCGGGGCTCTCGACGGCCTGCGCCTCTTCCTCGGTCTTCTCCTGCGCACCGGCGGCGGGCGGCACCACGATCTCGGCGGCCTCGGCGGGCGCGGAGGCCCCGGCGGGCGCGGTCACCCGGCGCGTGGCCCGGCGGCGGGTACGCCGCGGCGCGGCCTCCTCGGCGGGGGCCTCGACGGCCGGCCCGGCCTGCGCCTCGTCGGCGGCCGGCGCCTGGGCCGCGGGCTCCGTCCCGGCCTCGGCCTTCGCCGGGACGACGGTCTCGGCGGGCTCCGCACCGGCCGGCGACCCGGCGGGCGCGGACGCCCGGCGGGTGGCCCGGCGGCGCGGGCGGGCGGGAGCGGCGGGGGCTGCCTCGGCGGCAGCCGTCTCGGCGGCCTCGGTATCCTCGACGGCCTCGGCGCTCTCGACCGCCTCCCCGCTCACGGCGGCATCGGCCTCGGCCTCGCTCGCGAGGTCGGCGGCGTCGGCGGCCGGTATGGCCGGCGCGACGGTCTCCGCCGGGGTGTCCGAGGAGACGGTGGGCGGACCCGCCGGGCGGGAAGCGGCCCGGCGCCGACGGCGCGGCAGGGTGTCGCTGGGGCTGTTCAGTTCGGAACCCTCGGTGGGTTCGATCGGCTCGAGCATGCGGGCGTTTCTCCCGTCAGGCTCCCGGGCGCCGCACCTGGTCCGGCGGTGTGCCGGTGACGTCCGCGGCTCGCGCGATGCGCGACTGCCGCCGTCCGGGGCGCGGGCGCCGCACGGGAGCTCTCTGTGTCCTGTCTCGCCGGTTCCGTACGCCCCATGCGTACGGCCTGGCGAAAGTCTTCTGGTCGGTGCGCTGCCCGACCCAGGTGGCTCCCGAGTACCAGGGCGGCGCTACGACGTCCGTCCCTACGCGGAACCTTCCGGCGTCGGCGCCGTCGCGGCGGCAGCCGGAGCGGCCGTCGAGAGGGCCGCCGCTGCCTCGCGGTCGGGCGCGAGCGGGTCGGTCACCGTGCCGGTCTCTTCATCGAACAGCCCCTGCGCCAGCCTGGTCACCGCTGCGGGGACCGGCGGCGCCAGGTCGGCCACGGCGCGGAGACCGGACAGGACGTCGTCGGGTCGTACGGCAGGCGTCACGTGCCGAACAACCAGCCGCAGTATCGCACAGGGCCGGTCGCTCGGCCTATCAGCCCGCGAACCGTGCGTTTCCGTTCCGTCGAGGGCTTCGAGGCTCGCGACGGCCGGACGGGCGTCGAAGGTGCGCATCCCGTTCTTGGTGAGACGCTGCACCTCGACCGCGCCGGCCGCGTTGAAGGCCGCCACCGCGCGGGCCGCGTCGGCCGGCGCCACCCCGTCCAGCCGCAGCTCCCAGACGGAAGCCGTCAGCCGGTCGGCGAGGCCGGACGTGCGGGCCTCGACCGCGTCGATGATGTCGAGCCCGTCGGGCAGCGACTCGTCGAGCAGTTCCCTCAGCCGCTGGGGATCGCGCGGTTCGGTGAGCGCGATCTCCAGGTATTCCGCCTCACTGCCCGTGCCGGTGGGTGCGGCATTGGCGTACGACACCTTCGGGTGCGGGGTGAACCCGGCCGAGTACGCCATGGGTACCTCGGCGCGGCGCAGCGCACGCTCGAAAGCGCGCTGGAAGTCGCGGTGGCTGGTGAACCTCAGGCGGCCGCGCTTGGTGTAGCGCAGTCGGATGCGCTGCACCGCGGGTGCGGGCGGCGGGCCTTCGGGCTGTCGCTTGCCCAGTGTCGTTCAGTCCTTCGTGAGAGCGGTCGTACTCCTACCAAGAGTACGTGCCTCGCCGCCCCGAGGTTCCCGCTGGGCCACCGCCGGCCGCTCGCGGGGCTCGCCGAACAGCGTCCGCCGGACGTCGTACCGCACCTGGCGCACGCTCTCCCGTACGGACGCCAGCGCCTGCCGGACGCCGCGGCCCACGGCGCGTGAGGCGTCGGCGACGGGACGCAGTACCGCGTCGCGCACCGCGTGTCCGAGCGGGGTCAGCACGCTGTGGTAGACCCAGCGCACCGGCTCCACGAAGATCCACCGGAAGAGGGTTCCGAGGAGTCGTCCGACGGCGAGCGAGATGTGCCCGGCGACCCGCCAGGCGTGCCCGAGCGCCGTCCGGGCCTCCCGCCCGATGACCGCGAGCACGCGCCCCACGGGCACCATGACCCACCGCCACACCGCCTGCGCGGGCAGCACGAACAGCACCCTGCCGGTCCAGTACACGGTCCAGGCGACGGCCCGGCCGGCCGGGGCGAGCACCCACCGGTACACCCACACCGCGGGCACGACGACCAGATACCGCACCAGCCACAGCACGCCGTGCCCCGCCGGTGTCAGCAGTCGTGCGTATACCCACGCCAGCCCGGCCCACACCCCTCGCGCGAGCCACGCGATCCCGTGCCCCACCGGCGTCAGCACCCACCGGTACAGCCACACCGCCGGCACCACGACCAGCCACTTCACCAGCCACGCGACCGCCCGCCCGGCCGGCACCAGCACCCACCGCCACAGCGCCACGAACGGCCAGACGAACAGCGCCTTCCCCACCCACGCCAGCGCCCGCCCGAGCGGCCGCAGCACGGTGTCCCGCAGCACCCGCCCGACGACGACCAGCACGTCCCACACCATCCGCACCGGCACCAGGACGACCAGCGCGACGATCCGCACAGGCAGCCGCACGGCGACGACGAGACACCCCTCGGGCTCCCGGCCCTGCGGGGCCTCGGGCCGGACTGCCTGGCGCTTTTCCAGATCCATGCCGGTGAAGACACGGCGCAGGCCCCCGCCGTTGCGGCGGGGACCCTCGCGTCACCAAGGTGTTACGCCGGCCGCGCTACTCCACGTCGATGCCGTAATCCCGCACGAGCTGTTCCAGCCCTCCCGGGTAGCCCTTGCCGCCCGCCACGAAATCCCAGTCCCCGTTCGGCCGGCGCCGGAACGACCCCAGCACCAGGGCGGTCTCGCCACGGCGGCCGTCCGACACCTCGAGTCGTCCCAGTTCGCTCATCGTGGGGTCGAGCAGCCGGATACGGGCGCCGGTGAAGCCGGAGAGATCCGCCTGCGGATTCACTTCCGGGTCCACGGCGGCCACCAGGACGAGTCGGTCGGCGGTGTCCGGCAGAGCGTCGAACGAGACCCGGATGGCCGCCTTGTCCGGCGGGGACGCCGCGAAGGCCTGCACGGAGCCGTCCGGGGTCCGGCTGTTGTTGAAGAAGACGAAGTGCTCCTCGCTCAGGACCCGGTTGCCGCGGCAGACCAGCGCGCACACGTCCAGCGCGACGCTGCCGGACCATGACATGCCCAGCACGTTGTGATCGGCGGGCAGGGGCTCGGGGGCGGCCGGTGCCGGCGGGGCCGGGGTGCGCCGGTTCTCGCCGAGACGTCCCCGAAGCCCGTGCCGGTGCAGCAGGTCGACGAGTTCGGTACCCGAGATGAGTTCCAGCGGTTTGCCGTTGGCGAAGGTGTGCGACCCAGGACCGAATCCGGAGGTCGTCACCAGCACGCCCTTGTTGGCACCGGCGTCCTGAACGGTGCCGTACAAGTCGCGTACGGCGGTGGGCGGAACGGTGTGGCGGTACCGCTTCACCTGTACGACGATCTTGCCTCCGCGGACGGGGGTGGGATCCAGCGCGTCGACGTCGACGCCACCGTCGTTGGAGCGCTGCGTCGTGACGGCCTGCATGCCCATCGCCCGGAAGAGATCGGCGACCAGGGCCTCGAAGGCGAGCGGATCCATCTCGTACAGATCGGGGTCCTCGTCGCCGCCGTGCGTGACGACACGGTTACCGATGTCCCCGGGCCTTCTGCTCGCCCGTACGGCGACGAGGTGGTCGGGCCGGGAGCTGAGCTGCCCCCGCAACGCGCCGGACAGGCAGCTGATCGCCTCGACCTGCTCCAGGTGCAGGCCCAGGAAGACCGACCGCGGCGCCATGACCGTCGCCAGCACGATCTCCGTTCGCCGCCCGGTGGCCGGGTCGTGGTCGTCCACGAAACCGTTCAGGGACACCGACTCCAGCGCGCCGTACCGGTCCGCCGCGAACAGCTCGTGGAGGACCAGCAGCATGCACTGCGCGAGTACCTCGCGGTACAGGGCGCGTCGCTGGCTGACGGGACGGGCGGTCTCCTTGTCCTCGTCCTGGCCGGACAGGTACCGCACGGACTTCGCCTCGGGTACGACACCGTACGGGGGCAGCTCCCAGTCGACGACGAGCTGCCGTGCCGCCGGGTCGTAGGCGGCGATGACTCGGCGGGGGAAGTCCCCGGGCCACGCCGTGGACGCGTACAGAGCGGCCGAGAAGTACTCCACCACGGCGTCGGGCTCCCCTCGGCCGACGCTCTCGGTCACCTCGGCGACGCCCGCGTTGTGGGCGCGCACCTCCGCCAGGTGGGCCTGCACCCACTGGTCGTACTGTCGCTGGTACGCCGCCAGCTGCTGCAGGCGTTGAGCCTCCGCGGCCTGTGCCGCGTGCCAGTCCCGCTCGAACCGGGCCCGGGCCTCGGCCTCCGCCTGTGCGCGCCGGCTCGCCGTCCAGCCGCCCTGCGCCTGGTAGTGCGCCGGATCGGGCATCGGGACCGGCTGGGCCAGCGGCCCCGGCGAGAACGGCTGGACCTCCTCCGTGCGCATCAGCGAGGCCGCGCTGAAGGCCGGGGCGCGGCAACCGGTGGCCAGCAGCGTCTGCAGCGAGGCGATCCGGGCCTCGAGTTCCTCCGTGCGTCGCCGGGCCTCGGCCTGCCTGTACTGGCGGTAGTCCTGCGCGGCACGCCGTTGCCGAACCTGTGCCTGCCGCTCCAGTTCGCGGCGGTGTCGGGCGTCCGCCTCCCTCTGGCGCTGCTGCTGGCGCTGTATCTCAGCCCAGACTCCGACCGGACCGTTAGAGCGACGACTCATGTGCTGAAGGCCCCTCCCCAGGGAGTCGGCGACGCCGACCAAGCTCTGGCTGTCCCCACAACCAGCTGTGACGAGACGACTCTAACCAGCGAGGACCGCTCGGCGCGGCTACTTGCCGCAGGCAACGGCGTCCGGGATCAGCCCAGGCAAAGCGCACGTCGTCGACGCGCGCCGGCGCAGGCCGGCGCCGGCGCGCCGAGCAACGCACTGAGTCCCCTCCCCGGCGGGGGAGAGGACTCAGAGGATCACCGGGAGAGCGTCGGTCAGCGGCCCGCGGGGCTCGGTGCCGCGTTCTTGACCGTCAGCGGCAGCAGCTTCTTGCCCGTCGGGCCGATCTGGATGTGGGTGTCCATGGCGGGGCAGACGCCGCAGTCGAAGCACGGCGTCCAGCGGCAGTCCTCGACCTCGGTCTCGTCGAGGGCGTCCTGCCAGTCCTCCCAGAGCCAGTCCTTGTCGAGACCGGAGTCGAGGTGGTCCCAGGGCAGGACCTCCTCGTAGGTGCGCTCGCGGGTGGTGTACCAGTCGACGTCCACGCCGTAGGGGGCGAGGGCCTTCTCGGCGCAGTTCATCCAGCGGTCGTACGAGAAGTGCTCGCGCCAGCCGTCGAAGCGGCCGCCGTCCTCGTAGACGGCGCGGATGACGGCGCCGATGCGGCGGTCGCCGCGGGAGAGGAGGCCCTCGACGATGCCGGGCTTGCCGTCGTGGTAGCGGAAGCCGATGGAGCGGCCGTACTTCTTGTCACCGCGGATCTTGTCGCGCAGCTTCTCCAGGCGGGCGTCGGTCTCCTCGGCGGACAGCTGCGGGGCCCACTGGAAGGGGGTGTGGGGCTTGGGGACGAAGCCGCCGATGGACACCGTGCAGCGGATGTCGTTGGACTTGGACACCTCGCGGCCCTTGGCGATGACCTTCGTCGCCATGTCGGCGATCTGCAGGACGTCCTCGTCGGTCTCGGTGGGCAGGCCGCACATGAAGTACAGCTTCACCTGGCGCCAGCCGTTGCCGTAGGCGGTGGCGACGGTCCGGATCAGGTCCTCTTCCGAGACCATCTTGTTGATGACCTTGCGGATGCGCTCCGAGCCGCCCTCGGGGGCGAAGGTGAGGCCGGAGCGGCGCCCGTTGCGGGTCAGCTCGTTGGCGAGGTCGATGTTGAAGGCGTCCACGCGGGTCGACGGGAGGGACAGACCGATCTTGTCCTCCTCGTAGCGGTCCGCGAGGCCCTTGGCGATGTCGCCGATCTCGCTGTGGTCCGCGGAGGACAGCGACAGCAGGCCGACCTCCTCGAAGCCGGTCGCCTTCAGGCCCTTCTCGACCATGTCGCCGATGCCGGTGATGGACCGCTCGCGGACCGGGCGGGTGATCATGCCGGCCTGGCAGAAGCGGCAGCCGCGGGTGCAGCCGCGGAAGATCTCCACGGACATCCGCTCGTGGACCGTCTCGGCGAGCGGGACCAGCGGCTTCTTGGGGTACGGCCACTCGTCGAGGTCCATGACGGTGTGCTTGGACACCCGCCACGGCACGCCGGAGCGGTTGGGCACGACGCGGCTGATACGGCCGTCCGGCAGGTACTCCACGTCGTAGAAGCCCGGGATGTACACCCCGCCGGTCTTCGCCAGGCGCAGCAGCACCTCCTCGCGGCCACCGGGCCGGCCCTCGGCCTTCCACGCGCGGATGATCTCCGTCATGTCGAGCACGGCCTGCTCGCCGTCGCCGATGACGGCCGCGTCGATGAAGTCGGCGATCGGCTCCGGGTTGAACGCGGCGTGCCCGCCCGCCAGCACGATCGGGTCGTCGAGCCCGCGGTCCTTGGCCTCCAGCGGGATGCCGGCCAGGTCCAGCGCGGTCAGCAGGTTGGTGTAGCCCAGCTCGGTGGAGAAGCTGACGCCGAGGACGTCGAAGGCCTTCACCGGGCGGTGGCTGTCCACGGTGAACTGCGGGACGCCGTGCTCCCGCATCAGCGCCTCCAGGTCGGGCCACACGCTGTAGGTGCGCTCGGCGAGGACGCCCTCCTGCTCGTTCAGCACCTCGTAGAGGATCATGACGCCCTGGTTGGGCAGACCGACCTCGTAGGCGTCCGGGTACATGAGCGCCCAGCGCACATCGCACTCGTCCCACGGCTTCACGGTGGAGTTGAGCTCGCCGCCCACGTACTGGATCGGCTTCTGCACATGCGGGAGCAAAGCTTCGAGCTGCGGGAAGACCGACTCGACAGACATCGCGGGAATTACCTTCGTCAGCTGACAGGGGTGACCATCTAGCGTAACGCGGCCGGGGAGCGCTCCGGGACGCCGTTCGGACAGCGGTCCCGGCCGGGTGTGCGGCGTCGGCGGGGGCGGGGCCGCGCGGTCACGCGGACATCGGCCGTTGCACCCGGATCGACTGCAGCAGCCCGACCGCCACCCACACCGCGAACATCGACGAACCGCCGTAGGACACGAACGGCAGCGGCAGGCCGGTGACCGGCATGATGCCGAGGGTCATGCCGATGTTCTCGAAGGACTGGAAGGCGAACCAGGCGACGATGCCGGCGGCGACGACGGTGCCGTACAGGTCGCTGGTCTCGCGGGCGATGCGGCAGGCGCGCCAGAGCACGATGCCGAGCAGCACGATGATGAGCCCGCCGCCGACGAAGCCCAGCTCCTCCCCGGCGACCGTGAAGACGAAGTCGGTCTGCTGCTCGGGGACGAACTGTCCGGTGGTCTGGGAGCCCTGGAAGAGGCCGGAGCCGGTCAGGCCGCCGGAGCCGATGGCGATCCGGGCCTGGTTGGTGTTGTAGCCGACGCCGGCCGGGTCGAGCTCGGGGTTGGCGAAGGCGGCGAAGCGGTTGATCTGGTACTCGTCCAGGATGCCCAGCTGCCAGACCGCGAGCGCGCCGGCGGTGCCCGCGCCGATGAGCCCGAAGATCCAGCGGTTGGAGGCGCCGGAGGCGAGCAGGACGCCGAGCACGATCACCACCATCACCATGACCGAGCCGAGGTCGGGCATGAGCATCACGATCAGCGCGGGCACGGCGGCCAGGCCGAGCGCCTGGAGGACGGTGCGGTGGTCCGGGTACTGCTTGTCGCCCGCGTCCACCCGCGCCGCCAGCAGCATCGCCATGCCGAGGATGATCGTGACCTTCACGAACTCCGACGGCTGGAGCGAGAAGCCGCCGCCGATCACGATCCAGGAGTGGGCGCCGTTGACCGTGGAGCCCAGCGGGGTGAGCACCAGCAGGATCAGGAAGACGGACGCGCCGTAGAGGATCGGCACGGCGGTGCGCAGGGTGCGGTGGCCGAGCCAGACGGTGCCCACCATCAGGGCGAACCCGATGCCGGTGTTCAGCAGGTGGCGCAGGAAGAAGTAGTACGGGTCGCCCTGGTTGATGTCGGTGCGGTTGCGGGTCGCCGAGAACACCAGCACCGAGCCGATCAGCGACAGCGCGAGCGCGGCCAGCAGTATCGGCCAGTCGAGGCGCCGGGCCAGCGAGTCGCGGGCCAGCAGCCGCGTCCACCCGGCCCGCTCCGGGCCGTACCCGGAGACCTGGAAGCTGTTGACGCCGCTCATCGCCGGCTCCTTCGGCCGCCGCGGCGGCGGCCGCGCCGGCGTGTCTCACGGTTGCCCGCCTCCGGCGAGGGCACGGTCGCCGCGGTCTGCTGCTGCTCCGCCGGGCTCTCGGGGGCCTGCTGGCTGGCCTGCTGCTCCTTCGCCACGTCCTCGGGGAGCTTGGGCGCGGTGATGGAGCCGTCGGTCTGGATCTTCGGCAGGCTCTTCTGCGGGGTGGGCAGCAGGGCGTTCTTCTTGTCGATGGCGCCGTCGTCGGAGACGCCGTAGAGCGCGTCGTAGATGTTGCGGACCGCCGGGCCGGAGGCGCCGGAGCCCGTACCACCCTGGGAGATGGTCATCACGATCGCGTAGTCGTCGGTGTAGGTGGCGAACCAGGAGGTGGTCTGCTTGCCGTACACCTCCGCCGTGCCGGTCTTGGCGTGCATCGGGATCTCGTCCTGCGGCCAGCCGCCGAACCGCCACGCGGCCGTGCCGCGGGTGGCGACGCCGGCCAGGGCCTCGTCCATCTGGGCGAGGGTCTGCTTGCTGACCGGGAGCCGGCCGTGCGACTTCGGCCGGATCTCCTCGACCTCCTTGCCGTCGGGGCTGATGACGGCCTTGCCGACGGTCGGCGTGTAGAGGGTGCCGCCGTTGGAGATGGCCGCGTAGATGGTGGCCATCTGGATGGGGGTCACGAGGGTGTCGCCCTGGCCGATGGAGTAGTTGATCTCGTCACCGGCGCGCATCTTGTTGCCTTCGAGGCAGTTCTCGTAGGCGATGCGCTCGACGTAGTCGCCGTCCTTCTTGCCCGTCTTGCACCAGGCGTCCTTGTTGGCCTCCCAGTACCGCTGCTTCCACTCGCGGTCGGGGACGCGGCCGGAGACCTCGTTGGGCAGGTCGATGCCGGTCTCCTTGCCGAGGCCGAACTGGTGGGCGGCCTTGTAGAACCAGTCCTTGGGCTTGCCCTTGGGGTTGATGCCGCCGTCCTTCTTCCACTCGCTGTGCGCGAGCCGGTAGTAGACGGTGTCGCAGGAGACCTCCAGGGCGCGGCCGAGGTCGATCGCGCCGTGGTTCTGCGACTCGAAGTTCTTGAAGACCTGGCCGCCGACCGAGTACGCGCTGGAGCACTCGTAGCGGCCGTCGAAGTCGTAGCCCGCCTGGACCGCGGCGGCCGTGGAGACCACCTTGAAGATGGAGCCGGGGGCGGCCTGACCCTGTATGGCCCGGTTCAGCAGGGGGTAGTTGGAGGACTTGCCGGTGAGCTTGCGGTAGTCCTTGGCGGAGATGCCGCCGACCCAGGCGTTGGGGTCGTACGTCGGGTTGGAGGCCATCGCGACGATGCGGCCGGTCCTGGCCTCCATGACCACGACGGCGCCCGCGTCGGCCTTGTACCGCTCCTGGGTGTTGCGGTCCCACTCCTTGCGGGCGGCCTCCATCGCCTCGTTCAGCTCGTACTCGGCGACGCGCTGGACGCGGGCGTCGATGCTGGTGACGAGGTTGGAGCCGGGCTGGGCGGCGTCCGACTCGGCCTGGCCGATGACCCGGCCGAGGTTGTCCACCTCGTAGCGGGTGACGCCGGCCTTGCCGCGCAGCGCCTTGTCGTACTGGCGCTCAAGGCCGGAACGGCCGACCTGGTCGGAGCGCAGGAAGGGCGAGTCGGTGTCCTGGGCCTGCTGGATCTCCTCGTCGGTGACCGGGGAGAGATAGCCGAGGACCTGGGCGGTGTTGGCCTTGCCCGGGCTCGGGTAGCGGCGCACGGCCTGGGGTTCGGCGGTGATGCCGGGGAAGTCCTCGGCGCGTTCGCGGATCTGCAGGGCCTGGCGGGGGGTGGCCTCGTCGGTGATGGGGATCGGCTGGTACGGCGAGCCGTTCCAGCAGGGCTGGGGGGTGTCGGCGTCGCAGAGCCGGACCTTCTCCTTGACCTCCTTCGGGGTCATCCCGAGGACGCCGGCGAGCTTGGTGAGGACGGCTTCGCCGTCGTCCTTCATCTTCATCAGCTCGGTGCGGGAGGCGGAGACCACCAGCCGGGTCTCGTTGTCGGCGAGGGGCACGCCGCGCGCGTCCAGGATCGAGCCGCGGACGGCGGGCTGGACGACCTGCTGGACGTGGTTGCCCGAGGCCTCCTTGGCGTACTCCGCGCCTTGGCGGATCTGGAGATACCACAGCCGGCCGCCGAGGGTGGCGAGGAGGGAGAGGACGAGGACCTGGACGACGATGAGCCGGGTCTGGACGCGCGGCGTCCGTCCGGTCTCGGGGATGTTGGTCACTGCGGCTGCTCCCCCTCTCAGTACGCGAACGGGTGGGTGCGGGCGGAAACGGGCGGGGTGAGAACGGGTGAGGCGAGTGCAAGTGAGGAACGAAGGGCCCGTGAGCTGCGGTTCCTCGCAAGTTCACCCGTTGTGGTGAACTCAGCCGGATTCACAGCCGCTTGACCCCCTTGATGCGCCCGGCGCGGGCGGTGCGGGCTCTGGCGGCCTTCATTCTGAGGCCGCTGCGCTGTCCCCCGATGCGCAGGCCGGTGCCGGAGGCGAGCCAGCCCTCGGAGATGTCGGTGCCCTGGGCGGCGGAGCCGGCCTCGGCGAGCGGGTCGTTGTCGGCGCGGCGGGCCAGCGCCATGACGCCGGGCACCACGAAGGGCGCGAGCAGCAGGTCGTAGAGGACGGCGGTGAACAGCAGGCCGCCGAGGCCGACGTGGCGGGCGGCGGTGTCGCCGACGAGGGCGCCCACCCCGGCGTACAGCAGGGTCGTGCCGATCGCGGCGGCAGCCACCACGGCCATGGTGCCGGTGGCGGACTTCAGCCGGCCGTTCTCCGGCTTGACGAGTCCGGCCAGGTAGCCGACGACGCACAGCACCAGCGCGTAGCGGCCGGCGGCGTGGTCGGCGGGCGGGGAGAGGTCGGCGAGCAGTCCGGCGCCGAAGCCGACGAGGGCGCCGCCGACGTGGCCGTAGACCAGGGCGAGGCCGAGGACGGTGAGCAGCAGCAGGTCGGGGACGGCGCCCGGGAGGTGCAGCCGGGCCAGGACGCTGACCTGGAAGACCAGGGCGACGACGACCAGGGCGGAGGAGAGCAGGATCCGGTTGAAGCGCATGGAAGGTCAGCTCCCCCTACTGGTCTTGCGACGGGAACTCGCCGGAGCCGGGCGCCTCGGCCGACGGGGTGACCGTCACCGTCACAGTCGGCCTCGGGGTCGGCTTGGGCTTGGGCGGCAGAACGGTGTCGCGCGGGTCCTTCTCGGGTGTCTGCACGACGACGCCGACGACGTCGAGCTTGGTGAAGCTGACGTACGGCGTGACGTACAGGGTGCGGGTCAGGTCGCCGCCGGAGGGGTCGACGCGGGAGACCACGCCGACCGGGACACCGGGCACGAACGGCTTGTCGGCCTGCGAGCCGAAGGTGACCAGGCGGTCGCCCTTCTTGATCTGCGCCTTGCCGTTGAGGAGTTCCACGCGCAGCGGGCGGTCGCCCTGGCCCGCGGCGAAGCCCAGCTCGTCGCTGCCCTCCATCCGGGTGCCGACGGTGAAGTCGGGGTCGTTGGCGAGCAGCACGGTGGCGGTGTCCGGGCCGACGGTGGTGACGCGGCCGACGAGTCCGTCGCCGTTGAGGACGGTCATGTCGCGCTTGATGCCGTCGTTGGCGCCGACGTCGATGGTGATGGTCCAGGAGAAGCCCTGCGCGGCTCCTATGGCGATGACCTCGGCGCCCTTGATGCCGTACTGACCGCGGCCCGCGATCTTCAGCATGTCGTCGAGCTGCCGGAGTCTGCTGCGGGTGCGGTCGTCGCTGCCGAGCTTCGCCTTCAACGCCGCGTTCTGCCGTTCCAGTTCGGCCATGCGGTCGTGCCGCTCGCCGGAGTCACGGACGGCGGCGATCGCGTTGCCGACCGGGTCGACGGCGGACGCCACTCCGTTCTCGATCGGGCCGAAGACCGTGGCCGCGGCGCGCCGGGCACCGTCGACCGGTGAGTCCTCCCCGCCGCGGATGTCCACCGTGATCAGCGCGAACGCGATGGCGATCAGCAGCACCAGGAGCAGCCGGCTCTCTCGTGTGTCCCTCACGTGCGGCGGCCGTGCCCTTCCTCATAGGAACTGGTGTGTGAACAGGAACTGATGTGTGAGCTTATGCCTATACCAACGATCCGCCGCACGAGAGGGATTGGCCTCGTACGGCGGAATCGTCGTCACAGGTCATCGGCGCGGTGCCGCGTCGAGCACCTGCTGCAGCGCCTCGAACTCCTCGACACACTTGCCGGAGCCGAGCGCCACGCTGTCCAGCGGGTCCTCGGCGATGTGGATCGGCATGCCCGTCTCGCGCCGCAGCCGCTCGTCCAGGCCGCGCAGCAGCGCGCCGCCGCCGGTCAGAACGATTCCGCGGTCCATGATGTCGCCGGACAGCTCCGGCGGGCACTTGTCCAGGGTGGTCTTCACGGCATCGACGATCGCGTTGACGGGCTCCTCGATCGCCTTGCGCACCTCCGCGGCGGAGATGACGACGGTCTTGGGCAGCCCGGAGACGAGATCCCGGCCCCGGATTTCGGTGTGCTCGTCGGTGTCCAGGTCGTACGCCGAACCGATCGTGATCTTGATCTGTTCGGCCGTGCGCTCACCCAGCAGGAGGGAGTACTCCTTCTTGATGTGCTGGATGATCGCGTTGTCCAGCTCGTCGCCCGCGACACGGATGGACTGGGCGGTGACGATGCCGCCGAGGGAGATGACCGCGACCTCCGTCGTGCCGCCGCCGATGTCCACCACCATGTTGCCCGTGGCCTCGTGGACCGGCAGGCCGGAGCCGATGGCGGCGGCCATGGGCTCCTCGATGATGTGCACCTGGCGGGCGCCGGCCTGGGACGACGCCTCGATGACGGCGCGGCGCTCGACGCCGGTGATGCCGGAGGGCACACAGACGACGACCCGCGGCCGAGCCAGATACCGCCGCTTGTGGATCTTCAGGATGAAGTAGCGGAGCATGCGCTCGGTGATCTCGAAGTCGGCGATGACGCCGTCCTTCAGGGGGCGCACGGCGACGATGTTGCCCGGCGTCCGCCCGATCATCTTCTTCGCTTCGGCACCGACCGCGAGGATGCCACCGGTGTTGGTGTTGATCGCGACGACGGACGGCTCGTTGAGTACGATCCCGCGACCCCTGACGTACACCAGCGTGTTGGCGGTCCCGAGGTCGACAGCCATGTCACGGCCGATGAACGACATTGAGTTCCCCATCAGGATTCGTCTGGCCTTCCCACCAAGCTTTTGAAGGCTTGTCAGGTCGGCGAGGTGGGTGCTGTGACGTGAAGTGCCTCCATCGTAGACGCGCCTTCACGGCAACCGCGCGAGGGTCTTCGCCATTGTCAGCAGATGGCGCGCCGCCCCGCTTGTGGAGACGGTCCATCGGAGGGGTTCGTTCCCCCGATCGCCACGGCATATGCCAAGCCACGGCCGAAAACGTACGGCCGTGGCTGGTCGGCGACCCGGGGCAGCTGACGCCCCGTCAGAAAACTCCCTGGAAAATTCGCAACCGGGCGGCCCGGAGGCGGGGTCAGGCGCGGCCGGGGAAGAAGATTTTGACCTCGCGCTCGGCGGACTCCTCGGAGTCGGACGCGTGGATCAGGTTCTCGCGGACGATGACGCCGTAGTCACCGCGGATGGAGCCCGGCGCGGCGGCGATCGGGTCGGTCGGCCCGGCCAGCTGCCGCACGCCCTCGATGACCCGCTCGCCCTCGACGATCATCGCCACGACCGGGCCGGAGGACATGAAGTCCACCAGCGGCTCGTAGAACGGCTTGCCCTTGTGCTCGCCGTAGTGCTGCTCCAGCGTCTCCTGGTCCAGGGTGCGCAGCTCCAGCGCGGTGATCTGCCAGCCGGCCTTCCGCTCGATACGGCTGATGATCTCGCCGGTCAGGCCACGACGGACGGCGTCGGGCTTGAGGAGGACGAGGGTGCGCTGGGTCACGACGGACTCCTTTGAGATCAAGTTGTGCGGGGTGGGTCGAGGCTACAGGGCGACCCGGAGGCGCTGTCACACAGCGTCAGCCTGAGAAGCTTGGGAAGATTCGGCCTGCGCCGCAAATCGGGCCTTCGCCTCGTCCACCTTCCTCCCGAAATGCACCGACGCCCACCACAGCGCCGCGAACACCACGCCCAGGACGAACATCATCGGCACGACGAACCCGGACGCGATCAGCGCGATCTGCAGCGCCCACCCGAGGGCGACGCCGCCGGGCCGGGTGACCATCCCGCACAGCACCAGGCACAGGAACATCGCGATCCCGCTGACCGTCCACACCGTCGACATGGACAGGCCGGGTTCCTTCATCGCGACCAGCCCGGCGAAGCCGATGATGAAGAACTCGCCGATCAGCGTCGAAGCACAGAGCGTACGCATGGGTGGTTCCTCAGCCCTTCCCCAGCAGCAGCCGGGCCTCGCCGACCGTGATGACGGATCCGGTGACGAGGACGCCGCCGCCGGCGAACTCGCCTTCCTCCTCGGCCAGCGTGATCGCCGCCTCCAGCGCGTCCGGCAGCCGCGGCTCGACCTGTACCCGCTCCTCGCCGAACACCTCGACGGCGATCGCGGCCAGTTCGTCGGCCTCCATCGCGCGATGGCTGGAGTTCTGCGTGACGACGACCTCGGCGAACACCGGCTCGAACGCCTCCAGCAGCCCGCGCACGTTCTTGTCGGCGCTCGCGCCGACCACCCCGACGAGCCGGCTGAACTGGAACGCCTCACCGATCGCCTCGGCCGTCACCCGCGCCCCCGCCGGGTTGTGCGCGGCGTCCAGCACCACGGTCGGCGAGCGCCGTACGACCTCCAGGCGGCCCGGCGAGGACACCGCCGCGAACGCCTTGCGGACCGCGTCGATGTCCAGCGGCTCCGCGCGCTGCGCGCCGACCCCGAAGAACGCCTCCACCGCGGCCAGCGCGACGGCCGCGTTGTGCGCCTGGTGGGCGCCGTGCAGCGGCAGGTACACCTCGGTGTACTCGCCGCCCAGGCCGCGCAGCGTCAGCAGCTGACCGCCGACCGCCACCTGCCGGGCCACCACGCCGAACTCCAGGCCCTCCCGGGCCACCGTGGCGTCGACCTCGACGGCCTTCTTCAGCACCACCTGGGCCGCGTCCACCGGCTGCTGCGCCAGGATCACGGTCGCGCCCTGCTTGACGATCCCGGACTTCTCACCGGCGATCTCACCGGGCGTCTCGCCCAGCCGGTCGGTGTGGTCCAGGTCGATCGGGGTGATCACGGCGACATCCCCGTCGATCACGTTCGTGGCGTCCCAGGAGCCGCCCATGCCGACCTCGACGACGGCCACGTCCACCGGGGCGTCCGCGAACGCCGCGTACGCCATGCCGGTCAGCACCTCGAAGAAGGACAGCCGGTACTCCTGCGAGGCGTCGACCATCTCGACGTACGGCTTGATGTCCCGGTACGTCTCGATGAACCGCTCCGCCGTAATCGGCGCGCCGTCCAGGCTGATGCGCTCGGTGATCGACTGCACGTGCGGCGAGGTGTACCGGCCGGTGCGCAGCTCGAAGGCGCCGAGCAGGGCCTCGATCATGCGGGCCGTCGACGTCTTGCCGTTGGTCCCCGTGATGTGGATCGACGGGTACGACCGCTGGGGCTCGCCCAGGACGTCCATCAGCGCCGCGATCCGGGTGACCGACGGCTCCAGCTTGGTCTCGCCCCAGCGGGTCGCCAGCTCGGCCTCGACCTCGCGCAGGGCCTGGTCGACCTCCGGGTCCTCCGGCCGCGCGGGCACGTCCGCCTGCGGCGGGCCGCCCTGGGTGCGCAGGGTGCGGCTGCCGGCCTCGATCACCGCGAGGTCGGGGTCACGGGTGGTCTCCGCCTCGATGATCTCGTCGAAGGAGTCGAGGGGGTCGGGCTGGTCGCTCTGGTCGCTGGTGCCGGGGATGTCGCTCACGGGGCCAGTCTACGGAGAGGCGCTGACAACGCGTGCGGTGGCTTGCGGCGCCTGCGGAGAGGGCGGCTCGGGGCGTCGTGCGGCTGCGGGCCGCGGGGGCTGCTCGCGCAGTTCCCCGCGCCCCTTCCGGCAGGAGAAGGCCCCCGGCGCTCTCTCTGCACCGGGGGCCTCCCTCACGTACGCGCCTCACGCACGCGGCCTCACGCCTGCGGCAGCTTCTCCAGCTGGGCCCCGATGCGGGTGATGTCCTCCTCCGCCTTGGCCAGGCGGGTGCGGATCTTCTCCACCACGTGGTCCGGGGCCTTGGCCAGGAACGCCTCGTTGCCGAGCTTGGCCTCGGCCTGCTGGCGCTCCTTCTGCGCGGCGGCGAGGTCCTTGGCGAGGCGCTTGCGCTCCGCCGCCACGTCGATCACGCCGGACAGGTCCAGCGCGACCTCGACACCCGCGACCGGCAGGGTCGCCGTCGCCGAGAAGCCCTCGCCCTCCGGCTGGAGGCGCAGCAGCTGGCGGATGGCGGCCTCGTGCGGCGCGAGGGCCGTGCCGTCGAGGGAGAGCCGGGCGGGGACCCGCTGGCCGGGCTGGAGGCCCTGGTCGGCGCGGAAGCGGCGGACCTCGGTGATGACGGACTGAAGCGTCTCGATCTCGCGCTCGGCGTCGGCGTCACGGAAGCCGCTGTCCTTCGGCCACTCGGCGATGACGACGGACTCGCCGCCGGTCAGCGTGGTCCACAGGGTCTCCGTCACGAACGGCACCACCGGGTGCAGGAGCCGCAGGGTGACGTCGAGCACCTCGCCGAGGACCCGCTTGCTGACCTCGGCCGGCTCGCCGCCCGCCTGGAAGGTGGTCTTGGACAGCTCGACGTACCAGTCGAAGACCTCGTCCCAGGCGAAGTGGAACAGCGCGTCGGAGAGCTTCGCGAACTGGTAGTCCTCGTAGTACGCGTCGACCTCGGCGACCACCGAGTTCAGGCGGGAGAGGATCCAGCGGTCGGTGGACGACATCGTCGACGCGTCCGGCAGCGGGCCCTCGACCGTCGCGCCGTTCATCAGCGCGAAGCGGGTGGCGTTCCAGATCTTGTTGGCGAAGTTGCGGGAGCCCTGGACCCAGTCCTCGCCGATCGGCACGTCCACGCCGGGGTTGGCGCCGCGCGCGAGGGTGAAGCGGAGCGCGTCGGAGCCGTACTTGTCCATCCAGTCCAGCGGGTTGACGACGTTCCCGAAGGACTTCGACATCTTCTTGCCGTTCTGGTCACGGACCATGCCGTGCAGGGCGATGGTGTGGAACGGCGGGGTGCCGTCCATCGCGTAGAGGCCGAACATCATCATCCGGGCGACCCAGAAGAAGAGGATGTCGTAGCCGGTGACCAGGACGGAGTTCGGGTAGAACTTCGCGAGCGACTCGGTCTGCTCCGGCCAGCCGAGCGTGGAGAACGGCCACAGGCCGGAGGAGAACCAGGTGTCGAGGACGTCGGAGTCCTGGTACCAGCCCTCGCCGGACGGCGGCTCCTCGTCGGGGCCGACGCAGACGACCTCGCCGTCGGGGCCGTACCAGACCGGGATGCGGTGGCCCCACCACAGCTGGCGCGAGATGCACCAGTCGTGCAGGTTGTCCACCCAGTCGAAGTAGCGCTTCTCCATCTCCTGCGGGTGGATCCTGACCTTGCCGTCGCGCACCGCGTCACCGGCGGCCTTGGCGAGCGGGCCGACCTTGACCCACCACTGCATGGACAGGCGCGGCTCGATGGTGGTCTTGCAGCGCGAGCAGTGGCCCACGGAGTGGACGTACGGCCGCTTCTCGGCGACGATCCGGCCCTCGGCGCGCAGCGCGGCGACGATGGCGGAGCGGGCCTCCAGGCGGTCCAGGCCCTGGAAGGGGCCGTGGGCGGTGATGACGGCGTGCTCGTCCATGACCGTGATGGACGGCAGGTCGTGGCGCCGGCCGATCTCGAAGTCGTTCGGGTCGTGCGCCGGGGTCACCTTGACGGCGCCGGTGCCGAACTCGGGGTCGACGTGCTCGTCGGCGACGACCGGGATACGGCGGCCGGTGAGCGGCAGCTCGATCTCGCGGCCGACGAGGTGCTTGTAGCGCTCGTCCTCGGGGTGGACCGCGACGGCGGTGTCGCCGAGCATCGTCTCGGCGCGGGTGGTGGCGACGACGATGGCGTCGTCCCCCTCCCCGTACCGGATGGAGACGAGCTCGCCGTCGTCGTCCTGGTACTCGACCTCGATGTCCGAGATGGCCGTCAGGCACCGGGGGCACCAGTTGATGATGCGTTCGGCGCGGTAGATCAGCTCGTCGTCGTAGAGCCGCTTGAAGATGGTCTGGACGGCCTTGGACAGGCCCTCGTCCATGGTGAAGCGCTCGCGCGTCCAGGCGACGCCGTCACCGAGGCGCTTCATCTGGCCGGAGATCTGCCCGCCGGACTCGGCCTTCCACTGCCACACGCGCTCGACGAACGCCTCGCGGCCGAGGTCGTGGCGGGACTTGCCCTCCTTGGCCAGCTCGCGCTCGACGACGTTCTGGGTGGCGATGCCGGCGTGGTCCATGCCCGGCTGCCACAGCGTCTCGTAGCCCTGCATCCGCTTGCGGCGGGTCAGCGCGTCGATGAGCGTGTGCTCGAACGCGTGCCCGAGGTGCAGGGAGCCGGTGACGTTCGGCGGCGGGATGACGATGGTGTACGGCGGCTTGTCGCTCTTGGCGTCCGCCTCGAAGTACCCCCGCTCTACCCAGCGCTCGTACAGCTTCCCCTCTACCTCGGCCGGCGTGTACTGGGTCGGCAGTTCGGTGGTGGTCGCTGGCGGCTGCTGCTGAGTGTTCTCGGTCACGGGCTCAGTTTAGGGGTGTCACGGCACGGTCCCGAAACTCGATTCCTTCGTAACAGTGCGCACCCCGATGCGGTGGGTTCCGGCCGCCTGCGCCAGGATGTCAGGTACGCATAAGCATCTGGAGGGGAACCCAGTAATGAGCTACAACCAGCCGGGCCCGTACGGCGGGCAGCCCCAGCAGCCCGGACCGTACGGTCAGCCGGGCCCCTACGGCCAGCAGCCGCAGGCACCCCAGCCCGGCTACGGCTACCCCCAGCAGCCCACCCAGCCGCAGCCCGGCTACGGCTACCCGCAGCAGCCCCAGGGCGTCCCGCCCCAGCAGCCCCCCTACGGCCAGGCCCCCTACGGCGCGCCCCAGCCCCCCGTCCCGGCCGGCGGCAAGAAGAAGACGGGCCTCGTCATCGGCGCGGTCGCGGTCGTGGCGGCGATCGCGGTCGGCGCGTACTTCCTCCTGGCGGGGGGCAGCGGCGGCGGCTCCGACATCGCGGACGACGGCCCCCACAAGCTGACGACGCCAGCGACGGTGCTCGGCGAGTACAAGAAGAAGAGCGACGACAGCGACACGATGACGGGCGACGACATCAAGGACGCTGAGAAGTGGGGCGTGAAGAACCCCACGGACGTCGAAGCTCAGTACCAGGCGGGCAACAAGGACAACCCGCTGGCGCAGAAGCTCATCCAGTTCGGCGGCGTCTACGGCGAGATCGAGGATCCCGAGAAGGTCGTCGACGCCTTCTTCGCCTACATGGAGACGGAGTCGAAGAAGAGCGACTCTGAGGCCACCCTCGTCGGAGAGGCCAAGTCCTACGACAACGCCGAGGGCGCGGTCCTCAAGTGCCAGGACATCAAGAGCGACCTCAGTGGCTCCTCGTCCGGCACGTCCTCGGGCCCGAGCGAGATGAACGTGACCATCTGCGTCTGGAGCGACCACAGCACCATGGGCATGGTGATGCCGATGGACGTCGCCAGCATGGCCGCCGAGAAGCCGACCGACCAGGCGGCCGCGGCCGACATCGCCGCCAAGTTCCGCAAGGAAGTCCGCGTCAAGGCCTGACCGAATGTCGGCATCAAGGTTGCGGCTCACCCAATCGTCGACTGGGTGAGCCGCAACGCGCTGGCAGGCTTGACGAACTACGAGGCTTGCACGCAGGCCGCCTCACGTGCGATTGCGTGAACGCCTATCCTCTTCATGTCCTGAGTCAAGTTCAGCGCATGTTGCACGCTATGAACGCGTACTCGGCCCGGACGCCGGCGTTCACGAGCCTCTGGACACAGGCCTGATAGCCGCTGATCCCGGTCTGCCCGCAAGCATCCTTGACCTTCGGACCAACGAGGTAGCCCTTGCTCGCCAGGTAGTTCTGGCAATCCGCGGCGCTAGCCTGTGCCGGTGCCGCCACCGTGATGGGCAGCACCACTGCCGCAGCGGTCAAACTGGCCGCCGCCAGGGCTCGCTTTATTCTCACGTCTTGTCCCTCCGTCTTTCCTTGCTCGTAGGGCGGTCACCCCTAACGGTGACCACAAGATCACCTTGCGAGCACATGACACAAGCACGTGTCGGAAGCTTGACTTGATCCAAAACGAGGGTCGCCTGAAGATGTACGGCAAAGGGGGCACCTGACCTCGATCGTCAGGTGCCCCCTTGCCGTATGAAACTTGGCTACGCCGTCTTCTGCTCCCCCGGCCCCCGGCCCCGCGCGTCGCGTGGGATCAGGGTCGGGTTGACGTTGGAGTGGACTACGTCGGCGGTGATGACCACGCGGGCCACGTCCTTGCGGGACGGGACCTCGTACATCACCGACATCAGGACTTCCTCCATGATGGCGCGCAGGCCGCGGGCGCCGGTCTGGCGGAGGATGGCCTGGTCGGCGATGGCTTCCAGGGCCTCGCGTTCGAAGTCGAGTTCCACGCCGTCGAGTTCGAAGAGGCGCTGGTACTGCTTGACGAGCGCGTTGCGGGGCTCCACCAGGATCTTCAGGAGCGCTTCGCGGTCCAGGTTGTGGACGCTCGTGATCACCGGGAGCCGGCCGATGAACTCGGGGATCATGCCGAACTTGACCAGGTCCTCGGGCATGACGTCCTCGAACTGGTCCTTGGACTCGAGCTCGCGCTTGGAGCGGATCGTCGCGCCGAAGCCGATGCCCTTGGCGCCCGCCCGCGACTCGATGATCTTCTCCAG
Organism: Streptomyces sp. JB150; assembly: GCF_011193355.1. Taxonomy (GTDB): domain Bacteria; phylum Actinomycetota; class Actinomycetes; order Streptomycetales; family Streptomycetaceae; genus Streptomyces. The sequence continues at coordinate 2,507,322 of NZ_CP049780.1, forward strand.
GCCGGCGAAGGCACCGCCCACGATGAACAGCACGTTCGTCGTGTCGATCTGGATGAACTCCTGGTGCGGGTGCTTGCGTCCGCCCTGCGGCGGGACCGAGGCGGTGGTGCCCTCCAGGATCTTCAGCAGGGCCTGCTGGACGCCCTCGCCCGAGACGTCGCGGGTGATCGACGGGTTCTCGCTCTTACGGGCGACCTTGTCGATCTCGTCGATGTAGATGATCCCGGTCTCGGCCTTCTTGACGTCGTAGTCCGCCGCCTGGATCAGCTTCAGCAGGATGTTCTCGACGTCCTCGCCGACGTACCCCGCCTCCGTGAGCGCCGTCGCGTCGGCGATGGCGAACGGGACGTTCAGCATCCGCGCCAGGGTCTGGGCCAGCAGCGTCTTGCCCGAGCCCGTGGGGCCCAGCAGCAGGATGTTGGACTTCGCCAGTTCGATGGCGTCCTCGCGGCTGCCGCCGTTCTCGCCCGCCTGGACGCGCTTGTAGTGGTTGTAGACCGCCACCGAGAGGGCCTTCTTCGCGGCCTCCTGGCCGACGACGTACCCCTCGAGGAACTCGTAGATCTCGCGCGGCTTGGGCAGTTCCTCCCAGCGGACCTCACTGGTCTCCGCGAGTTCTTCCTCGATGATCTCGTTGCAGAGGTCGATGCACTCGTCGCAGATGTACACACCGGGGCCTGCGATGAGCTTCTTGACCTGCTTCTGGCTCTTGCCGCAGAACGAGCACTTGAGCAGATCGCCGCCGTCACCGATGCGTGCCACGGTGTGCTTCCCCTTCGCCTGGGAGACGACTGGACGCAAACGTCCAGCGGCTCCTGGTGCTGCCTTATGTCCGACGGTACCTTGCCGAGCCCCCCGTTCGGGCCCCCCTTGGCGCGGTTCACTTCGAAGTGCGCTGTGCCAAGGGGCGGCACATCCTACGGTGTCCGCGTCAGCGGACCGCGGCGTTGTTCATCTTGCGGGTGGAGATGATCTGGTCGATCAGGCCGTACTGCAGCGCGTCCTCGGCCGTGAGGATCTTGTCGCGCTCGATGTCCTCGCGGATCTTCTCGACCGGCTGCGTGGAGTGCTTGGCCAGCATCTCCTCCAGCTGCGAGCGCATCCGCAGGATCTCGTTGGCGGCGATCTCCAGGTCGGAGACCTGACCGCGGCCGGTCTCACTGTACGGCTGGTGGATCAGCACGCGCGCGTTCGGCAGCGCCATCCGCTTGCCGGGCGTGCCGGCGGCCAGCAG